>MVZQ01000033.1 GCA_002068435.1 Euryarchaeota archaeon ADurb.BinA087 | reverse complement strand
GGTCACCGTTTCAGCCGGAATGTTCTTTATTGACTTTTATGCCATTGGGGGGCATGCGTTCTTTGGCCAGCCGGTACTCGGGAGGGATGCTACCATTGGGATCTATGAAAACGGCATCCCGCTCTCAGTGGAGGAGAATCTCTGGTTTGGATCGAGCAGGGTGACCTACGATTACCTGGCAAACGAGACACGGACGTTTGACATCCTTGTCTTCGTGAATGAAGAGCCGGAGATTTCCACCGCACGCCATATCACCATAACGACATTACCTTCGGAGGGATGAAAGGGACGTTTCCGGCCATCTGGCTGAGATTCATACCAGGAATCCGTTCCCGTTTCCCCGTTCTCCTTTACCGGTTGGATACACCATCGATCCTTCTGCCTTAGGGTAGAAAAGGGTGACTGGGGGGAAATTGCCCTGTTTTTCGTCGATCAGTGATCATGGTTTCCCGCTAATAGCTCCGCTCTTCATGACTGCCGGAGACAGCGGCCTGCGGCCAGGTTATTGCTGGTCTTAATGGTGAGGCTTGTTCGTCCAGAGCCCGTGGAGGTTGCAGTACTCCCTGACTTTGACATCAGGGGAGGAGACCGGGAAGAATGCTTCAGGCTTCTCCCCTGGTTTTAACCCTTTCACGTACAGATAGGGGCCTGCCATGACCTCTATCCATGCGATATAGTGGGCGGGTTCCATAGGGTGGGGGACTGATCCGACCTTTACAAGGATCCCGTCTGCCTGCTTTTCAACGACCGGGACATGCTTCTCGTTGCTTGCGTCGACAGAATTCTCAGCCTGTTTGACCATCGGCCTCCCGCAGCAGACCAGCTGGCCGGCACCTTCATGTGAGATAGTCACGATCTTTCCACAGTTTCCGCATTTGAAAATTTCAAGCATGCTCTTCTCACTCCTCTGCTGTGATCCTTGCCTGAAAGCGTCATAAACATTCCTGACAGGAAGGGCGCAGCGGTCCGGTAAGAGGTGGCCTCCTCCACGGGCTTCCCGTGACGGAGTTCCCTGGGACCCAGGATCCGGAGAACAGGTCAGCAGGGACTCTGCTTTTGACCCCGCCCTCCCCTGGAGGATATCATTATAATCTATCCTATAAACCTGTTTTACTGTCTTTATCACAGGAACGAGAGATGGATGAAAAGCCCGTCACAACCACTATCTGATCAGGGACACCCCTCCCGGGCATCGCTCCTGACACCGGCAGAGATCGAGCACCTGACCGAGGAACAGGCGGCCCCGCTCCGGGATGAACTGGAGGAACTGAGACAGGAGAGAAAAAAACTGCAGGTGGCGCTCCTGGAGAGCGAAAACCACCTGAAGCTCACCCTCGATGCCGCGGCCGCAGGGATGTGGATCTCAGGGCGGGACGGAAGCTGGATGGCCACTCCGCAGCTCAACAGGATCTTCGGACTCTCCCCTGACATTACCTTCCACCGGGAGCAGGATCTCATGGAGTATATCCATCCCGAGGACCTCCAGCAGCTGATAGATGCATGGATGGGATCCCTCCGCGATGGCACGCGGCTCGATCACGAGTACCGCATCATCTGGCCAGACGGGAGTATACATTGGCTGGCCGCAAAAGGGAGGGTCTGTTCTGATAGCGGCGACCCCCGGTTCATCGGGATCACCTATGAAATCACTGAGAGAAAAAGGATGGAAGATGCCCTCAGGCAGAGACTTGAGACGGAACGGGCGCTGATCAACTCCTCTGCAAAGATTGCGGTTCTCCTCGATACTGATGGGATCATCCTGAATATCAATGACAATTATGCCACGCTGCTTGGGAAACGGTATGAAGAACTCCTCGGAGTACGTGTCTGGGACCTCATGCCCCACGAGCACATGTCGCGTCGAAAATCCTTGTTTGATCAGGCCATCTGGTCAAAAAGGATAGTAAAATGTGAAGAGAACCGTGATGGAAAATGGCATGATATTATCATCAATCCTGTCCTTTCCGCTGATGGAACTGTCATCGGTGTTGCGGTGACCGCCTACGATCTTACCGAGCGGAAACTCGCAGAGCAGCAACTCAGGGAATACTCGGAGAGCCTCAAGCGGAGCAACGAGGACCTGGAGCTTTTTGTCGGGATTGCCACCCATGACCTCCAGGAACCGGTCAGGGGGATCGTCATCTTCTCACAGCTCCTCCTCAACCAATGCAGGGAAGGCCGGACGCAGGACACCGAGAAGTACCTGAAAGTTATAGAACAATCCGGACTCCAGATGAGCAGCCTGGTCAACGATCTTCGCGAGTATTCCCGGGTACGGACACATGCAAAACAGATGGAGCCGGTTGATACAACGACAATCCTGTCACTAGCGCTGAACAATCTCCATCATGTCATTGAGGAGCACCATGCGACCGTGACACATGATCCGCTCCCGGTGGTCCTTGCCGACGCAACCCAGGTTGCCCAGGTCTTCCAGAACCTCATCGATAACGCCATAAAGTTCAGCAGGGAGGAGTTGTCACCGGAGATCCACATCTCCGCGACACCCTGTGATGGGATGTGGGAGTTTGCGTTCAGGGACAACGGGATCGGCATCCCCCAGAAATATTACCACAAGATATTCATGCTGTTTGAGCGCCTCCATGACCGGGATGTCTACCCGGGGACCGGTCTCGGGCTTGCCCTCTGCAAGCGGATCATCGAGCGGCACAGCGGGCGGATGTGGGTGGACTCGGAGGTCGGGGTGGGGTCGACCTTCTCTTTCACGCTCCCGGCACTGCCATCTTAGGGATCAGGGAAGAGGTTGTTCCAGACACCCGGTCCCGGTCATCGTATTCATGACCGGACAGGGTGGATCGATCAGAGAAGAGACTTACCGAAGACTCCTGCAGGGAATTTCCCTAAACCGGCAGGGGTGGTGATCCTCATTCCATGCTGTTGCCGACCCGGATCACCTCCCTGACAAGGAGATCGAAGTCTTCTTTCCTGCTGCGATGGTTGGTTATGGCGATATGCAGGTACTTCCTTCCCCGGATGGTTACCGTTGAGGGAACCGCGATCCCCTCTTCCTGGAGGTCGAGCTCGATCTGCTTATTCAGATGATCGAGTCTCTCCTCGGTTATGCCCGGCTTTATATACCGGAAGTTGACGATATTCAGGGAGACCGGACCCGCCAGCTCGAGCTCCGGTGTGGTTTCAACCAGCCGGGCAAGGTACCGGGCCTGGTCGATATTCTGCCTGATGAGGCGCCCATACTTCTCCGTTCCCTGTTCTTTTATCGTCATCCAGGCCTTGAGAGCGTGGAAGCCCCGGGAGAGCTCGAATCCGTAATCGTCAAGCCAGGGAAGATCGACACCGGTCAGTCCCCGGTCACCCTCCCCGTGGGCAAGGTAGGTCGGGGTCAGGGAGAATGCCTTGCGGTGAAATTCAGCGTTCCTGATGAGCACACAGCCGATGGGATACTGCAGGTACATCCACTTGTGCAGGTCGAAGGCGAGCGAATCGGCCCGTTCCATACCGGCAACGAGGTGCTGGTATCCCGGGGCGATGGCGGCCCAGGCCCCAAATGCGCCATCGACATGGAACCAGCACCCCTCTCTCGTGCTGATATCGGCAAGAGCATGCAGGTCGTCGACCGCTCCGGTGTTTGTCGTCCCGGCAGCTCCGATGATACAGACCGGGGAGAACCCATCTGCCCTGTCCTTCGCTATCGCTGATCCCAGGGCTGCAGGGTCGATCTGCATGTGATCGTTCACAGGGATCCTTCTCAGCGCATCGTTCCCGAATCCCAGCAGTTCAACCGCCTTCTGCAGGGAGGAATGGGCCTCGTCTGAGCAGTAGAGGGTCATCTTCTTTTTGGCGTTCTGCATCCCCTCTTTCCGCAGGTCAAACCCGGCCTTCGTGTTCCGGGCAACGGCAAGCGCTATCAAGTTCGAGGCAGAGCACCCGCTCGTGAGGAGCCCGCTTGCCGTCATGGGATACCCGAGCATCGCCTTGCACCAGCCGATGACCTGGCATTCGACGTAGTTATTGCTCATATAGGAGAATGCCCCGCTGACAGCATCCATCGAGGCCGCAAGCATCTCGGCATACATCCCCATCACGGTCCCGGACCCGGCGATCCACCCCCAGAACCTCGGGTGGCTGTTTCCAAGCTGGTATTGCCGGATATAGTCCCGGTATTCCTGGTATATCTCATCCGGATGTTCCGGACCAGGAGGGGGCATGCCATCGAAATGGGCTTTCACCTCAGGGGGTGCGTGCTGCCAGACGGGCCGGTCCCGCAGTGTCCCGATATAGTCCAGTGCATCATCGAGCATCCGGTGGCCGAGTGCCCGCATCGCCTCCCAGTCATCCGGGTCAAGGGTCTCTTCAACGTCGTGGGTCATGGTACTGCCTCTTTTCGGGTGCGATTATTATCCCTGACCCCTATAGGAAAAATCAGGGAATATCTTTTGTGATTCAGAAATGATTCAGAGAAACGGTCTCCGGGTCTCCTGCAGGTAAAACGAAGAGAGGGTACGAACTTCCGCCCGGGATGCCCCTGCCAGAACATCAATCAGCCAAAGATCCTGAAGGGAAGGCTTGAGGTATCCCTTATTCCCCCTTGTAAGCCTTCTTCAACTCCCTGATATCAAACTTCCTCATCTTCAGGAACGCGGCGGTCACCCGTTCCACTTTCTCCGGGTCCTTATCGGTCATCATCGCCTCGAGGACCGTTGGAACGATCTGCCAGGTCACCCCGAACCTGTCTTTCAGCCACCCGCAGATCTCCGCTTCCGGGACGAATGACAACCGTTTCCAGTAATAATCGATCTCTTCCTGCGTATCGCAGTACACCATGAACGAGATCGCCTCGTTCGGCCTGAATGCCGGCCCCCCGTTCAGCACCATGAACTCCTGGCCTTCGATCTCGAACTTGACGGTCATCACCGATCCTGCTTTCTGGCCGGAGACCGCTTCTGAAGCCTTCGGGTAATAAGCGGTCTCCAGGATGTTCGAATTCTTAAAGACCGAGACATAGAACCCGGCAGCCTTCTCTGCGTCTCTTTCCATCCATATATGGGGAACAATTTTTTGTTTTGCCATCCCGTTTCACCCCGGGACCCCTTCCAGTACTCAATAGGATATTTTCGTTCACCTCTCCTGGAGAGGGGTTATTGGTGAGTAGATGACCAAGACTGATATTCTTTTTCAGCATTGTCAAAATCTGCAGATGAAACGAATAAAAAAGCCTCTGCAATCCCCGGACATCTTCTGGACCGTTATCGCTGGATGAAGACACCGTGCTTTGCCTTTGATACCCCGCATTCGGGGCACCGCCAGGTATCAGGCAAATCCTCAAACGGGATTCCCGGCGGGACCTCCCCTTTCGGGTCTCCTTTTTCAGGATCATAGATATAGCCGCATTCAAGGCACTGCCAGCAGGAGAGGGTCATTGAAGTAACCAAGGGAAATTTTGGAGGGGATCCGTCGTTAACCTATGTATCCTCACTGCCTTTTATCTCCCCTCCTTTGGCTGATTCGGGAACACATCGCAAACCGTGGTGAATATCGAACTTTCACCGCATGCATACCGATGGTGTAAACCAAACTCCTATTAATCCCGGAGGAATGGACATGCTTACGAAGAATGAACGGGCTCTCCTGTTCATGCTTTACAGGCAGGGAGCTTAAAACGGCTGCAGCCACCTGATTCTCTGTGAATATTAGAGGAGGCCTTCCCATCTGGACGAGGAGCGAAGGGGGTAACAGTGCCCCCCCGGTTCCGACACGCATCCGCGGCTCATCGTGCAGTCGGGAGTCACTTCAGTTTCCTGAACAGGTTGTTTCCGGATTGGAACATCTTTACCAGCGAACATCTCCTGAACCAGCACATTGCGAGGATGAGAAGCAGGATGAGTGCGATGATCAGACCGATTCCCTCCACCTGAAGGAGTGTCCCGATGAATTCGCTCCCGGGAAGCATACGCATTCCTGGATAATCGAGGCCTGACAACAGGCGGGCAGCCGTCGTGATTATCAATATCCCCGGGATGACAAACCTGCAGAGCGGATGAATGAATCGGGCGAGAGATATCCCGATTTCATCAGCAAGGACATCTTTTTTCAGGAACCAGGTAAAGACGATAGCAAGAAGGGTTGCGGTAATGGGAAGTCCGAGCGTCCCGATCGTCTCATCCATGAAATCAAGGACCCGGATCCCACCTATGGTCAGGTTTACGGTGCTGTAGGAGAGTGCCGAAGGGAGACCGGCGATGAGAATTGCACTAGTAAGAAGGGCTGCACCCCGCAATCGTGACCAGCTGAGCGATTCACAGACAGCGGCGACGCTCACTTCCAGCATTGATACCGCGGAAGTGAGTGCTGCGAAGAAGAGCACGAGAAAGAAAGCGGCCGAAAAGAGGAAGCCCCCTGGCATCACGGCAAAGGCTTTCGGCAGTGTGGAAAAAGCGAGTTCTGCCCCGATTGTCGGGGTAAGGCCAAAGGAGAAGACGATCGGGAAGATAACAATGCCTGCAATAATGGCTACGGAAACATCAGCGACGGTAATTATCAGGGAGGCAACAGGAATCCCCTGGTCCCGGTTCATGTAGGCACCATAGGTGAGCAGGATACCTGTACCAACGGAGAGCGAGAAGAAGGCCTGTCCAAAGGCCGCACCCCATAAAAGGGGATCACTCAGAACCTCAAAATCCGGCGTAAAAAGGAACGATATCCCCTCTGTAAATCCAGGTAGTGTTGTTCCATACAGGGCAAGGATGACCAGGATTCCTATGGAAACCGGGATCAAAACAACCGATATTCGTTCAATCCCTTCCCTGACTCCCCTTGATACGATGATCCCTGTTAACGCAGCGGTGATCATGAACAGGATTACCGGGAGTGATCCGGAAACGAACACTGAGAAGGGGACGGTGTCACCTGCAATTGAAAAGAAGGAATAACCGAGGGTCCACCCTGCAATAACCAGGTAGTAAGAGAGCACCAGAAATACGGCCCCAAAGAGAAGCCAGCCGATGACCCGGAACTGTGGCCGGACTGCCCGGAAGGTGCTGACTACGGTTCCCTGGAAGTGACGGCCCATGGCAAGCTCGAGGATCATGAGGGGAAGGGCGCAGAGGAATACCGCGATCAGGTAGGGGATGAGGTAAGCTCCCCCACCATTCTGGCCAACTACTGATGAAAATCGCCATATATTGCCGATCCCGACCGCTGATCCAATCGCCGCGAGAATAAATCCTGTCCGTGATGACCACTGCTCCATGATATCACACACCACCACTTTGGAGAAAATCTCGGAACATCAGGTAAAACTCCCCGAGGGTTCAGGTCTCCCGGTATGTATCCGGAAGTTCGACCATTTGAAGAGCTCCATGACCATAAGGACACTGCTTGCTCCAGCAACACACATCAGCCATTGCTCCAGTGTCACAGGAGCGATGCTTAGGAGATCCTGCATCACAGGGATGTTCAGGGAGATGATGTGGAGCCCCTGCATGATGAGAACGCCAAAGACCAGGAAGTAGTTGTTCCGAATCGGCACCCTGAAAGCCGAGAGGTACTCCGAACGGCAGTTGAAGACATGGAAGTTTTCAAAGAGGACCATCAGGAGGAGTATGAGGTTTCGCGCCATGTACAGCTCGACCCCATGCCCGAGTAACAGGCTGAATGCAAGGAATGCCACGATACCGATCGTCAAACCGGAGAGCAGACACTCTTTCACCATCAATTGGTTGAACACCCCCTCGTCCGGACTCCTTGGTCTTCTCTGCATCGTTCCTTCCTCGCCGGCCTCGAACGCAAGGGCAACCCCCTGGATCCCGTTCGTGACAAGGTTCAGCCAGAGCAGCTGGACTGCGAGGAGCGGGATGGGGAGCCCTGCAATAAGTGAGAGGATGAAGAGGACGACCTCAGAGAGCCCGGTAGATATGAGAAGATAGGTCACTTTCCGGATATTGTCGTAGGCGAATCGGCCTTCCTCGACCCCTGCGACAATTGATGAGAAGTTATCGTCGGTCACGATCATTGAGGCAGTATCCTTTGCCACGTCCATCCCCGAACCCATTGCGACACCGATGTTTGCACGTCGCAGGGCCGGGGCATCATTCACTCCATCTCCCGTGACTGCCACAAAGTGACCCCGCCGGACAAGGGTATCTACAATCTCCATCTTCTGGATGGGTGTCACCCGGGCAAACACCCGTACATGCTCAATCGCGGAAGCATATGAGGGCAACAAGGGATCACCCAGTGCCTCCACCTGCTGGCCGGTCATCACTTCATCCAGGGATCGGGCAATGTCGAGTTCACTGGCAATAGTAAGAGCGGTCCTCGGGTGATCGCCGGTAATCATCACCACATCAATCCCGGCTTCATGAGCGGTCTTTACCGACTCTCTGACATCAGGCCTGAGTGGATCGATGAACCCGACCAAACCCAGAAAGGTCAGTTCCGGTTTTACTTCCTCAAGGTCATGAGATCCGTGGGGCTTTTTCACAGCAGTTCCTTCAGCTATCGCCAGTACCCGGTAACCCTCTTCCATAAGGTGCAAGAGCTGCTTCTCAATGAATGCCTGATCCAAGGGAAGATCGCCGTCCATGCCTCTCATGGAGCGACAGAAAGGCAGTATGGCCTCCACAGCTCCTTTCACCGCTATCCGGACGGGAGACTCGGGACCCTCCTGGTAGTAGACTGCAGCGTACATCTTTTCGGACTCGAAGGGCACCTGTGCCACGGTTACGACAGAATTCCGGAGACCGTCCGGATCAAACCCAGTCTTGTACCCGAGCGCGAGAAAGGCAACATCCATGGCATCCCCGTGGTAGACCCACTCCCCGTCCTGCTGGTACAGGGACCCCTCATTACAGATGACTGCTGCCCTCACCAGGTTGGACACGGAGGTTCGTAGATCTTCCCGGATCAGATCGCCACCAGGGCTGGTGATCGATCCCTCAGGCGAATACCCTGCCCCGGTCACTTCAGCACGTTCTCCGGAGGGGAGTTCGATAATACGTGCCGTCTGCTGGTTGACCGTGAGGGTACCGGTCTTGTCCGTGGCAATCGTGGTGCAGCTCCCGAGGCTCTCAACGGCAGCAAGCTTTCTCACGATGACGTGCCGCTTTGCCATCCGGCCAGCGGCGATAGAAAGGGCAACTGTAATGGCAACCGGCAACCCCTCAGGAATTGCGGAAACGACAAGGGCAACCGCAAGGAAGAAAACGTCAACTGGCGGAGTTCCCTGGTAGAGAGCAATTCCTGCCACCACCATACTTGCAACAATGATCAGGATGCCGACTTTCCTGGAGAAGTCCTCCATCCGGATCAGGAGGGGAGGTTTAGCCGCCTCGGTTTGAGAGACAGCCCCGGCAATCTTTCCCACTTCAGTTCTCGACCCGGTTCCAACCACTATCCCACACCCGCGTCCCATCACCACCGTGCTCCCTGCATAGGCCATGTTGAACCGGTCGCCGAGGGGAATATCGGCCTCAAGCGTCCGGATGGTCTTCTCCACTGCAGCAGATTCTCCTGTGAGAAGCGACTCATCTATCTTCAGGTTTGCTTCGTGGAGGAGCCTGATGTCGGCAGGTACCCTGTTCCCTGACTCTAAGGTTACCGCATCACCGACGACAAGTTCATCGGCAGGAACGGTATGCCAGGTCCCCGACCTGCGGACCCTGGCCATTACTTTTAACAGGCTCTGTAATTTCAGTGCACTCTGCTCGGCTTTCCATTCCTGGACAAATCCGATCATTGCATTGATGGCGACGACGAGGAAAATGAAACCGGCGTCCTTGATATCCCCAATGAGAAGCGAGATCAGGCCTGCAGCCAGCAGGATATAGATAAGGGGGCTTTTAAACTGGTGGACGATGACGGCAAGTATTCCGGGAGGCTTCCTGGCAGGGAGGATATTTGGCCCGAACTGCGCAAGCCTCCGAACTGCCTCCTCGGCTGTCAGGCCGCCACGTGACGTCTCAAGACGAGCAAAGATCTCGTGCTCATCAAGAGCATGCCAGCGAGGCTTTTCAGGGGGGGTTTCACGGTCCTGCACAATATTGCTCCGGGAACGGTCATGATCCCATGAATATAAGGTGATTCACTGGGCTGGACATTCGTCTGACTGAGAATTCATCATATCTGGGCAGGAAATATGCATAAAGGTTATACTCACACGTCGGAAGCAGGGTATCCGAATGCTGAAGATTGTACTCTGCATTTCTCCGGTCACTATAAAGCATTTCTCAAGAAACCTGCCCCTGTAGGTTACTCACTCAAAAAACAGGTGGATCTGCTACACGGGCACTTCACTATCAATAATGCCTTACCCTTTTTCACCTGCATATCTGCGCGAGCAGAAAAATAAATGATGTACGGGCTCCGATGCCAACCGGGCCGGGGCTTTTACCAGGATTATATAACCAGCTGCATCGCTTCTGTTTCAAAAAATAAGGGTATAGTACTATTTTTGCCTCCAATCTTTCTCATTAATCACGTCGGAGAATATACCGTTGATGGAGTTCTCAGATCTATGTAAAAAGGATACACCATTCAATATGAATAATGAAGAAATGTATGTGCTCGATTTCACCCTATCGCATCTAGGGGGACGCCACAGCGGCGGGGGTTAGCCGAAGGCGCAACCCCCAGAAGCGTTTTGAAAGACATGAAACACTTTGAAGGATAAAAAAATTGGTGGATGAAATGCCACTATACCCAAAATAATACAAATGAATGGTTTTCTTTATGTCGATTGTCAAGTCAGTGATTTGAACATCCCTGAAAAATCTCTTTTTTCAGTGAATCAGTACAGAGAGGAAAGGCTAGGTGGTTGCCACCAGCAGCCCACCTTATGTTCGTGGGGTGTAGCACGTCATCACCGTGTATGTGACCTCAGTCCTGTTCTTGGATGCATACTGCCTTTCCTGATGAGCGGGGACAGGCAGACTAGATTGGTATGGGGAATGGAACTACTATCCATGAGATGAGATGTTATTGTCACAATGTTCAATCCGCCGAATATCCCAGCTTCCTCGCATCACCGTGCCATCAGCGCGAACACGCCCCATCCAAGATATTCACGCGTATATGCGGCGTAGCGTTTTGGTTCCAGGGTCAGTGTGGTTCGAACTTCTTTCGCGAAGTCGTCATCGGGATTCGCTTCAAGCCATTGGCGCATGGTGAGCCACTTGGCCGCCTCGTACCTATCCCAGCTATCCTGGTCTGCCAGAACCATTTCTACAACGTCGTAGTCGAGGTCGTCGAAAGAAGCGAGAAGGTCTGGAAGCATGAGAAAGTCGGAGATCGAATTCGCAAGGCATCCCTTGGCTGCGTCTTCCGTCGTTGGTAACTGCCGCCAGTAGGGCTCGCCGATGAGGATGATTCCTTTGGTACGCAGACTCTTTGCCAGAAGATCGATGGTGCCGGCGACTCCCCCACCGATCCACGTGGCACCAAGACAGGCTGCCATACCGAACTTTTCGTCGGCGACGTAGCCGACAGCGTCGCCATGGATGAACTCGACTCGATCGGCAACTCCGAGTTCTTCGGCGCGGAGTTTCGCCCGCTCGGTGAACAACTGGCTCATGTCGATGCCGACGCCGATGATTCCATAATCGCGTGCCCAGGTGCACAGCATCTCGCCCGAACCGCTGCCGAGGTCGATTACACGAGTCCCCGATTCCAGACGCAACGCCGCGCCGAGAGTGGCAAGCTTTTCTGGTGTGAACGGGTTATGGATGCGGTGAGCACTTTCGGCAATGGTGAAGATACGTGGGATGTCCATGTGCAAAAAACTCCTTTTACCAAGTTGTGTTATAATCGGGATGGGTATGATGGCAGATCAGCCACCATGCTCCGATCTCCAATAACAGGAGAATGCGCTTTAATTTTATGGTATCGCTTTCTTTCCGGATCTGGAGAAGAGCTCATTTCGACCACAGGAGTATGACCCTGTCAAGAGACTCAAAACCTGCTGACTGGGATTCGCTTGTTCTGGTACGTCTTTTCGTTCGGCGGCATTCCCCAGGATCCAGTGAGCAAGAGCAGCGAGGGATACACGGTAGGGGTTGAGTTTGAGGGAAACGAGGCCAAAGTGATCGGGTACACTAACGCCCGGGCACCCACCGTGACTGAATGAACCGATCCGGAGAATATTCATTGTGATGATAGATCTCTCCTTCAGCACTGCAGCAATCCCCCAGCTGAAATCTGGTTTGCTGCGGGAAAATCAAAGTATTTAAATAGCCTATTTTTTGATTCCCTTGGAAATTTTACGTTTTCACTGGTCAATCCTCCAGCACTTCAGCAATCTGGGGATCACACGCACAAAGAAAAAGAGGAACAGACTACCATAAACCGATCACTATGTATCCTTCATTTTGCTGGAGTAGTACTAAGTACGTACATATATTATTTTATTATAATAGGTATTTTCCGGAATAGAGCCATTAAAGTCGTTTTCAAATCCTACGGAACGTTCCAGGGGATTGCTGAAGGACTGCTGAAGGATTAAAGGATTGGAGGGGATATGAGGCTCCAATGCATACGAGGGAAGAGATGATTCTCGACAGTGAAAAATCGAGAGGGATTTCCTGCCTCGCTGTCTGAAAAAAAGGGATGATTCTTCGCTGGTTACAGCCGTACCGGGATCACGTATGCTGCCCCTGCATCGGGATTGATGAAATCAGCTTTGTGAGCGCCGGTCACCATTCTGTTGCCAAAGGCTGCCAGGGAATACCCGAATTCATCTCCCTTCTGGCCATCAGAGGCCTGGATCTTTCCGATCTCTGTCCATTCACCATCAATCATGCGGAAGAGATAGATGGATCCCTTTTTATTGTCATCTTTCCAGGCACCAATCGCGATGAGATCATCCACAAACGCAACAGACTGGCCAAACTCATCCACCGCTGATGCGTCACTGGCAGTGAGATTGGTGACCAATACCGGGTAACCATCGGTGATGGTGTAGACAAAGGCTGCACCGGTGTCTTTCACCGTGCCGGACTGGTCCATTCTGCGGGCACCAACCACCACCGTTTCCCCGGACATTGCTATGCAGAAGCCGTACTGATCGTTATTCTTCCCGTTTGGCGGACTTACCTTGGCGACCTCAATCCAGTCAGCCCCGTTTCTGCGGAAGAGGTAAAATCCACCAGCGCCCTGCGGATCCGCATTGCGGGCCCCAATGGCCAGAAACTCCCCCTGGATCGCCACCGATTGACCGAAGTAGGCGCTCGGATTGGCATCGTGTGCGATGAGTTTTGTGCAATAGATCCACTTCCCACCTTTATACTGATACACGTAGCCAGCTCCTACATCCGTGCTGGCTTGGTCTTCTTTTCTCGCAGTCACCACGAGGAGATTGCCCTGAACCGCGACAGCACGTCCAAAATTATCCTCTGCTTCAGGATTTGGGGAGACTATCTTGGCGGTGTATAGCCACGAATCCCCTTCTTTTTTAAACACATAGACTGCCCCGGCGTTTATCTCACCAACCGGTGCGAACCGGGCTCCCACAAAAATCCTGTCCCCCTGAATGGCTACCGTTCTCCCGAACTCCGGGCATTTTCCAAACGCGTCATCGGGATCTTCTGCCTCGAGACAGTCGCATGGTATCGCTTCAGGGAACGCCAGTATCTCATCAAGGACATAGGTTGCACCCATGCGCCGGTAGACGTGCACTGAGCCTATCGCTCCATCTCCACCCATTCCCACTGCGACGAGATTCCCGTCCATTGCCACTGATCGGCCAAACTCAGTCTCAATGGTAGATGCAACAGGGTCCAGTCGCACCTCCTGCACCGGCCCTGGCCCCCCATCAGCAGCGGTCACAAATCCGACACCAATTGTCAAAACGACAATGAGAACAACCATTACGAACCTGAATTCTTTGAAATCCATGGTCTCAATCCTCCAGAAGGATCATGGGTGATCTCTCAACCTGCTATAAAATATCTTTGTTTCACCATCGGGTTACCCATATTCCTTTAACCTCATCCTGGACATTTCGCATTACTCATACCGATAGATCCCGTTCAGGTCAACCAGGGAGTGGATCACGAGATTGTTATCGGCAAGTGCGATCTTGTTGATCCGTGTTCCGCTGTAGATGCCAAAGAATACCGAGCCGTTGGTCATCCCTCCCGGAGGGACAACAATCGGGAAGCGGAGATAATCCCGGGCCATCTCCGGTGCCAATTTATCTCCCCCATGCTCCAGGGTTACCGGTTTTTCGGTCAGCAACCACAGCTGCTCCGAAGGTATCGTGGTGGTTTCAGGATTATGGTTTGTGATACTGACGTTGATGATGGCAACTCCGTGTCCTGGGGATGCCTTCCAGCCGGGGATGGTAGCTTTCCGGACTGCCGATGGGACCTCAAGCTCGAGATATTTTCGATATGCGGTGTCAGATACTGTCAGGGTCGCATCCGAGAAATCAGGAAGGTATTCTCCTCCAACAATGGTCCAGTCCGGGTATCGTAGATAGAGGGACATGGAATCGACCCCGGGATTCAGAAAGAAGTATACCTCACCCCGTATCTCCTCTCCAGGGGCTGCCGTCCGGTTGAGGAGAGGACTGGTGATATTCACTGAAAAGTACTCCGATTGGGGATACTCCGGAAAGAGATGTTCTGAATCTGACTGGAACGAGATAAGGGATCGGTTATCAAAGAAAAAGGATTCATTCAGGCCCCGATTTTTCACCGACAGGTCCAGCACCACCCCCAAGAAGGTATCACCCGATCGTTTCCGGACCGATTTCACGGTGATATTGTGCACGGTGATAAGGAGGGAATCAAAGGTGGAGGAATGCTTCTGGATGAGGGGATCACTACCGGGATCATTGGTTACGGCAGGGAGAGCATCAATCCCCTGGGTTCCGGATGGAGAGGGTGTTCCGGATGGAGAAATTCCTCCGGGAGGAGAGGAGAGACAGCCCGAAAGGACGATGATGAGGATGAGTGAGGAGAACGAAAAAATCGTGTGAAAAAGGCACCGGTGATGAGAACACCTGACCGGTTGCCTGCATCCCTGCCTCATCAGAAGAACTTCCGTGTCGTCCAGTCCCCATCGATCCAGACCTTCCCAAGAGTATAGATCTCATCGGCCAGGATGGCTGGGTCGACGCCATTACTGCCCGTTAATATGAAGACCAGAAAATTGGGATTGTTCGTATCGTTCCAGACCCGGATTATGATATTCTCGTCATCGATGTTGCTGGCTGCCTGATCGATGATCCCAAGCGACCGGATCCCCTTGATAGTCGGCTTGAGGAAAAAACCAACATTGAACTCGCCATCACCTGCTTGTCCTTTGTCGTCATCCGGCTCTGCATGCCCGCCGCAGGAGGTCGAAGTGCAGATGTCAGGCAGGGCATTTATCCTGAGGACCAGTTCTCTGACACGTTCATCGATTGAATAAATGTCCTGGAACCGGGCAATCTGGGCCTTGCTCTCGTAGGAGAGGGATTTACAGACCGGTTCTTTCTCCCTTACGAGTCTCCTCATACCCGGTTTTCCCTTGTCAACCATAACCATCCTTGGTCTTACCTTGGAGAGATAGGTTATAGTCATTTCCTATTGGGAATCCGGGGGACAGGTCATGCTCTAAGAAAGGCATGAATTGAAGGGGGGCACCGCATCAGTCAGGGTGTTTGCCCTTATTACAGGGATACCAGAGTACAGGCAGGGAGGGAGGAGGGATGCCGGGGGAAGGAGCCCCGGAGATTATTCGTCCTGGAATGCCCCCCTGTGGAGCCAGACATGGTCGAGATCCGCCCCCGTTCTCCCCTCTGTTCTCCGTTCCCTGATCACCCGGGCTGGGACGCCAGCGACCACTGAATTCTCGGGGACATCGGTGGTGACCACCGCTCCTCCTGCCACGATGGCCTGGCGGCCGATGGTGACCCCGGGCAGGATCATCGCCCCGGAAAAGATCTTGGCATACTCCTTGATCGTCACCGGTGAATACGTCCGGACGGAGTGGAGGGACTCGGAATGGGTATGGGTGAAGATCCTGACGAATTCCCCGATCCCGACCGCGTCGCCGATGGTGACCCCGCCCTTGGTATCGATGAACGATCCCCTGTTGAAAAAGACATCATCACCGACGGAGAGGAACTGGCCGAAGTTGAACCTGACCTCCCCCTCAGAGGTAAAATTCTTCCCGCAATGGCGGAACAATCGCTTCGCGATCATCCTCCGTAAGGGAAAGGCAACCGTCATCGAGAGCGAGAAAAGGGAGCGATCGAACGCATCCCAGAGAACGTGAAGGTACCGCTGTTCCGGGCTGAACGGATAGTCAGCAGCCCGGGGCAGGAAATCGCTGTATATCCGGAGACCAGCAAGGAACTGCTCGTCAATCGGCGGGCACCCCAGCAGGGACAGGATCTTTTCCGTTCCATCAAGGTCGGGTCCCTGTTCAAGGATCAATTGAATTTTACGGATGAGATCCCCTGGAACCCTATCCAACTTTGGTTTGTTCATCGATACAAATTCCCCTTCTGAAGAATTATCCTTGAGCTGTGCTTGGGCATCATGCCATTCCCTCCTTCAGATTACTGGCATGGATATTGCTGCAGATTCCCCCTACAAACCACGTCTTTGCATACGTTCGTATGCGATCTTCCGCCTCACCTTCTTTTTCCGTTCATAGACCCCTCGAGGGCGACTCCCCATTCCCTGCAGAGCATACGAATCTCCCTCGCGTACTCATCAGGATCTATCCCCTCCTTCCCGAGGATGTGAAACATGACGAGCTTCGGATTGTCGGTGCAGTTCAGGACCTTCACCGCGAGGTTCTCGTTGTCGACATTCCGGGCGGCAAGGTCGATGATCCCAAGCGAGAGGAATCCCTGCTCGGTCGGCTCGAGGATGAACTGGACATAGAAATATCCCTCGGGCACCGGATTCTCCCGATCCCGGAGGTCGGGATGCCCACCACAGGAACTGCAGGTATAGACGCAGGGGAGATCGTTTAACACCCTGACCAGTCCTGCAACCCGTGCATCGGTCTCCACCGGGAGAGAGAGGGTGGCAAAGATCAGCTCCTCCCGTGACCGGTCACCGGTGGTCCTGACATACTCCTGGTCTCGCTTACGGGACGACATGGACCAGACCGGGTATTGAACCAGAGGGGCAGCCCCTGATCATTCCTGCTTCTCCGCACCAGGGGCAGCCAGGAGTCCCCTGGCAAAGGTCCGGGCATTCTCAAGGTCCTGCTGATCCGGGTGCCCCTTGTTGATCCGGATAAATTTGAGGAACGTGGCCTCACCCGGGCAGTGGAACTCGTTTACGATCGTACACCCTTTGGTGATCACTTTCCTCCGGAGCGGGGTATGGAACTCCTCCTTGTATCCCCCCGATGTCGAGAAGAGAAATACCGGTTTCTCCATGAGGGGCATCTCATCTGCCAGGGCAAGGATGGACGTGTGATGCTTCCCCCCGTAGATGCCGGACCCGAACCCTACCAGGTCATACCCGGCAAGATCATCGGGACTGGCCTCGTCGGCCTTCGCGAGGGTGGCGCCGGTGACTTCCGCCATCGCCCTGGCGATCTTCTGGGTATTCATGCGATGGTATGACATGTAGATGATCAGGATCTTCATGCAGGGAACATTTTGGGGAAAGGGGGATATAAACCTGATGAGAAGTCCGGCGATGAGGGGAACTCACCTTCAGGAGTGCACAAGGGAAGAACTCCGCTTCAGTTTTGCGAGGACCAGGATATTTTTTCCTTCCTCGTAACGATAGGAGACCTCGTCCATGACCCTGCGGATCAGGAACACGCCCAGCCCCCCGATCTCCCGGTCATCGATACCCTCCCCGGTATCGGGATCAGCGACCGAGAGCGGATCGAAGCGGGGTGCCGTATCGGTGATGCACACCTCCGCCCGATCGCTCCTGATCCGGGATGAGACGAGGATCGTCTCTCCGGGTCTTCCGTATCCGTGGACGATAACGTTGGTGATCGCTTCTTCGACGGCAAGCTGGGTATCGAGAATCTCCTCGGAGGAGAACCCGTGCAACTGCATCGCTTCTTCAAGCCGGTGGGTGACGGTACGGACCATTGCAACCTCCGATCCGATCGCCAGGTCAAACCGTGTCTCCATGGTTACCGGCTCCTCGTCACCATGAACATGATATCTTCCAATCGGGGGGTATCCTTTAAAAAGATCCTGACCGTAGCGGGGATTGCCTGGATACCCTTCTCTGCCTGCAGGGCACACCATGCGAGAAGGGCTTCTTCAAGCCGGGAGAACTGAAGGCGGACCAGCGGTGATGCAGAGATTGGTGACTCCATGATCAGGCACTCGTACCATTGAGTAGCACGCGGATTGCTCGTAAAGGTTCGGGTTCTTCAATCCCGGGCTGAGGAGAATACAGGATGGATAGGGTTATCTCCCGAAAATACCGACATACCCTTCAGGGAATACGGTGGACATCAGAACAGCATACAGGGAAGGAGGGACGGTCCTCTCAGTCAACGGCAGGATCGATACCACAGCAGCACCGGAACTCGACAACGCGATCATACATGAGATCGACCAGGGAAACCGGAAGATCCTGCTCGATTTCTCCGGCGTCCCGTATATCAGCAGCGGGGGACTGCGGGTGATCCTGGCGACCGCAAAGAAGCTGAAGAACCCGGGTGACAAGTTTGGCCTCTGCAGCCTCTCCCCGGAAGTATTCAAGATCATGAAACTCGCCGGGTTCACCTCTATCTTCTCCATCTACCCGGACGAGGGAGAGGCGCTTGCCCGCTGGTGACGGCCCTCTCGTATCCCTGACGTGGCAGGCGGTACCCGGTGCCCCGGGTGCCCTGATTTACCCCCTCATCCGGAAGATCGACGTCATCTCATCCAACTCGTACATCATCACCACCCCTGATGTGATCCTCATCCTGGACCCCGGAGGTGTACCTGCGCAGGCGGAGCAACTCTCCCGGCTTATTGAGACCTGCAGGGAGGAGCGCGATCGCCCCGTCTTCGTGTTCCTGACACACTCCCATGTCGATCACTTCCTCGGGATTCAGTCAAACGCGGCCTTTTCCGTTCAGAAAGCTGTCATCTTCGCGGTACATCACGCTGGTGCACTCGCGCTCGAACGCGGCGATCGGACGGTCACGCAAGCCGATATCCTTCAACAGCTCCTCTCCCCCATGAAGGTAGGCCTTCGCCTCTTTGCCCCTGAACGGGAGAACCATGCCGGTGTTCCCGCATCGCT
>MVZQ01000032.1 GCA_002068435.1 Euryarchaeota archaeon ADurb.BinA087 | reverse complement strand
CATCTTTGTCCTCCTTATACTCATGTCCAATTTGAAACGTTCAATCCAATGCACACGTCCCGAACAGTTGTCGGCAATCGCCGAAAACCGGTTCATCGTGCTCCATACTCCGAATAACGGAATATGATTCAATATTTGTGGAACGCCTAATATATCTTTTTTGGTCGAACACAGAGGGATATGCAGGTCTTTGTGGGATAAAACAAGCGATTTGAGTAAAAGCAGGCATTATTTTTCATTTCCTTAAACTATTCATCCAATACGTACATAAACGTGGTCATTCCACAGCTACACCTATGTCTCGCGCATGGTCAGAGTTCTTCCTGAAATCATATTGAATGAAGGATTGAACCCGGGATGTTCCTTTCCATTCCCCCTCGTCAGTCTCCAGATACCCTCCTCTCCTTTTCCCCATTCAATGACTAGTGAACGGCCCGCCAGTATCATTCTCACCCTTTTGTCAGAACGGAATTTATTTCCATATCTTTACGTTCCACTATTCTGCATAAAGGTAGTATGCGAATTATAAGGGCGCCTTCTCTTGGAACAGCCCATGACCTGGTAGTAAAAATGGTATTAGAGAAGGGATGGGTGCTTAATACCGAAGATCGAGAGGCAACCATCGAGTTTGATGAAATTGCAATGCGGATAGAACACCCGGATACTGAGCCGATGGTGAGCCCTCACTCAAGATTCTCAAGAAAATTCGTGGAACAGTACGCCCATGACCTTCTTTTCGGTACTTCTGCGGTCTTCGAGTATGATTATCATGATCGACTCTATAACTGGGGAACACCCCTGGTGGCAGAGGGAACTGCGCTTCATATCGACCAGATTGCGTATATCGTCCGTAAACTTGCGGCATCCCAGGTGAGCAGGAGAGCGATAGCAATTACATGGAATCCCTATGTTGATGAACAGCTGGATGACTGCCCCTGCCTCCAGCTGGTCCAGTGTCTCGTCCGGGATGGACACCTTTCAATGAAAGTGGTGTTCAGGAGCAATGACATGCTTACCGCGGCAGGGGCGAATATGTTTGCTTTGGTACATCTTCAGAACTATATTGCAGAGCAGCTCGGACTTCCCCTAGGATATTATACCCACATCTCCCTCGTACCCCACATATACTATAAACGAGATGTAAATGACATCGAACCGTTCTGCGGGAAAGGGGAATTTATAAAACCAGCCACAGAAGTCTGCAGGACATGCGGAAAATGCAGGTTATGAGGTGTCCCAGGCTCAAATCAGTCAGGTTAATTAGGAGAAAGCATCAATAAGATAGGATATTACAGCCCGGTAGTGTAGCGGTCAATCATGCGGGACTCTGGATCCCGCGACAGCAGTTCGAATCTGCTCCGGGCTATAAAGTATCCTTTTTTTCTTTCACGGATAATGCAGATCTGCCATGGTCTTTTGTTATCCCCATGTCCTTCTTGGGGACCGGTTTGATGTGGAGGTTACCCCCCTCTGTATGTGATCCCCTGAGATCTGAACAGAGGGTTGTACTAACCCTATAGATTCAAGGAAAAACCAATATTTCAGAATGTGTTACCCCCTCGATCGTCATTTTTTCAGCTGATTTTGCAGATCAATGCTGCATGATCAGGATAGTAGGGGGAAAGCCAGACGCATTCCTCCGTCCGGATACCCCTGGTGCTCAGTTCATTTATCACCTCTTCAGCCACATGGGCAGGAGTTCGGGTGACATCAATGCTCCTCGGTTTGAGCATGAATACCATGAACCCGTCTGACACAAGGAACCTGCTATTCACTGACAGTATCTCTGCCTGGTCTGGCTGGGCTACATCCTGATAGATGATATCGACTTTCTCCACTAAGGGGATATATCGTTCAGGCCTTCTCGCATCCGCCATGATCGGTATGATATTTTTACGCTGCCGGGCTACTACAATAAGATCCTGCATCGGCCTGGGTGCTGGTTCAACTGCATATACGACTTCCACGTAATCGGCAACATGGGAGACGGTGGTCCCGTTCGCAGCACCAAGGTAGAGCACCCGGTGGTGGCTCTCAAGATCGATGCCCTTTCCGAGGTTATAGAGCGCTGCCAGCTTGCTCCTCCTCGGATTCCAGAGCCGATACCCTTGAATCATCCGCTCCCCATAGACGCCACCAGGGCCTTCTGAGACGAGTTGGTCTCCAATCCAGATCATGGACTCCTCCCGGCATTCAGTATCGTTTCTTGGGCTTTTTCAATGAATACAGGATCAGACTCTCCTCGGTAATAATCGATCTTCGCTGCAATGGCAAGTTTTGCAGCAAGAACCCTTGCGACCTTGCCTCTCCTTTCCTTCCTGGAACCGTGCACGCCCCGATACTGATACACCAGACCATGTTTTGGCGGGGGTGATGCAGTGGAGAGATGACAAAAAAGGGCATTTCGGGCACCGAGCACCTGGATTGCACTTCCTGGCATCAGGGCAAGGGCACGAATTCCTCCCGCCTCTGCAGCAAGGCGTGCAGCCACCAGACCCCCGGCGAGGGCACTGCAGTTGGGGAGGAATTCTGCTGCTTTGGCAGATACCTTCATTGACAGGGTTGACCGTCGTCTGGTGAGCTGCTCGATCTCATCCAGAATTTCACCCAGCGCCTCATCAGACCCGTCCCTCATCAGATCTCGTAGTTTTCTTCCCCGTGGTATCTCTGACTTTCGGCTGAATTCAGGATTGAGGGCCCGATACCATTCCACTGATCGTTCAGATAAAAGATTGATGACGGTATCTATCTCATCAAGCATCTTCACCATCAGAATTAATTCAGGGTGATCAACCTTTGACTCCTCATCTATGCGGTCTGCCGCCAGAAACAATGCAGTGGCATGTAACAGGTCAAGATACTCACCCCGGTTTTTTACAAATCCACATTTCACCGCATATTCCCAGTCAGGAGTTTCAGCCGTTTTGTCCCCTTCAAGCTGCTTTATCCGTTCTGCCAGTATCCGTTGATCATGCGGCAGGGCATGACATGTCCCCCCCTCCCGGTCAAGAAACCAGTAGGACTTCATAAGCAGTAATGGGTATGAACCCTCATTAGGATTCATCCACAGTTCAAGGGCTCAAGGGTGAGACTAAAAGATGATCTGGCAAGGGGCCCTGATTCCCGGCCTCCTCAGAATACGGAGACTCCAAGAGAGAAAAGGATAACCGGGAGGGTTACAGCTCCCATGCAGAATACCTGGGGGATATTCAGCAATCTTGGAACAAGGCCGAGCAGGGTGGCGAGAAGGAGGATGAAGAGCCCAAACAGGCCACAGAACAGAAAACTCAGCAGGGTGATGAACACCATGACACCTGCGGTAAGCCCGGTCCGGTTGATTCCACCAAACCTCCATGCCGTTGAAGCGAGCAGGAGGGTGAGGAGATAAGCGCAGGCTGCTGCACACGCCGCGGCAGAGAGTAACACACTGAACGGGGGTGTCTCGATTGCTGAGAGTGCCACCATGACGCCATTCCGTGTCCGTGCAATAGCATAGAATGCCGCGAGGCCGGCAACCGCATTCACTGTATTTGCAGCATTCGTGGCAAACAGGTATCCCTGCCGGTCTCTGTTGTAATCAGCTACCGAGGCGACGACAGAATTTGCGGTCGCATTCGAAAGACCAGGAAGCCATCCGACCACAATACCGGCAATAGTGCCTGAAATTGTCCCTTTTACAACCGTCCGGCTTGGGAGACTGATACCGTCGAAGTGCTGTTGGGGGACCGGCCCTTTCCCCGATACAAGAAGCAGGGAAATACCGAACAACCCAGACAGGAGGGGCATGAGTATTCCTGAAGATCCGAATGGGCCTGCGCCCAGGAATGCAAACTGGAAGGAAAACAGCCCCAGCATCCCAGATATGAGAAAAATAATGCCACTGTGCAGGGGAGACTCAGAAAAAAGGACCAGATACCCCGCCACACCCGTGAGAATGATCGCCACAGCCCAATCCAGGGATCCCTGGACCAACGGTGCCAGCAGAAGCAGGGCAAGTGCCACCGGTAGAGAGGCAAGGAACCCTGCAACGCTTCCCAGGGCAGCAATACGGACTGCTTCCTCACCCTTGCCCTCGAGGCACATCGCGTGGGCTGGAATTACAGAGAGTGCGGTATCAGCATCAGGAATTCCGAGGAATGTACTGGGGATGATGTCAAGGAATGTGTGGGTAATAAGAGCTGAAACCATCGCGATGGCAAGCATCTCAGGCCCGAACACGGGAATGAGGGGCAGCTGGAGCGCCAGCAGGCCCGCGGCCATGGTATTCACATGGATCCCGGGAAGCAGGCCACTGATCGCTCCAAGCAACACGCCAAGAACAATTCCTGCCAGGAAACCGATCATTTCCGCCTAGGTTGGGCGGAATCAAGATAAATACATCGCTATAAAGATACTGGTAGTAAAAGGTACATACGCCAAATGAGGATTGCAATCACACGGCTCGTCGGAAAGGAGAAGGATGATGCATCCCGCTGTAAGAGCTTCGGCCATGAATGTTACCCGATATCACCATTGAGAGCTGAGATCAGGGAAGATCTGATCTCTTCGTTTGTAAAATCGGTAGAGGCTAATGAATATGACTGCCTCTTCTTCACGAGTGCCCTTCCTGCAAAGATCATCGCCCCGCGACTCTCACGGTGGCCCAGGGTGATAGCCATCGGGCCCCGGACGGCACTGACGCTTGGTCATTTCGGAATTGATGCCGAGACCCTCCCCAGTTTTTATTCCCGTGACTTTGTTCCCTATCTTGGTTCATGGATCCGGGGGAAACGGATAGGAATTCCCCGTGCAGATGTCCCGAATCCGAACCTGATTGAAGGTATCCGGGAGGCTGGAGGGATCCCGGAAGAGGTCCGGGTGTATGCCCTCATTCCAACGGGAAATCTATTGGATCTGAGCTCTGCAGAGGCAATCCTATTCACCAGCGCGATGTCTTTCTCCACTGCAGTTTACGACGACGATATCCCTGTCATGAAGATCGCAATCGGTGAGTCGACCGGGGCAGTGATGCGCGGTCGGGGTATCATCCCTGACGTTACCGGGGACGGATCACTGGAAGGCACGCTTCAGGAACTGAACCGGCATCTTGCAGCCATAAATAAACCTGCAGGAGTTTGAAGAAGATGGCTGGCAGGGCTGATATGACACAGCCTTCTCCTTTCCAGGATGGCCTCCTTGTTATCGACAAGCCCAGGGGACCTTCAAGCCACCAGGTTACTGCGTGGGTCGGTGAGATTCTCCAAACCCGGGTCGGGCATGCAGGGACCCTTGACCCTGGTGTTTCCGGGGTCCTTACGGTCATGATTGGAAAAGCCGTTCGACTTGCCCCGTTACTCCTCTCAGAAGAGAAGGAATATGTCTGTCTCATACGGCTCCATCGTGATGTCGCTACCCCGCGCATCCGGGAGATCCTTGCGGAATTCACCGGCCGGATATATCAGCGCCCCCCACGGAAAAGTGCAGTGGCGAGGAATCTCCGGATCCGCGTTGTCCATGAGATCGATCTTCTTGATGCTGTTGACCGGTACCTGCTGATCCGGGTCAGGTGCGATGCAGGGACATATGTCCGCTCGCTGTGCCATCACATAGGCCTTGCTCTTGGCTCCGGGGCACACATGGTTGAACTCAGGCGGATCCGTTCAGGTCACTTTGATGAGACCAGGGCCTGCACCCTCCATGAACTGGAAGATGCCGCAGGTGAATCCCGGCGAGGGAATCCCGAATTGCTGAAATCACTGATCCTTTCGCCCAGTGCAGCGTTACTGTCCCTTCCAACGGTTGTGATCCGCGATACTGCGGTGGATGCAGTCTGTCATGGAGCGATACTCGCACGCCCGGGATTGCACAGCTATGATGCATTTGAAAAAGGGGTGACCGTCGTTCTCACCAGTGTGCAGGGGGAACTTGTTGCACTTGGCCGGACACTCGTCTCATCAAAGGTAGCAGGATCGCTCAAAAACGGGCTTGTCATAGCTCCTTCAACAGTATTCATGGACCCGGGCACGTACCCGAGAGGTTGGAAAAAGAGGGATCGTGCCGGCTCTCCATGAGATAGCATTAAAAAAAATCCCTTACAATAGTAAGGGTACATTTCTGTGCTGAGGTAGTCTAGACCGGTAAGGCGCAGGCCTGGAAAGCCTGTGGGGCGTCCAGCCCCTCGGGAGTTCAAATCTCCCCCTCAGCGTTCTCACGATCCCTTCCCTTTTTCCCGCTTTTCCCGGGCATTTTTTTCCTCACACCTCGATCTCCCATGCTACCGACCCGTTCTGATGCAAACCGGTAATAATCTTCCACCAGCTCAAACCCAAGATAATGCCTGCCAGTCTCCCTGCAGACCGCGGCAACAGTTCCCGATCCAAGAAATGGATCCAGAACAATATCTCCGGGATTGCTGGAATAAAAGAGAATTTTTCTGACAATTTCTCCAGGAAGCTTTGTAGGAGTCTTCTTCTTTCCCTTCCAGTACTCGCGGTTGATGACCCAGACATCCTCAGGATAGTGCTCTATTTTATTGAACGTGTAATTACGAGGATCTTTAACGGCAAAGAGAATATGATAGTGACTCGTGACGTATTTCTTCCGGGTAAATACCCCGAACTGGTACTTCCAGATCAGGTGGTTGATGGTGTGAAAACCGGCAGAGTCGATACCATACAGCACGTCTTTGAGCCGGTTCCATCCCGAAAAGAGGTAGATACTCCCTGAACCGGAGAGGACCCGGAACGCTTCCCTGAGCCACCGGGAGGTGAAACTCCCGTACTCATCGGGAGCAATCTCTGCATACCCCTCAAGGACATTTGCCCCTGTGCGGTTATAGTTCAGTCTCTGCGCCCGGAAGTCGATAGCAAACGGGGGATCAGTGACAATGAGATCGATGCTCCCCGAGGGGATAAGGGGGAGCAGATCCAGCGCATCTCCCTGATACAGGGCATTTAGCTCAAACGGCCCAAGCGGCGATTTGTCCACTCTGTGCCTCTCCTCGTCGCTCAGCACCCGGGTCCCACGTTCCTGCCCAGGGTAAAAGCCCTTGTATTGATCTCGATGGTTTTCTTTGGGACGAGACGCTGAACCGCATGGACGAGGGAGGATTCATCGAGAGGAATCTGATGGGATGCTGCACCAAGCATGACAACGTTCGATGCAAGAATACTCCCTGCCTCCTTTGCTACCTCTTCTGCTCTGATCAGGGTGAGATTTAAACGCGAGAGCTTCTTTATCAAGTCCTCAGGGGTGGGGATCGCAAGTCCCTGGACATACACTGAAGTGGGGATTACCAACCGTTCAGAGAGCACTATCTTTCCATCGGGTCTCAGAAAGTGTGAGTACCTGAGTCCTTCGAGCAGATCAAATCCAATAAGAAGATCGGCGCTTCCTGGTGCGATAAGAGGGCCGAATTTCCCATCAATCCTGACATGACTCTCGACAGATCCACCCCGTTGTGCCATGCCATGGGTCTCAGCTCCCCTGACAGTCCTGCCCTCCAGGATACATGCTTCACCTATGATATTTGAGGCAAGGATCGTCCCCTGGCCACCGATGCCGACAATCATGATATCATATGAATCCCTCATCTGCTCCCCTCCCTTCCGATAGCACCGGCAGGACATATCTGCGCACAGACTGCACACCCGCTGCAGAGGTCACTGATCCAGGCTTTCTCATCCTGCTGTTCGATGGCAGGGCAGCCGAATTTGATGCAGGTACCGCACCCGGTGCATATGTCTGGATCGACCCTGTACGTTCCTCTCCTTACACCGGCTCTCCTGGCCGTGATCACGCACGGCTGTTTTGCAACCACCACCTTGACACCCGGGAGTGATTTTGCGGTCTTGAGGGTGGCAGTGAGCATCACCATATCATAAGGGTCAACCGTCTCAACGTGAGGAACCCCACAGGCACGGCATAACGCTTCAAGCGAGATCTGTGGGGAAAGCCCCCCACAAACAGTGCATCCTGTGTTGGGATTTGGCTGATGCCCTGTCATCGCCGTTGTCCGGTTGTCAAGGATTACGAGAGTCATGTTCGCCCCGTTATAGACCGCATTCAGGAGGCCTGGAATCCCGGTATGAAGGAAGGTAGAGTCTCCTATGGTCGCCACAATATCCCGCTCTTCTCCTGCGTGGGAAAATCCACTCCCCACGGTGATCGAGGCCCCCATGCATATAGTAGTGTCGACAGCTCCCAGCTGGAGCCCCAACGTATAGCAGCCAATATCGCTCGGGTAAATACCATCACGGAAGATCTTTTTAATGGCGTAGAAGACAGGCCTGTGCATGCATCCGGCACAAAGGATAGGTGGCCGCGGGGGCAGGTCAGGAACCGGTTGGACTGAAGTGTAATGAACCGCAGGAGAAAATCCGCATGACTCCATAATCCGTGCGACGCTTTCTGGTGAAAGTTCTCCTTCATATGGTGCGTGACCGGACTTTTTGCCAAAGATGGTCACAGTACCTGCTACTTCGCGCACCGCTTCTTCCACCACCGGGAAGAGCTCTTCAACAACGATGACCTCCTGATGCTTCCGAACAAAACCTGCAAGCCATTCTTCATCGATCGGGTAAGCACCGATCTTCATGAATGAGACATCAGGAGGTATAATTTCCTGGACGTAGGCGGCGGCAATACCGCTTGCGATGATCGCACGCTTCCCCCGGAAGTGATACTGATTATATCCAGATTCGGAAATCCGTTTTCTGACTACCGGCTGTTTTTCATTGAGCTTCCTGTGGAGGATTCTTGTATGGGCAGGAATTACGACATACTGTCGGGGATCTTTGTGAAACTCCCCTTTTCCGGAATAGGGCAGAACAGGACCCACGGTGACATTGCTCTTTGAATGACATATCCTCGTAGTCGGCCGAAACAGAACAGGGAGCCCCAACTCTTCGGAAAGGGCAAAAGCATCCCTTACCATATCATGAGCTTCTTGTAACGTTGAAGGATCAAAGCATGGAATCTTCGCAAATTTTGCATACATCCGGCTGTCCTGCTCATTCTGGGATGAATGCGCAAAGGGATCATCTGCACTCATGATGACAAACCCTCCGGTGACCCCGGTATATGCGCTTGTCATCAGCGGATCTGCTGCTACATTCAGTCCCACATGCTTCATCGTCACCAGAGACCGCACACCGCACCAGGCCGCTGCGAGTGCATTTTCGAATGCAACCTTTTCATTCACCGACCATTCCACATAGGCGCTCCGGTCGGGATGCGCTGCGAGGATCTCGATCACTTCTGAAGAAGGAGTTCCCGGATACCCGCTCACGAATCCTACCGGAGATTCAAGACATGCGAGGGCAATTGCTTCATTTCCCAAGAGATAGCGCTGGTCCATAGTCCACCAAGATGTCCTCTTTATGAGATACTCTGGTTCACACCCTTATATAGGAGTTCGGCCGTTGTTTCAAAACCTATAAGAAGTCGTGTTGTTTAACTATTTAGGCAATTTATGGGCCCGTAGCATAGCCCGGTGGTGCGCCCGGCTGATAACCGGGAGGTCATGTGTTCGAATCACATCGGGCCCACTCCCATTTTCTTAATTACCCCAGAAAGACAACCAGTTCTTACATGGAACGGAACTACAAGATCCTTCTCGGTGCTGCCCTGATCGTCACCATCCTGCTCTTTATCTATGACATCTATGTCGGGGGTATGGCCTTCATTATCTTCATCGTCCTCCTGATGTCCATCTGGATCATGGAAGACTCCCGGATGCATCCGGATGTGTACGCAATTTTAAAAAACGGGGCAAAGGCAATAGAGTTGAAAAACAGGGGAAATGCATCAGCGTTTGCCATCCATGCCGCATTCATTCCCCTGGATATTGAAATAGATCTCCCTCTCTTAAAGGAAGATGAAAAATATCTCTATGCCTTCGAAAAGATGATAAATGAGGTGAAAGTAACAGTCTCCTTCGAGAATGAAAATAAAGAGCGCTTTTCAAAAACGTATCTGTTATCTGCAACCGGCAGAAGCGAGGAAGATCTGTTAAAACCGGCATTTCCACTCTTCAAATGGAAAAAAGAGGGAGATTAATCATATTTCTTGGCAGCAGAGGCGGGGAAAACAAATTCAAGGACCCGTTTCAGTGCCGCGACCAGATCTTCCTGCCCTTTGAGGTAATCATGGAGGGCCTGATAGAGCATGTACATTGGTTCGTATCCATACCGATCAAGTGCATCTTTCGGGGTTATCTGATTTGCATAAGAGTCAACAATAAATCCGTCAAAAGAGAACATTAATTCATAAAATTTTCCATCCTCTGACAGGACGCAGAACTGATCATCCACTTTTTTTGACATATTATCTGGACGATGCCCCGCCGGATCGGTTTTTCCCAGGACAATCATCTTCTTTTTATGGAACATGGTATCATACAGCTCCCCCTTTGTGTCCTGCTTGCCACGTTGCAACATCAGGATTCCTATGCTGGGAATCAGCGGGGCAGCAATCCTGGCCAGCCTCCCAAAGAGCGCAACTTCATGCGTTTTTACCTCATTTGACAGGGACTCCCGCTCTTTTTCCCTCTCTTTAATCCTTTCAGTCAATTTTAGTAAACCAGCTTCAATCTCATCCATCGTATATTCCTCATCCTGTGGTGAATGACTGGAATTGGTGTGCCTCACGTTTAATCCTTCCGTCGTAAATGAAACGGCATAAACTCTATTGTGCTATATACTATTCCTTGCATGAGGTTACACATCATGATACCAATTCCCCTGAGAAGAAGTACATCCGGTCTTCAACAAGACATACCCGGACCTTCGCCCCTACCGGAAGATCGCTCTCGATAATAACACCGGTGTAATTGCTGCTTCTGCAGAGGACGCTCCCGGGTCTGATGTGTTCTGTCACAGTAACACCGATGATTCTGCCAAGCAGGGAACGATTCTGACGATGATACAGCACTTCAGCATGAGCCTGTATCTTTCGTGATCTGACCTTCCTTATGTAATCAGTAGGCGCTTTTGCATCGGCAATCATGGTGTGGGGGCGGGGTGAATAACGGGTAATGTTTACTTTGGCGGGCTGCACCGCAGAAATTAAGTCAATCGAGGCCTGGAAGTCCTCTTCATCTTCCCCAGGAAATCCCGTAATGATGTCCGTTGCTATCGAAATCCCAGGAATTTTTTTTCGGAACTCATTCACGAGTGAGGTAAACTCATCACGGGTATACCCTCTGCCCATTCTCGAAAGAATCCGGTCTGAACCGGACTGGACTGGAAGGTGAACAAAACGGAATACTCGTGAACTCGTGAACGATTCAATGACAGGATCGAGAATCGGAAGGAGGGTTGCGGGATTCATCATACCGACGCGGATGAGAAACGATCCCTGAAGATCTCCGGTGCTTGAAAGAAGGTCGGCCAAGGTTTCATGGTCCTCCCCCCTCCATGCGCTGCAGTCCTGGGCACAGAGCTGAATCTCGAATGCTCCATTTTCATGGCATTTTCGGATCTCATCCAGTATTTCTTCCATCTTATGATTGACAGGAGGACCCCTTGCATACCGGGTGATACAATACGTACACGTTCCGCGACATCCTTTCCCTATCTGGACAATCCCTGTTTCATGGGGGCTGCGATATGGAATCCGACTGAATTCTTCCGTTATTGCATCAGGATGGATAAACCCCGGATTGCAGACTGCGCAGATCTCTTCTCTCTGCACCAGCATCATACAGCCTGTGACGTAGAGGGGCATATCACAATATTTTTTCAGTATTCTGATCATTTTCCGCTCTGTTGCTCCGATCACCGTGCAGGTATTCACTACCAGTGCATCGGCTTTTTCCGGTTCCGGGACAATCCTGCAGCCTCGAGAGATCAGAACCGCTTCCAGTTTCCTGCTGTCTCCGTGATTATAGGTACACCCAAAAGTGAGGATACAGACATCCTTGTGTGCAAGGTCCGAAAAGCTCTCTGTATGACTCAGTTCTGAATCAGATCCGGCTGGAGACCCCATACCCGTGTGTGATTTCTGTCCAACCCCTCATAAAACCAGGGGAGGGCATGAGCTGCCTTTGAGACCCGGAAAAAAATCATTCCCTCCTACCTGCCTATTTTGCAAAATGCTTAACCGATAGCGTTGTGTATGTTGTAGTGATGTTGAGCATCGGGCTCCTCGGTTGTGGAAATATCGGGCATATTATTGCAGAGTACCAGGGAAACTGGAAGGTCGTCGCCCTTTATGACAAAGTCCATGAAAGGGCGTGTGAACTCGCACTTGTTTCTGGGGGGACACCGTATGAAAATTTCGAGGATTTTATCAATGCTCCTTTTGACCTGGTCGTGGAGGCGGCCTCGGTAAAAGCAGTAAAGGCCTATGCAGAGACCATCCTTTTACATGAAAAGCATATGGTTGTCATGAGTGTGGGTGCATTATCAGACCCCCTTTTCAGGTCACAAATTATCGGCATAGCCCGGAGGCAAAAAAGAAAGATCCATATCCCAAGCGGCGCGATTACAGGCCTTGATAACATAAAAGTCGGTCAGATCGCACCCATTTCACGACTCCTGCTCCGTACCACAAAGAATCCGGCGTCTCTTGGCCTCCCTGCATCAGAGCGGACACTGATATTTGAAGGAAAAGCGAATGAATGCATCAAGGAATTCCCCCGGAATGTAAATGTCTCAGTGGCACTCAGCCTTGCAGCCGGGCGAGAGGTGGATGTGGAACTCTATGTGGATCCTGCTGTCGACAGGAATATCCATGAGATAATCGTGGAAGGAGTCTTTGGCGATATTTTTATCCGTGTGAACAATCTGCCAAGCCCTGACAATCCGGCAACCAGTTACCTTGCAGCCCTCTCCATTCTCTCACTCCTCACCAATATCGAAGAGCCGCTGGTGGTTGGAACATGAATCCTCAGAATTCCCAAAATGGACTCCGGCCACTGAAACCCGCCAGATGTGCAGGACGTGGACCCTCCAGCATTTTCTCAAACGATGAAGCGGCGGGCATGAGAATTCACAGAACGGCCTCGAACGGATTGTATCTGGGAACAACATCGCTATTTCTCCCTTCGGAAGGACACGCAAATGCATACTCCTGAACTTCTCCTTTCCTATATCCAAGAGGATGCACCCTTTGGGGATATCACCAGTGAAACCACCCTAGGGGATATCCGGTGTAAGGCGGTCATCATCGCCCGCGAAGCAGGGTTGATTGCAGGACTCGAAGAGGCGGCAACCCTCTTTTCCTATTTCGGCGCAATTATACACGATCGCTATTCAGATGGATGCGAAGTCGCTGCTGACACCGTCATCATGTCGATGGAAGGTCCTGCCAGAGGGATTCTCCTCGTGGAAAGAACCGCTTTGAACATCATCGGGAGAATGAGTGGTGTTGCGAACCGGACCAGATTGCTATCCTCACTCCTCTCAACCACCGGAGTTCCGATCCGTATTGCAGCTACCCGTAAAACAGCGCCCGGTATGCGGTATCTGGATAAAAAAGCGGTAATGCTCGGCGGGGGGGATCCTCACCGCATGAACCTTTCAGATGGTATCCTTATCAAGGATAACCATCTCGCTCTCGTTACCATTGAGACTGCCATCCAGCGGGCAAAGCACCATTCCTTGTATCGGAAAATCGAGGTGGAAGTCTCCACCCCTGCCGATGCCGTTGCTGCTGCTAAATTTGGTGCAGATATGATTCTCCTGGACAACATGACGCCTGACCTTGTCAGGGAGACGCTGGATGTAATGAACAGAAAAGATCTCAGGGAACACCTTGTAATCGAGGTTTCTGGAAACATAGATGAGACAAATCTCCTCTCATATGCCATTCCCGGGGTTGACCGGATAAGCGCCGGGACACTGACCCATACCGTCCGAAATTTCGATGTCAGCCTTGAAATTACTCATGAACTTAAAAAACCATTCCAGGATACTCAATAATCTCCCGAAAGAATGCCCGTAAAACCAAAACAATTAATAGAGTCGGTCACCAACCCCCCGTGAGCGGGAGTTGTCTGATGAATGCGGATAAAGAAGAACCTCTTGATATAAAATTTATTGATAGTAACCTCCGCAGGCGAAATATTCAGGCTTATATCGATCTTCTGAAAAGCCCGCATCTTGACACGCGGTGGAAAGCGGCCGAGCATCTGGGTATTATCGGTGATCAGACAGCGGTTCTGCCATTAATCGAGTCACTCAAGGATCCCTTTGTCGAAGTCTCATGGCTGGCTGCAAAATCGCTGGGCTCTATTGGGGATGCACGGGCGGTGGAGCCATTGCTCCAGGCGCTGAACTCGACAGAACCATGGTTACGGGCTGGTGCTGCACTGGGCCTTGGCAAGCTTCGTGACAAACGGGCGGTGGAGCCATTGATAGCGCTCCTCAATGATAAAAAGAAACAGGTCCGGAAACATGCTGCTCTTGCATTAGGACTCATTGGAGATGAACGGGCACTCGCATCTCTTGAAAAGGCTGCACTGGCGGACATGGATGACAACGTGAAAACAGCAGCAGCACACTCTGCAAGGATGATTCGGATATCCTCTGAATATAGCAGGGAAGCGAGAGAAACCGGTGATTCAGAAGAATAAATCTGCTGCAGAGATTTTTCTGAATTCAGATGTCATGGGAAGACGTTCTCATTACCTTGGTTGAGATCCTGATCAGCCCGATCATCTCTTATTCAGTATCGTGATATCACTGTGGGAATTCAGCACAACTTCCCTCTCTCCCTGGTATGTCTGAACCAGGCCATACAGGGAGACGTAGTCCCCTTCATGCAGCACTACCTCCCCTGCAAGGGTGGCAGGGATGAAAACCGCCGTTCCATTGATGGTAGCAAGGATATGCCCTCCGGTTTTTGTGGTATGGACTTCTTTTATTTCTCCCTCGAGATGCACCAGTGAACCCTCATCTGATCGGGGAGTATAGTCTGATGCCAGGATGGATTTGTCAATACCGGAGAGAATGAATGTAGTTGCTATGATCGACACCGAAACAAAACAGAGGAGCAGAAAGGCAATACGCTCCTGCCGGACAAGCATATAAGGATCCACGTATCAATCAGATTTATAATCGACAGTTTGATATGTTAACAGCGTTAACACTTATTCATGCCACAAGTAAACCTCCCCCCCTCATCCCGGGCTGTCCTGCATCTCCTCGATGAAGGTGGTGCGATGACCTATAAGGAAATTGTCAGGAAGAGCAAACTTGCGCCGAGGACGGTGCGCTATGCCCTGAAGAAGTTGAAGGAGAATCAGTTGATCATCGAAAAGTTCAATTTCCGTGATGCACGCCAGATTATTTATCAGAATCGCGAGCAGCAACAGGTGCCTGCATGAAGAATGCCGGCTGTGATATCGTTGTCTGTGATATCATGGTACGCAAATACCTTCCTGCTATGAGGGCTGAAATGGTAACACGGCTCGTGCAACGAGAGGGGATCACGCAGAGCGATGCGGCAAAAATGCTTGGTGTCAGCCGTGCGGCAGTATCACAGTATATGAGCAGAAAAAGAGGAGATTCAGGTGTTGAGATCTCACATGAACTCGATTCGCTCATCGATCGGTGGGCATTGTCCGTAACAAGCTCAGACACCGGGATCACACTCTGTGACATATGCCGGTGTGCGATGAAACGATAATTCACGTGGAGCCTCCAGAAGTCCAGAGCTGTTCTCTACCAGTATCATGATTGAGTTAAAACACGGTCTTCTTCTTGATATATGCCAGGCCCGCGAGGGTAAAGAGAACTGCGAGAGCAATCCCGATCTTGAACCAGTCAGGTCCTTTTTTTCCTGTGTTTAATGTTGACGCCATCCAGTCGTCCTCAAAGACCCGAGTAAAGTAATCTCCAACTCCCGCATGTTCAATTATCACCCCAATTTCCCGATTGAAACCGGGTGAGTTGTCATTCCAGTTGATGCTGCTGACCAATACCCTCGTTTCGTCAACGATTACCCCTTTGTTATGGATCTTTTCAATATTATTTGCCTCCAAATCCGCAAGGCGCGCTTCGAGGGGTATGTTCTCCTCTTCTCCGACGCTGTTGATAAAACGGACCATTTCATCGTTGTCAGCCGGCCCCTCAGTATTGTAATAATATGAATCCAGGAGGATCCGAACCTGCACTCCCCTGCGTGCCGCACGTATGGCTTCATCGAGGAAAGGATTGATCATGCCATTGGTCTGGTTCGTGATATATGCCTGTTCGATGTCAAGGGACACCTTTGCCCCGGTGATCAGGTCTCTTATGAGGTAACTTGTGTCCGGGGACACTACGGGAATAACCCTTGCATCTTCGAACCTGAACGGGGTGAACTCTGTCTTGTATTTGGTCATCGGGGAAAACTCTGCTTCACCACTGCTGAATGCAGCAGGGATACACCAGCCTCCCGAAGAATCATGAGAATAAATACTCATGAAGTAATGGGCGACTCCTTCATCCTCAAGCACGATGCCCCATCCCCGGTTTCCTGAAAGTCCCCCTTCTGGAAAGCCATTGGATTTGAAGTTCTCACTTGTCACCAGTACCTGGCGGTGATCAATGATCAGGTACTTTGCATGGTCAAACCGGTAGGGCGAATGAATAGTATATGCTGATGTCATCAGCAGTACCGGGATATTCGCTTTGCTCAGTTCGGCAACCGCCCATTTCTCTTCATCACTGATTCCTCCGACAGGCCCCCCTTCGAGGAGAACAGTAACCGCAACACCCCTCTTTCCTGCATCAATAAGGGACTGGGCCATGACAGGACTGGAAAATTCGTAGACATTAACCAGAATCTCCTCTCTTGCATATCGGACCGAATCTTCATACACAGAGAGAGAACAGTCGGGTGCGGCAAATGCAACACCATCCACCGAGAAGAACTCCTGACTCGTGAAGCGGGACTGGCCGAGCATGAGTATCCGCTGGTCCCAAAAATCATCGTCTGAATAATGCACCTGGCCCTGACGTGCTGATAGGTCCCCGGGCCAGGTGAGTTCCTGAACAAGATTTCCCCTTATATACAACCGGAGCTGGTCGCCCGTATTGGCCAGCTGGAACGTACCGCTGCGGACTACATCAGGCACACTGGCAGAATAATCATACCATTCATAATCCGGATCGCGTCCATGGGTCACCTGATACGCGCGGCTGTTGCGGGCGATTGCAATCTCCCCTTCTATCATGGAACCATCCGGAAACCGGAATCCTCCCTCTCCATCTGATATCACGACCCCGTCAAGGCTCCCTGTTCCTGAAAGGATAATGTATTCATCAGGATCGCCATCGAGATACGGATCAGGGCAGAATTCCACGATCTGAATGGCATGCACGGGAATACAGAGGATGAGCAGGAAGATAAAAAACAACGACCCGCGCATAGCATTGGTGTTTGAAGCCTCAAATTATTAATCTGGTGAAATTTATCCTCTTTTCATGAATGGTCCCTTTGTGGTGAAGATTGGCGGAAGTCTCATGGATGCGGTGGATCCTCTCATTCGGTTGTTCAAAAAGCGTCAATTGGCTGTTCTGATCGTACCAGGAGGAGGACGGTTTGCCAGACAGGTACGGGAAATGGGAATTTCAGGTGACCCAGCCCACTGGATGGCCATTGCTGCAATGGAACAGATGGGCTGGTTTATCGCCTCGAGCGAGGTGAACACCGTCACTTCCCTCAGGGTTCCCAGCAGGGTGGAAGTGCTACTACCCTATACCCTCCTCCGAAACACTGATCCGCTCCCTCACTCTTGGGACGTCACTTCTGACACCATATCAGCATGGATAGCATCCAGTCTTTCTCTTCCCCTGATACTGCTCAAGTCAGTCGATGGAATCCGATCCGGGGGAATCCACCAGAATGTCATTACAGAAGAAGTCCCGACCGATGATGTGGATCCCTGCTTCCTGCGCTACGTAATTGCTTCCAGGGTAAAGACCATTGTGGTGAACGGGCGCAAACCCCGGCGCCTCGGAAATCTCCTGGATGGCCGCAAGGTCCTGTGTACAACCATTGGATTTTAAACCCTTCAGGGAAGATAATATAGGACTGATAACCAGGAGTGAAACAATACATGATCCGGAAATGTACTTCATGCAATGCCCCTCTTGCAGAAGAGGGTGCGGCTGAATTCGGGTGCCCGAAATGCGGGTATGAAATAAGGCGCTGTGTGCGATGCAGGGAACAGAGTATTCCCTATCGCTGCCCGAAATGTGGATTCGGGGGGCCGTAAGCGATGGGGAACGTAGCACTCATCCTCCGCGTCATGCCGGAATCCCCTGATGTTAATCTCGATCTTCTCGCAGAAAAGATAAAAGAGAAAGTGCCGGGTCTTCAGGATATACGAGAAGAACCCATTGGATTTGGATTAAAAGCACTGAAAATTGCCGTTGTTGTCGGTGATGATGCTGGTGAAAGCGATACCGTAGAATCAGATATCGGCGCGATTGACGGAGTCGAGAGGGCAGAAATCATCGAACTGACACTTACCTGATTGGGGTAAGTGGTATCCCTGCTGATAAGACGTTACAACTCTTCTTTTTCAAGAAGTCTCATCAATTCACGGGTTATTCCCCGTATCTTTTCCACAGAATTCTGGAACTGCAAAATTTCGTTCTGGTCGATCTTGATTGTGATCGGGAACACTCCCTCGCGGTTTATCCGGGCCGGAACCCCAATACATACATCCCCTATGTCGTGTACTTCGCTCTTCACATAGGCTGAAACGGTCAGGATCCTGTTCTCATTTCCGAGCACAGTCTGCACGAGAGTAGCAATTGCCTCACCAGGGCCGAAAACGGTTGAACCTTTATTCCTGATAATGGCTTCACCACTCGTCTTTACCGTCGCGACCATTTCGGCGACCGGGAGCCCGGAGAATGCCGGCAGGTTGCTGATCTGTATGCCTCCGATAGTGGTAGCTGACCACAGGGGGACCATGCTCTCGCCATGTTCTCCGATTATCCGGGTATGTACCTCGCTGACGTGCACTTTGAAAAATGATGCAATGAGCGATTTGAGCCTCATAGAATCGAGATGCGTGCCAAGGCCAAAAACACGGGATGGATCCAGACCTGAATATCGGAGTGCAACGGATGTCATCACATCGACCGGATTTGTGACCATGAGAAGTGTTGCATCGGGAGCATGCTCACCGATTTGGCGTGAAGTAGAAGCAACAATCCGGGCATTCCCAAGGGCCAGATCAAGGCGATCCTGCCCGACCTGCCTGGCAGCTCCGGCGGCACATATCACAATATCCGAACCGGCGGCATCAGATATATCAGTCGTCCAGTTTAATTCGGTATAATTACCACAGGCGGCAAAAGCGTCTTTCATATCCTGTGCTATACCACAGAGC
>MVZQ01000031.1 GCA_002068435.1 Euryarchaeota archaeon ADurb.BinA087 | reverse complement strand
GATCGCCATTTTCCCGAGTGTTGCCTGGTTGCGTGAGCTCTCAAGATAAGCAGAATAGATCCAGGGAACTATAATAAGAAAGACCAAGGCTGAAAGGAGGATCTGAGGGGGGATGACTGCATTGACCACCTGTCCGGCAGCATTCGTTCTTGGCTGATGGTAATAATACTGATACAGCATCCGTATTGATTCTGAAACCGGGTCAGGTCTTGACAGGAGCCAAGAGATGATGCCAATGGCTGCTGCCACCATCAGATCGAAGAGGATCAGAAAGAAGAGATCGATCAGTCCGCCGAGAAACCGACCGGATAGACCGGAGAATCTCTCTGTTTTTATTGACCCTGTTCTTTTCTTCGTAAAAGGTCTTTGAGGAATGTCTTTGAAGCTGGCCCCGCATGACTGGCAGTAATTTCCCGATTGTTCTGTCTCTTTTCCGCATCTGGGACAGTACATCAGTCTCCTCCTTTGTTAACTGACGGCAGGGCACCACTTCAATGTATCGATTCTTGTTGACCCGGAGTCTGAAGATAGGCTTTATTGAATTTGGTATGTATTTTCGTTCTGAAAGAACCAGTCGTGTTCGTTGTGATTATCTGAGGGTTGGCATTCATGGATAACATGGAGGTACAGCGAGGGATTCCTTTACGAGGCGACTCTCGATAAGGAGTGGGGGAATATCCTTTCTCTATACTTCTGCACGTTATCGAAATTGTTCAGTCATGATAGATCTGGTGATAATTGGCTGCCAGTATAAGAGAAACCAAGAGGGGAGAATCTGCTTCAAATGAGGATTTCTGCGTCGTATCCCCAAACAAAGTGAAAGAGGGGCAGAGCTCCTTTTCTTTGTCTCTGCTACTGATCGCGAATCTCAGCATGGGCTTCCGGATCGAATGGATTGGTCCGCATCGCAAGTGAGAACAGGAACGGGTAATGTTCATTCAGGTGTCCCATGTAGGCAACCCATTCAAAAACCAGGAGCCGGTACCCTCGGTTGATATCATTAAGGAGATGGGCTGTATCAGGTGGGGAAAGGTGAGATGGATCCTCTCGGAATGTCAACTCCTCTGTCACGTGGAAGAAAGCCTGGAGGGTATCCGTAAAAGAATCATGCTCGAATATCACCGGATTTTCAAGAAGAAGCATAAGAAACTCCTTCTTCTTTGAGAGAGTTTCCTTCAGTTCAACAAGGTTCACCGCACCTGTCTCGATGCAGTATTCATGGTTCTCAAGTCTGTTTTTCAGTCGTTCAAAATCTGCAGAGTTCCATGTTGCTGATATGAGGAGCTCTTTCCGGATACTTTCGATGCAGGCATCGCATGAAGAGAGCATCCGGAGCATTTCAGTTCCAAACTCTGAAAAAAAGAGCCCGATGATCATATTGATCTTTCTTCGCCGGGATTTCCGCTCTTCCCGCGAGATAAGGTTCTCCATGATGTCGGCAAAGACTGCAACGAATGTACCCACCCCTGCAATGATGATCAATATTGTGATGGCTCTCCCATAGACATCCGATGGAGAGATGTCACCATATCCAACCGTCGCGATAGTAACAATGACGAAATAGAATGCATCAAAAGCCGGAAGTCCCTCAACGACCATCACCCCGAATGTACCAAGGAGGAGAATGGCGACGAGCAGGAGGAGGTATGACTGCATCCGGGAAAGGGAGAGTGCCATGTTAGTACATGGACTTTCTTTACCGATATGAAACCTTGGGAACAGGTGCTGGAAGGGTGAAAATGGATGAAGAAGCAGGGTATTCCCCTCAGAGGAAGAAACCAGGAGTTGCCATGGTGATGAAACAGGCGATACCAATGTGAGAGACGCCCGGGTATCCTGATACAATGACAATAAAAAAGGCTGTCAGGAGGATCAGATTATGGTTATTGCAGGGCTGTCAATAGTAATTGGAAGGGATTTTATTGAGTATCATCAGCAGTGGGTAACACGGGACGAACCATTCGGATGATGATCTGGTCCATGAGAGAGCATACATCGTAACCGCTCTTATGATTCCCGATTGATGTGTTTCCTGAAAAAACAATCCCCGTATTGTGTTTCTTCGGGCGATAAGGATTGTCATGCATTATTCACCATTAGTTCGATAGCAATAAAATTATAAACTTTAAGTGGGATAACAAATATTATGCGATTAAGATTAATCTGATCGATTAATCTCATCGCTAACCAAGAGAAACCTTTCTCCTGCGTAGGCCGGTGAGATCTCATAAATGGAGATTACCCCCCCAAGGATCTCCATTTCTCGTTTTTGGGATCTCTCTGGAGATGGTCACCCCCCAATGACCACCTACCACTTTTTCTTGTTTTTTAAAATCCGAGAATCCATACAATGGAATTCCCTTCAGCGCAAATGAGTTGAATTTCTAAGAACTTCCCCGTAATAGATGCAGATCGGCAGGATAATCAAAGGAGACTGAGGAAAGTAATAGATTCTTCGAACTGTACACAATCCGATAAGGTAACACGGTGCATCTTATGCCCCCGGACTGGACTATCCTCTTCATCATCTCTGAAAAATGCAACTGCTCTCTGATGCAAAGGTTATGATTTCACAGTGGGAATACTGGGAGACCGGGGGGTCCGTTCCTTTTTCCCGAGTACTCGGTTGAGGTATTATTTTTTGGCGGGATATTCCCAAAAAAATCCCTCTTCACGATACGATAGCAGGTAGTTTACGTTCCGGATTCTGCCATCCCGGCGACCAACTAACTGTCCTCGGATGAGGGAGTGATTACAAAGAGGCACCGATCATTCCCCTTTGAATAACATTCTTCCTCAACTACTGTCACCGGGCTCTTCAGATGGTGGGAGAAGATTGCCGTAATTACCCCATTGTCGAAGGGACAGGCTTCATGCCCGGTTACCGGGAGATCCTTGCATTCAAAGCAATCCCTTACCTCGATTGAAAGAGGCGATGTACTGCGGAGAGCTACGGTGCCCAGGTGGTGTATCTTCCAGAATTGGGCGATCTTCTTGACGACACCCTCGATGTTCTCATCCTCCACAGCAGGGGCAAGCACCTCCCCTATCTGGATGCCCGCCTGTTTCAGCACCGGATTTATGTTGATTCCGATGGCCATCGCTTTTACGCGGAAGCTGACAAGAAGAAAACGGAAGAACTGAGCGATTTCCTCTCCGTTGAAGGAAGAATGAAGTTTTGGTATGTAGTATATTCCTGGTCTGACACAACTTTCAGGGGCTGTCAGCCGTCCGATCTCTTCGGCAGAGAGGGTGAGAATCCGGCGCCTGTTATCGTCCGGATTGGTATGGGTGACAATAAGTCCTGCCTCTTCGAGATCCTGGACATGTTTTGTGATCGTCGACTTGGCCTTCCCGCTTCGTTCAACGATGATCTCCAGGGGAGTCGGACCTCTTTTTACCAGATCGAGAATAAGCACCTTTACCGGACTGCTTATTGCCACCTTTTTCTGTACTGTTGAAAAAAAGAGAACATCCCCTGCTTGTGAATCCAGTGAATGCTCTGGTTTGTTCAGGAAATCCACTTCCTGCATGTCTTATAATATCTTGCTTCACCCTTATTTAAAATGAGTGTTCTGTAAAATCTACCGAAAATTGTGCCCTTTTTGAAATATATCAGGCCAATGTGGTTGAAAATGCCCATAATGTCTCTTTTGTATATCAGCAGCCAGATCAATGCCAGAAGAGTGATTTCACAACACGTTCTCCATACAGAATGTATCCCTGTGTGAATGCTGGATGATTTTCCATCGTTATTGTAACCTGGTTTTTGTTTCTGCAGAAGATTCTATCTTCTTATTAGGAATATCACTGAAATCCATAAGAAACTCACTGAAATGTTAAATGAACATTTAGGTGGGGGAAAAAGGTGATTCTAACTCCTGAATTCAGACATTTTTCTGTTGCAACGAATAGTAAGCGGTTCGTGCGTCACGAGATACGATAAAATCGGGAAAACAGCGGGCCTGAAGGGATTTGAACCCTTGACCTACGGATTAAGAGTCCGTCGCTCTTCCGAACTAAGCTACAAGCCCCGGATTTGACCTATACCATTGGTTGTGCCTCATTGATAAACCTTTCGAGTTCCCATGATTTCTTGCCCTGATTGGGAAACGGAGCATGTAACGTGTTCCGAAATCCTGAAGATCTCAATAAAATTGTAACCATTATATCCTGTCGGGTTTACATCTAATCTGTTATGGCAGATTCGGCGCAGAACGGGAGCAGGGAACGGGTATTATATGCCGTGCTGGGATGCGGCAGCACGGGATACCATGTGCTGCAGGAATTGCAGAGCAGTACGGGGAATGTTCTCGTGATTGATAAAAATGAGGACCGTGTCAGAGAACTTAGGGACCAGAGGATCGATGCCGTGCGCCGTGACATCTTCGCTGTGGATTTCCTTTCAGGCATTCCTGCGATTGAGATCGCGTTTGTCCTTACCGGAGATAACGAAGCTAACCTTGCTGCTGTCAAAGCGCTTCGGGAAACGTACCCCCATTCCCGAATCATGGCCCGGGCATCGGATCCCCTTGTTGCGCGAAATCTGGAAGAGGCAGGAGCAGATTTTGTCCTCAACCAGAACCAGCTGATGGCAAAGGCTGCGGTCTACCAGATCAACAAGGTGTATGCCAATCGTGTATCCCAGCGCCTTTATTCCCTCCTCTCTTCATGGGAGGGGACTCTCGGGATTATCACCCATAAAAATCCCGATCCCGATGCTATCTCAAGTGCGCTCGCCCTTGCTGTCATCGCGAAAAATGCAAATCCGAACAGGTTGGTATGTCGGATCTTTTATGATGGGATAATCGGGCACCAGGCAAACCGGACTCTCGTCAACCTCCTTGAGATCAAGATGGAGAAGATGGATCCCGCGGTGCTCCAGGAATGTACCTACCTTGCCCTCGTTGATTCTCCCGCACCGGGTGTGAATAATACTCTTCCCCCAAAGACGCGGGTGCATATCGTGATCGACCACCATGAGGATGGCAAGCTTGCTGAATCGCCTGCAGTATTTGTCGACAGCAGGCCGGGCATCGGGGCAACCGCCAGTATCCTCTCCCAGTATCTGCAGGAGCTGGATATCGGTGTTGACAAACGGGTTGCCACCGGTCTTCTCTACGGGATTCGGTCGGATACCCGCGACTTTTCCCGGAATGTCACCCCCCAGGACCTGATCAACGCGGCTTTTCTCCTCCCCCTCACCGACAATTCACTTCTCGACCAGATCATGTCACCCTCGCTCTCTGAAGAAACGCTCGATATTCTTGGAATCGCGATAGCGAACAGGAAGATCCAGAGCGGGTATCTCTTCTCCAATGTCGGTTTTATCAGGAACCGGGATGCACTTCCCCAGGCAGCCGACCTCCTGATAACGCTTGAAGGTGTCAATACGGCGCTTATCTATGGCATCTCAGATGAGGCTATCATCATGTCAGCCCGGAACCGGGATGTCCGGCTCCATATCGGCAACGTACTCAAGGAGGCATTTGGGACAATGGGGGAAGCAGGGGGGCATCCGACCATGGCCGCGGCCGTTATCCCCCTCTCATTTTTCAGCCTCGCCAAATCCAAGGCGGATCTCCTCTCCCTTGTCACGGAGCCACTCCTGGGCAGGTTTGCAAACATTGTCGGCCTTGAAAGCGAGGTCAGAAATGGAATTTGAGGAATGGGAGCCCTATTATCAGGAGATTCTTGACTATTTCGGTATCATAAGGGAGGATGACGAGAAGGCCGCCCGCATCCTCGCGTCCCTGATTGGGAAGGATGACTGCATCCTCCTCTTATCCCTTTGCAGTGAACGGATCGTCACAGTATGCGGAAATGCCCCTACCCTCCCTTATGAAACAGAACATATCGAAGGGAGCATCTTTGCAGCCGATGCAGCGGCTGGTGTCCTGTATGAGTCCGGAATAAGGCCCGACGCAGTCTTCACTGATCTGGATGGGGCGTCAGAGTCCTTTCTTGCGATGAATCGCGAGGGAACGATTATGGTCATCCATGCCCATGGGGATAATATCCCTCAGCTGCAGTACTGGGTTCCCCTTTTCCCCGGGCCGGTTGTCGGTACCACCCAGTCGCAGCCACTCCCCCCTCTTCATAATTTTGGCGGTTTCTCTGATGGAGATCGTGCAGCGTTCGCAGCCGATGCCCTCGGAGCAGAACGGATTGTTTTTGTGGGATTTGATCTCGACGACATGAACGTGGGTCACATGAAAAGAGGAAAACTACTGTGGGCCCGGCGTCTTCTCCGGTTGATCGGATATGAATGCTGATGCATTCATCATCGATGGCTACGTTGATGAACCTGCGTGTCTTGGGGTACCGCCGTATATCTCTCCTTACATACGAACGATAGCCGGGGTCTTTACAGCTCATGGAATCGAGCCGCGCTACATTACCATCGACCAGATCAGAGATGACCCACGCATTCTTACTCCCGTCCCCGGCGGTATCGCAATCATGATAGCCGGTGCGACGGTCCCTGGCAAATACCTGGGAGGAACTCCCGCGACTCTCACCGAGATCCAGCAGGTCGGGACACAGCTCAGGGGAATGAACCGGCTCATCACGGGCCCCGTCATTTTTGGCTATTCGCGAGGCGGAGGTGAGCGGGCAGTACGGAAGACGATCTCGGGGTTCGATCACCTCCTATCAGGTTCGCCTGCCGAATCCCTTGATGACTGGCTTTCCGGGGGAACAATATATGGTGCTCACTCCTATCAACGGTCCGACCCCTGGGCAGTAACCGGGAGCAGCATCATCCGTCAGCATCCATCCTTTCCGCAGATCATGTGCGAGATCGAGACAGCCCGCGGATGTACACGTGAGGTGACCGGCGGTTGTTCCTTCTGCACCGAGCCATTCTACGGCCATCCCCGGTATCGGACGATCGAGGGGATTTATTCTGAAATATCAGCACTCTATGATGCCGGAGCCCGGCATTTCCGCCTGGGAAGACAACCTGACCTTCTCACCTATGGTGCCGGCCAAGGGGAATTTCCACGCCCACGGCCGGAACTTATCGGTGAACTGTTCCAGGCCATCCGGTCTGCAGCCCCCGGGCTGCGGACGCTTCACATCGACAATATCAATCCGGGTACCCTCGCACGGCATCCGGATGCAGGACGCCAGGCGCTTGAGGAGATTGTCAGGTACCACACTCCAGGCGATGTTGCAGCATTCGGCATGGAGACGGCTGATCCGATCGTGGTCAGGACGAACAATCTCAAAGCAGATCCTGATGAGGTGATGGAAGCGATCCGGATTGTAAACGAAGTTGGAGGAGATAGGAAGGAGGGTATACCCGATCTGCTTCCCGGCCTGAATTTTATTGCCGGACTTGCCGGAGAGACAAAAAGAACCTTCCTTTTAAATGAACAGTTCCTCGCCCGCGTGCTCACATCGGGGCTCCTGGTCCGGCGGGTGAATATTCGCCAGCTGATGCCGTTCGAAGGGACACGGGCTTATGATGAGAACACTCTTGGGAAGCATACATCCCAGTTCAGGGCATTCAAAGAGTATGTCCGGAAAAAATTTGATCTGCCGATGCTGAGGCAGGTGTTTCCCATTGGCACGATCCTGCATGACGTTATCATTGAGGAGGAGGGTTCACTCTCTTTCGGGCGGCAGATGGGATCCTATCCCATCCTTGTGGGAATTCCCGTTCATCTTAAGAGGCATACGGTCCTTGATACAGTGGTCGTGGACCACGGGATGCGATCCCTTACTGGTTTACCGATACCCGTTCAGGTTAATCTCCTTCCCAGCACAGCCCTGAAATGGATACCGGGAATTGGTCCTGCTGCTGCTGCGAGGATTGCCGGAGCAAGGCCACTTCCGGGACTTGCCGCATTCCACGGGATAGCCGGAACAACTCCTGTCGATCACCTCCTTGCATTTACACGTCCTTCAGCTCAATAACCTTCATTATATCTGTTCGTGTCACGATGCCGAGGAGCTGGTCACCCTCCATCACCGGGATCCTTCCGATATTGTTCACCGACATGATACGGAGGGCATCGATAACAGGAGCACCCGGCGGGAGGGCAATCACTCCCCGGGTCATGATGTCCCGGACCAGCATCGCATCCCGATCAAGGGCAGGAATCTTGTGCACATCAGCGAGCGTAACCATCCCTGTCATATGGCCCTTCTCCTCGACCGGAAAACCAAGGTGTTTTGTTGAATACATCAGGTCAATCACTTCCCTGACCGGGAGATCCGGGGAGACTGTCAGCACACTGACTGCCATGATATCACTGACCTTGACATCTTTGAGGAGAAAATTATATTTCATTGCCGTTGATTCCTGGCTTGCCCCGATATAAATGAAGAATGCGATAAGGATCAGGATCGGATTCAGGATAACTACCCCGACTAGGCCGAAGAGTACCGCAAAGACTTTGCCAACGTCTGCAGCGATACGGGTAGCTTTCGGAAGTGACATCGACCGGGCCAGGAATGCACGGAGGACTCTTCCACCATCCATCGGGAAGGCCGGCAGGAGATTAAACGCAAACAGGAACACATTCAGGAGGCCAAGGTAGCCGAACATGAAGACAAATATTCCCGCTACAGGAGGATTGCCGGTATATGCTCCAGCAATATACGTGGCAGCAATGCAAAGGATACCAACAACCAGGCTTGTGAGGGGACCTATCGCAGCCATCGGCAGTTCTACCCTTGGATCAGGTGTATCCTCCTCCATTGAAGATATCCCTCCAAAAATAAGCAGGGTGATACCGTTTATTTTGATACCCTTGCTCCTGGCCAGCATGGAATGTGCCATCTCGTGTATAAGGACGCCGCCAAAAAGCCCGATCGATACGATGACCCCGAGGATATAGGGCATGTATCCTGCAGAGATAATGCTCGTGTCGATCGGGACCCGGAAGATCGTGCTGATCAAGTCCGTTGTCTGAAGGATCTGACTCCCGATGATCCAGGCAAAGAGGGGAATGATGAGAAGGAATGTCCAGTGCAGCTGGATGGGAATACCGTAAAAGGTCCCGATTTTCAGCGAGCCGTTCATAAAAGGAGTATATTTTTATGCGAATAGTATATATCATTCATTGATTAGGATGAAAAATCAGATTACCGAAATGTTCGATCTCAAGGTCTACACCGAGAAGAGTGTTTTTGTCGGTGAAGTGGAGGATGTCCTTATTGACGTCGAATCAAAGAAGATGGAATCGATCGTCGTGGGGAAACTGAACCAGCAGCTGGTGGACATCAAGAACTACAAGGGACTGAAGATACCCTTCCGGATTATCAGGAGCATCGGGGACATTGTCCTCATCCGCCACCTGCCGGGTGCTTTCAGGGCTGAAGATATCTGATAACCAGCCAGGATTCGGATCCTCCCATACCGGGAGCATCCTGTCCGGTTTTTCTGGGAGGCTTTCTCTCCTGCTGAATGGCCCCACGTATGATAGTGACAGCAAGTGCCCGGTTGAAGAATTTTATCGAATACTGATACCAGGAACCGTGGTTCTCTCAGTGGAAAACCGGAGATGAAAGACGGAAAGAGATCAAACATTGTGCGGGATTCATGATATGAAAAGGCGCGAAATATTCAGCAACCTGCTTTCAGTACCCCCTGTATTCGTGCGTCTCGACGGGCGGGGATTTCACCGGGTAGCAGAAGAGTGGGGATTGAAGCGGCCTTTCGACGGCCGGTTTGCCCGGGCTATGGCCCGTGTCAGCGAACAGTTTATCACTTCAAGCGGACTCTCCCCGGATCTCGCTTTTACCTTTTCTGATGAGATTAACCTCTATTTTTCATATGTTCCTTACTCAGGCAGAGTAGAGAAGATTGACTCGATATCCGCTTCCTATGCTGCAAGTGCCCTGACGATCGAGATGTCATCCCCATTCCCTGTTGCTTTTGATGCACGGATCGTCCAGGTGAGCCCCCTCCATGCCCTCCAGTATCTCATTGACCGGCAGGCAGAGGCATGGAGGAATCATATCAACTCATACTGTCATCAGACCCTGGTTGAAGAGGGTAAAAATTCCCATGAGGCCGCCCATCTGCTAAAGGGTCTCTCCTCTCCGGAAATGCATGAGATGATGTTTTCACGGGGACTCAATCTCGCGAAAACCCCGGCATGGCAACGGCGTGGCATCTTTGTATACAAGACGGCAAAAGAGATTGAAGGATTCAATCCGGTCGAAAAAAAGATGGTAAAAACTATTCGCACCGCAGTCAGGTGTATCCCTGAACCGCCGGTCTTCTCCTCACCTGAGGGCCGTCTGTTTCTTTCCGGGTTGATCAGTGAACTTTGATATGCCGATCACTGCCTGGATACCTTCAATATCCCAGTCTCTTTCGAGTTCAAACGAGCCATCAGTGGAGTACGAGGATCCTGAGGAGATCGTGAGCGATCCCGCACGTACCTCCTCCCGGATTACGTCTTCCCAACTTCCCTTAAGAAGTGAGCGTACCCGTTCATCGTCTATGACAATGCCTGCCGTGATATAATCCTCGACATTCAGATCCCTTTGCCGCCGCATCTCCTGGATTCGCCGGATCACTTCGCGGGTATACCCTTCCGCTTCAAGGTCAGCCGTGAGCGTGACATCCACATAGACCGTTCCTCGCTCCATAGGTGCCTGAAAGAGATTGGGGGGAAGTTCTTCAAGGAAGACGACAGAGCCTGGCTGAATCGGGTACACCCCTTCGCTTCCGCCAAGGTTCACCGTTTCACCCTTGTCAAGGTGTGACTTCAGGGCAGCTGCATCTGCGGACCTGATCAGTTCGCGCACCACCGGGGCGTTCTTTCCAAACGCCGGGCCAAGGGCTTTCATCACCGGTTCGGCCTTCCACCCGATCCGGTCATATGTTCCACGGACTACGCGAACAGCCCGTGCATTTGCCCGATCTTCGCAGATGGATGAGAGTGATTCAAGAGCTGCCATGACTTCATCATCATCAGTAACAACCACGATCTCGGAGACCGGCCAGCGGAGTTTTCTCTTCCCTGCCTGCCGTGCATTGGCCGATGCCTCGTCAAAAGAACGGACGATATCCATCGAATGTTCCATCACCGTGTCAACGAGGTTCTCATCCCCACCCCACCAGTCGGTCATATGAATGCTCGGTGGATCCGACAATGTCCGGATATTCTGATACATCATCTCGGTAATATGGGGAATAAATGGTGAAAGGAGCCCGCAAAGTCGCCGGATCACATAGTACATCGTCTCGTAGGCTGTGGCCTTTGCCTCAGATGTTCCCTCAAGCCACATCCTGGGCCTGACCAGCTGGACATACCATCGGGAGAGGTCTTCAAGGATGAACTGGATGAGTGCCCTGGTGGCCCGGTGGAGCTGACGCTCCTCCATAGCTTTGCTGACGATGAGAGCACAGGAATTGATCCGGGAGATTATCCACCGATCCTCGGGCGCCATGGAACCCAGCCCTGAACGGAAAGCATCATCATCCCATGTCCCGTCCGCAGTGGTGCATGGTTCGTAATGGTCAAGGATCATGTAGGGAAGGGGGAACCGGTAGACATTCCAGTAAATGTTGATCGCCCGGTTCACTGTCTTCACCCCCTCCCAGTTGAACTTGAGATCGTCCCATGGAGCACTTGAAGAGAGTACGTACAGACGCAGGACATCAACCCCCTGGCTCGTCACCACCTCATCAGGCGTAACGACATTCCCCAGGCTTTTACTCATTTTCCGGCCTTCTGCATCCAGGGCGAAACCATGCATCAGTACACTCCGGTAGGGGGAGCATCCGAATGCAATGGTGCTGGCGCCGAGCTGGGAGTAGAACCATCCCCGGGTCTGATCCTGGCCCTCGGTGATAAAATCGGCCGGCCACAACCGTTCAAATGCCTCTCTCTCTCCGGGAAACCTGAGGGTAGCCCACGAAGCGACTGCCGAATCAAACCATACGTCAAAGATGTCCTCGACCCTGTGCATCTCTCCGCCGCACGTACACGGGACCGCTATCTCATCGACAAAAGGACGATGAGGATCGGTGATAGATCTCCCGCTGGCCTCTTCGAGCTCACTGAATGTGCCAAATACCCGGTGTTTCCCGCAGGACCTGCACTCCCATATAGGGATGGGGATGCCCCAGTACCGCTGTCGTGAGATGCACCAGTCACGGGCTTCCTTGATCCAGTCATAAAAACGTGCACTCCCTGCCCACTCAGGGTACCACAGGACTTTTTCGACCTCGCCAAGCATCCGGTCCCTTATTGCGGATGCTTTCAGGAACCACTGTTCGGTGGCACGGAAGATGATCGGGGTTTTGCACCTCCAGCAGTGTCCATAGCGGTGGGTCACAGACTCCGTGGCAAGGAGATGATGGCCGAGATCATGGAGGACGACAGGATCAGCCTCCTTGATATACATCCCATCCAGAGTCCCAGCATCGCTTGTAAAACACCCGGAGGCATCGACAGGGCAGATGATCGGCAGGTTCTCCCTGCATCCGAGAAGGTAATCGTCCCATCCATGTCCTGGTGCGATATGCACCATCCCGGTGTTTTCAAGGGAGACAAAATCTGCTGTAACAACCCGGTGGGCAATATCATGCTGGAGGGTCACCATATCCTCAATGGGAGACGAATAGGTCAGGTCCGTCAACCCGGTTCCGCTGATCTTGTCAATCAGCCGGTAGTCCTGATATCTGCCCTTCCGGAGCACTGATTCGACAAGATCCTCAGCCATCCAGAGAATCTCTTTTGTTCCGTCCTTGACCGCCTCGACACGGGCGTAAACGATGTCGGGGTGGACTGCAACCGCCACGTTGGCAGGAAGAGTCCAGGGGGTGGTCGTCCAGATGACCAGATACTCATGGTCCTTTCCAGTCAGGGGAAACTTGACATAGATCGATGGATCGGTGACATCGGCATAATCGACTTCAGAGTCAGCAATAGCGGTAGCACACCGTGGACACCAGTTGACCACCCGGTGACCCCGTTCGAGCATTCCTTCTTCGTCAGCGCGGGCAAGTGTCCACCATGCAGCTTCGATATATTCCGGCTTCATCGTCTGGTAGGGATCAGCAAAATCAAGCCAGATGCCAAGCGCTTCGAACTGCCTGCTCATCACTTCCAGGTTGGCAGCGGCAAACGTCCGGCATTTCTCAATAAAGTTCCCAATTCCGAACTGTTCGATATCTTTTTTTGAGACAAATCCGAGCTGCTGCTCGACTCTCACCTCGATAGGAAGGCCGTGCATGTCATAACCGGCGCGTGCAATAACATTTCTCCCGGTCATCCTGGTATAGCGGAGGATGCTGTCCTTGATGATCTTGTTCCAGGCCGTGCCGAGATGGATGTTACCAGTTGTATAGGGGGGCCCGTCCACAAAGAAAAAGTCTGGGTCTGCTAGGTGGAGTTCTCGTGTCTTTTCAAAGATCGCCTCTTCCAGCCAGAACTGGCGGATCGATTCCTCAATCTCATTTGCATGGTAACTGCTGGTGACTTCCTTCAACGGGATCCCCCGAACTCTTGTAACAAACCCGCGACAACCTCTGCCTGCGCGTATATTCCAGTGATATTGTCCCCGCGACCACAAAGTATTTTCTTCAAAGGTGTGCAGCGCTGTTAGGAGTACCCGGGATGGAAGAATATCCATTTCTTATCAATGGGGAGTGGCGGACCGGTGCCATCGAACCCCTAGAGATCTGTTTCCCCTACACGGGAGAACCTTTCGCGAAAGTTCACCAGGCCGTTGAACAGGATTGCCGGGATGCGGTCTCCTGTGTTGCAGGATCATTTCGTTCTGCACGTGTTCTCTCCTCTGGGGAACGGGGCCGTATCCTTTCGGAACTTGCTGACCTTGTGAAGGTCAACACCGCTGAATTCGTGAAGATCCTGACCCTTGAAGGAGGAAAGACCCGTCTGTTAGCAGAACAGGAAGTGGCAAGAGCGTGCATCACACTCCGCATATCAGCAGAAGAGGCGAGGAGGATCAATGGGGAATTCCTTCCCCTCGACTGGAACCCTGACTCGGAGGGGAGATTCGGGATCACAAGGCGCGTCTCTCTCGGCCCTGCATTGGCTATCACCCCGTTCAATTATCCGCTGAACCTTGCCTGCCATAAGATCGGGCCAGCCATCGCGTCGGGAACGCCCCTGGTGCTGAAGCCGGCATCGGTGACGCCCATCTCCTCGCTGATGCTTGGAAGGCTTGCTCTCAAGGCTGGCATTCCCCCTGATATGCTGAGTATTATCCCCTGTTCAGCAGCAACAGCAGAAACAATGGTCCGTGATCCCCGCATCGCGCTCCTCACCTTCACTGGCAGCCCTGAGGTGGGCTGGCACCTGAAGGAGATTGCAGGAAGGAAGAAGATCCTTCTCGAACACGGGGGGAATGCAGCGGTCATCGTACATTCCGATGCGCAATTGCCCTATGCGGTGTCCCGTATCGTTAGCGGGGGATTTACCAATGCCGGGCAGGTCTGCATATCGGTTCAGAGGGTTTATATCGAGCATTCCATCTACCGCAGTGCGGTGGCAATGATCCTCGACCGGATCGCTTCGCTGAAAACAGGCGACCCGAGAGATGCGGATACGGACGTAGGTCCATTGATATCAACCGGCGCTGCAATCAGAGCGGAGACCCTGGTGCAGGAGGCAGTGAAGGAAGGGGCAACACTTTTGTGCGGCGGAACGCGGAAAGGGGCTCTCTTCTCCCCGTCCGTGCTTGCCACTACTTCACCGGTGATGCGGGTCAACTGCGAAGAGATCTTTGCTCCGGTAATCACCCTTCACCAGTATACACGGTTCGAAGATGCCCTCTCTGAAGTCAACAACAGTATATTCGGCCTTCAGATGGGAGTATTCACCAACCATTTTCCCTTCATTCTCCAGGCTTTTGAGGAGGCAGAAGTCGGGGGTGTGATCGTGAATGATATCCCCACCTTCAGGGTTGACCAGATGCCTTATGGGGGTATCAAGGCATCCGGCACCGGGAAAGAAGGTCCCCGCTACACGATCAGGGAGATGACCGAGGAAAAACTCCTTGTTATCAATCCGAAGGGGGGATTACCATAACCGGTTGATTCCCTGACAAGCGGCAAAAGGCCGATGTACCAATCCAGATTGCCGTGATAGGACCTGGATCATGCAGTCCCGGTGAGGCTGACGCTGCCGAGCGAGCCGGGCGTTGTATCGCCCGGAAGGGAGCGATCCTGCTCTGCGGGGGTCTATCCGGGGTTATGGAGGCAGCCTGCCGGGGCGCAAGGGAAGAATCCGGAACCACCATTGGTATTATTCCAGGTATCGCCGGAGAAAATCCTTACCTGTCATTCATTATCAGATCCGGCCTTGGCCATGCAAGAAACATAGTCCTGATCCAGTCCTCTGATGCTGTGGTTGCCATTGGAGGCAGGTACGGAACACTTTCGGAAATCGCAACTGCTTTGAAAATGGGTATAACCGTTGCCGGATACTACACATGGGAGATACCGGGGGTGATCAGCTGTAACACCCCCGAAGAGGCAGTCAGGGAAGCGTGTTACGCAGCTGCCCTGTACAGGATGAATCGTACCCTCCAAGATCCCTGAGTGTCTCCCTGAACTGTTCAGACCTGATGGCCTCGTGCAGTGTTCGTATCCTTGGATCAACCAGGTCGTCTGTCCTGATGGCAAGTTCGTACTGCTCTTTTCCAATGGGAGCGAAGGAAAGGCCAAGGGCACGGGCGGCAGAATACACGCACATGCCGGCGTCAGCCTCTCCCTGCCGGATCGCAAGGGCAACCCCGATATGGGTGGTAAGTTCCCGTTCATAACCCCGAATCGATCCGGGATCGATCCCCTGTTTTCCCAGTTCATAATCCAGGAGCATACGGGTCCCGGAACCTTTCTGCCGGTTTACAAAAGTATGGGTGGAGAGGTCAGAGAGAGTCAGCCCATCCCGGGAAGCGATACCCTGTTCGCGCCCCGCAACACAGATAAGGGTGATATCTTCTCCTGGCAGGTATTGCCTCAGAAAAGGAAGGTTGTATTCGCCGGACGAATGCAGAAGGTGCATCGGCGCTGCATGGCAACTGCCCCTCTTCAATGCCAGGAGTCCACCCATGCTGCCGGTATGGGAGGAGTGCAGCATGACCCCCTTCTGTTGAGTCAGCTCAAGCAGGTGATCGAGTACAGGGTCATGGCTTCCGGAGATAAGAAGCGTCTTATTCGCGTCTGATTCCGGGACCATAAGGGTGACCTTGACCTCTTCTCCCGCTTCATACCCTTCCTTATCAGGGGGGATGCGGAGAAATGCGTGTGCCCTCACTCCGCTCATCTGGACACCCGAACCTCGCGAGAGAGGGATTGCGATACAGCGTTCTTTAATCCAACCTATTGCAAGCAGGACATATTCACAGGTCCCGATATCTGAATGGAGACTGAGAGCAAGGTCGGCCTGAATATCTTCTGGTTCGGGTGAAGAGAGCCCATACTGCCGCAGGAGGGGTATCATGACTTCACGGATTACCGTCAGCGCAGAAAGGGGATAGCCAGGCATCCCGATGACCGGTTTTCCATCAATCGCACCGATGATAGCAGGTTTGCCTGGTTTTATAGCGATCCCGTGCACAAGCACCTCTCCCATACTGGAAATGACATCGGCGGTATAATCCCTTGTTCCCGCTGAGGACCCGGCAGAAATGATCACAATGTCATTTTCCGCGACAGCATGGCGCACCCTTTCAGAGATGATGTCAGGCTTGTCAGGGGTAACCGGATATCGCCTGCACTCGGCACCAAGAGACCTGAGCCATGCCGAAGCCATCACGGTATTGCTCTCAACGACCTGTCCCGGGGCAGGCCTTGTCCCTGATACGATCAGTTCACTTCCCGTAGGAATAAGTCCCACCCTGGCGGTGAGGACCGGAACCTTCGATATCCCGTACGCTGCCAGCGCTCCAATCTCATGAGGCCGGATCTGGTGTGAAGAGGGAAGTATCATCTCCGATTCGGCAATATCCTCCCCGGCAGGGCGGACATGCTGCCATGGCGACACCGCTTTCCGGATTATTGCAGAATGTCCTTCAAAGGTGACATCCTCTATCATGATGACTGCATCGTACGTGGGAGGGATCACATTCCCGGTATTCACCCTTGCATAGTTTGTGAGGGTGACCGGACGCTGCTCGCTCGCATCCCACGTGTCTTCATTCCGGACTGCAATACCATCCATTGCAGCGAGGACTGCTTCCGGGACTGAGTAGGATGCAAAAAGGGGGCTGGCAGTGATTCTGCCTACCGATTCTTCAAGAGGGATATCCGAAGAGACTCGACGGGAAGGAAATTGTTGTGAGATGATGTCTAGCACCTCCCGCAACGGCCGGACCGACAGGTAACGCTTTACCAGAGGATCACCTCCACCAATTCCCCTTTCTCCAATCCTTCAACCCCTGAGGGGACCCTTACAAGGCCGTCACTCCTGATAAGGGTGTTAACAAGACCGGATTTTCCAAATTCCGGGTATACCTTCTCCTCCAGGATCCGTACCCTGACATAATCCTCTCTTCCCCGTGTTGAAGGGATATTCTCCCCAAGCATCAGACGCCTTGTCAACATTGCCTGGTCACCCTGCCCGGTCATTCCCAAAAGAAGCGGCCTGGCAATCACCAGGAGAACGACAAAAGCAGATGCCGGATGTCCGGGAAGACCGATCACAGGTTTTTGCCCTGCCCTCCCGATGATAGTCGGTTTCCCGGGAGCAATGGCTATCCCGTGAATAAGCACTTCACCCGATTCCCGGATCAGGTCAGCGGTCAGGTCCCTGTCATCCTTCGAGCTGCCCCCTGAAATGATGACGACGTCACAGAGCGAGAGCGCTTTTTGGAGGATGTTTTGCAACAGGGAGCGATCATCCTTTACAATCCCAAAATATTCGGGGATACATCCAGCGGACTGGAGGAATGCCCCGCACATCCAGCTGTTGATATCCCGCACCTGGCTGCCGGTTGGAATCTCCCCCACCGGTATCAGTTCGTTTCCGGTTGATATCACTCCTACTTTTGGTTTTCTTGTAACGGGTACGGTTGTCCTGCCGGCCGCAGCAAGTGCTGCAATCTGACGGGATGACAACAAAGTTCCCTGGGGAAGGATCACCTCCCCCGCTTTAAAGTCTTCTCCCTGCAGGACGATATTTTCCCCCGGTGCAGCTGGCCGTTTGACCAAAACATCATCCCCGATCGATTCGGTATACTCAATCATTACGACCGCATCCGCCCCACAGGGGACCGGGCCACCAGTCGGGACATAAAGAACGCTTTCAGAGGGGAGGGTTTTTCCTCCTTCCGCTCCCATTGCAGCACGCCCGGAGAGACTGAACAGGGCCGGCAGGGATTCCGATGCCCCCGTGGTGTCCCGGAATCTGACTGCATATCCATCGACCGATGATCGGGTGAATCCGGGGACATCAATGTCTGCTGTGACATCTGCAGCAAGAATACGGCCGAATGCAGCATTGAGCGGGATCTCTTCCGAGGAGAGGCTGATAGCAAGGCCTCGTGCCGTGGTGACTGCTTCTTCAACTGGTACTGTTGTCAGAAAAAAGCTCATTTGAAGCAGCCCAGCTGGCAGGCCCGGATCTTTACTCCGTGGGTGTTGCAGAACCGTGCAATGTCGGTCTTTGAGATCCCGTATTTTTCAGAAATGGCAAATGCTTCCGGGCATTTAATCTCCTTGTCGATCCCCTCTCTCTCGAGAATGGACCGTATTTTCTCTTCGTCCATAGTAACAATAGTATGTTTCCAAAGAAATAGGGTTTACCATGTCTGTCTCTTATAAGGGAGGTGTCTTCTGAAGATAGCGCTCGTCCATTCCCGACTCGATCCCGCGGGAACGACAATTCAGACATGCCTGGAAGATTTATTGTCAGAGGCTGGTCACAAGCGCCCTTATCCGCTCGAAGAGCATGAATTGATTGTTCATGAATCAGATTCCCGCCTGATAGGCCTTGACCATCTTGACAGGGAACTTGATTGTGATCTGATCATATTTCTCTCCAGACATTCATCAGAACATCCCCGCCCAGTCCTGACCGTGCATGTCACCGGGAACATCGCGGAAGCCGCCCTCGGAGGGTTCGCCGGGTCACTTGCTGTTGCCTCCCCTGAATGGATGCATGCCGTGCTTGGCAATCTGGAGAAAAATGCCCCGGAAGGATACCATATCACCTACGAAGTCACACACCATGGCCCGACTGAGCTGGCGACACCTTCGTTCTTTGTTGAGATAGGGAGTACGGAGAAGGAATGGACCGATCTGAGGGCGGGGTATGCGGTAGCTCAGAGTGTACTGGAGGCACATCCGCACGATACGATAAACGTACTTGGGATTGGCGGCTCTCATTATGCACGCCGAGAGACAGAGATTGCCCTCCAGTCCAGAACGGCATTTGGCCATATCGTTCACAGCAGGTATGTTCCATGCCTTGATCCTTCAATGATTGCCGACCTTGTGAAGAAAAGCCAGGCAAAAGCCGTGTATATCGATAAAAAAGCCATCAGTCCTTCCATAATGCACCATCTCAAGATTGTGCTGGCAAATCTTGGTATTCCCCGCCTTTCAGAACGTCAGCTCCTCCAGTTACGAGATATTTCCTGGTTTACCTGGGAAGAAATTCAGCGAGTGGCAGAGGAAGTATCTCCGGGGGCTTGGGTTGATATCTCTCCCCTCGTAAAAGACGGGATACCGAACGTTGTCAGACTCCCGGAGGATCTTTATTATGAAACAATCCGGATCGATCCCACTGGTCTGAAAGAGGGAGCAGGAAATCTCCCGGTGGCGATCCTCTCGTCAAAGGGATCTGCCGTGCTGCCGGTTTTCATAACAACGGAGGAGAACACGGAGCGAATACTACATGATTTAATAAGCTTATGCGTTACACTGATATGTAGT
>MVZQ01000030.1 GCA_002068435.1 Euryarchaeota archaeon ADurb.BinA087 | reverse complement strand
TATCTCACGGACCCTTGCCCTGACGGCCGTCTTCCTGGAGAAGTATTCAACGGTGTCGAGTCGCCGGTTGATAGCGGCAGGTGATACCAGCGGGACCGCGAGCATACTCCGGATGAGCCGGCTTCCCATGGGGGTCATGCTCTGGTCGAGGAGAGAGAGCAGGGTTGGATCCCCCGATCTCCCCCGGATGCTTTCCAGGATCTCCAGGTTCCTGAGCGTGATCCCATCGATCAGGCATGCCTCGCCTGCCTGCCGGTAGGAGATCTGTTGTACATGCGGGAGATCAAGCCGCTGAGTTTCCTTGGCATAACAGAGTACCATGGCGGCTGCAACCACGACTGAGGGGACCGATTCTATGGCAAAACCTGACAGGTCGCTCACTTTAAAGTGATCGACAAGGATTTTTCTTGCGCTGGCAGGATCAGTCGCACAGCTTCCGCCTGCAGTGACCACCACCCCGGACTGCTTTACAATATTTCCGAGTTCCGCTGAAAGGTTCTCCGGTATCAGACATTCAGACGGACGATACCGTGCCAGTTCAGAGGTGAAGGCCGAGGTCCCGCGATCGGAAGGACAGGTTGTCACAACAAACTCTCCGGTGGTGATATCAAGAAATGCCAGGCCCATCAGAGAATTCCCTTCCAGGGACGACACTGCCATCAGGTAGCGGGCCCCGGATGATCCGATCATCCCCTCATCGATCACCGTCCCGGGGGTTATTATTCGCACCACCTCGCGCCGGACGATCCCTTTTGCATTCTTTGCATCCTCGACCTGGTCACAGATGGCAACCTTGTAGCCTTTTGCAATCAGCCGGGCGATGTATCCCTCAACGGAATGGCAGGGAACACCGGCAAGCGGGATCTTCTGGCCGGCGGTATCTTTCGAACGGGAGGTAAGGGTTATTTCGAGCTCACGCGAGATGGTCTCGGCATCACCGCCGAATGTCTCGTAGAAGTCGCCGATATGGAAGAGGTGGATAGCATCCCGGTGCTGCTCCTTGATCGCCCAGTACTGGGCCATCGCAGGAGTCAACCTGCCATGGTTCGGTCCGGGATGCTCGTCTCCATTCGCCATTATACAGATGATCGTAGTGCGATGAGAAATGCATACCGATCCAGAACACGGAGCAGGAGGGCAGGGGCTTTCAGCCTCATGGTAAATACAAAAAAATTCGTGAAATAATTCCCCTCAACTACCCGGCCTCAGCAGATCGCGGCAGGAGCAGGATCCCATAAACGAGGGTTGAAATAGGCAGAACCCTCAGACGATGAGCATTGGATACTGATGATGGAGCCAGAACAACGAGGGGATGCCAATGATCGGCAGGAGAGAGAGAGACCGAACCGGCTTATCCACGAGGTAAGCCCCTACCTGCTCCAGCATGCCTGGAACCCGGTGGAATGGTATGCATGGGGAGACGAGGCGTTTGCACACGCTGCCGGGGAGGATAAACCAATATTTCTCTCGATCGGATATGCCACCTGCCACTGGTGCCACGTGATGGAACGGGAGTCGTTCGAGGATCCTGAGGTGGCAGGGGTACTCAATACCCATTTCGTACCGGTAAAGGTGGACCGGGAGGAACGGCCTGATATCGACGCTCTCTACATGGCAGCAGGCCAGATGCTCTCCGGGAAGGGAGGATGGCCGCTGAATGTGTTCCTGACTCCCGAAAAACAACCGTTCTTTGCCATGACCTATATGCCCAGGGAGCGTCGTTTTGGAACGCCCGGTATTATCGATATTCTCGAGGAGATCAGCAGGCTCTGGAGGGAAGCACGCCCCGAGCTTCTCAGAACGGCAGGACTCGTGGCTGCACACCTCTCCAGAGAGACGGGGAAGGGCAGGAGATTACAGCGAACGACACTCGATGCTGCATACCATGAGCTCCTCCTCCGTTTTGATCCGACGAATGGCGGATTTGGGGGCGCTCCCAAGTTCCCCCTCCCCCACATCCTGCTGTTCCTTCTCCGTTATTCACAACTGAAGGGTGAGGAGCGGGCGATCAGTATGGTTGATAAGACCCTTCGTTCCATGGCGATGGGTGGGTTGTATGACCAGCTCGGTTCCGGTTTTCACCGGTACTCGACCGACACCTGCTGGCTCGTTCCCCACTTTGAAAAGATGCTCTATGATCAGGCACTCCACATCCTTGCCTATACCGAGGCGTACCAGCTGACCGGCAATGAATGGTATGGCACTATTGCCAGGGAGTCGCTGGAATACGTGCTCCGCGAGATGACCTCCCCACAGGGAGGATTTTTTTCAGCCCAGGATGCCGACACCGGGGGAGAGGAGGGGGGTTATTATCTCTGGACGAAGAAGGAGGTGGAGGATCTCCTTGACAGCGAGACAGCCGCTGCCGCATGCTGTGCATGGCATGTCACGACGGCGGGAAACTATATCGATCCGGTGACAGGAGAGAGAACAGGCAGGAATATCCTCCATCTCACGCGTGATATCACGGACCTTGCGCCAGGCATGGGGTTGTCTCCCGAAAAGGTAGCGTCTCTTATCGAGGCAGCCAAAAAAACACTCTTTACAGCCCGGAAGAACCGCGCCCCGCCTCTCACGGATGACAAGATCCTTGCCGACTGGAACGGGCTCACGATTGCTGCTCTCGCAAAAGGTGCCCGGATCTTTCACGAAGAACGTTACAGGACCGCGGCAGCCAGGGCGGCGGAATTCATTCTCGGGTCGATGAAGAATGCAGACGGGCAGCTCCTCCACCGGTACCGGAACGGGAGGGCAGGGATCACCGCCCAGGCTGCAGATTACAGCTTCCTCATCTTTGGTCTCACCGAGCTGTACATGGCAACGTTTGATCCTGCCCATCTCGCTGCAGCCCTTTCCCTGCAGGAATCGCTTGACAGCCAGTTCTGGGATCCCGGAAACGGGGGATATTTTACTGCTGCAGGGACCGAGAACGACCTGATCGCACGCCAGAAAGAGTTCTATGACGGGGCAATCCCGTCTTCAAATTCCGTTGCATTCACCAACCTTTTGAGGCTCACCATGCTCACCGGGGATACCTCGTTCGAAGGCCGCGCTTCGGATCTTTCCCGCCTCTATGCTGACCACCTCGCAGAGGCCCCCGCTGCTTACCCCTTTTTCCTCAGTGGGCTCAGTCTCCTCTTTGGCCCCTCGTCTGAAGTTGTCATTGTGGGGGGAGAAGAGGGTGATACGGCAGAAGAGATGGTGGATGCGCTGGAATCAAGATACCTGCCGTTCACCGTGATTCTCTTAAAGAATTCTAAGAACGAGGATGCACTGGCAAAGGTTGCCCCGTTCACCAGGGACCTGGGTGCTATCGAGGGGAAGACCGCTGCATACCTCTGCAACCGTCACTCCTGTTCAGTACCCGTGAAAGGGGTAAAAGAACTGCTCCTGGTGGTTGAAAAGGAAAAAGACCTGAAAAGACTCTGGCTTTAAAAAAATATTCAAAGATTCCGCAATGCAACCATGTCCTTTACCCCTGTCAGTCTCCACACAAGGGATCGTTCCTCGAGTGCAATCGCCTCGGGAGGATCCTGGGGTGAGTGGCCGAGAGCCGCAAGAATATTGTTGGAGAGATTTCGTCCCTTGATCAGGTTCACAAAATCCTCGCGGATGATCTTCTTATCGATGGAATCGGTCACTTCCTCGAGGTAGCCCTGGAGGGTGATGAAGGTGTAGCAGGAGAGGTCGCTTGTGTACTTCTCCACCTCAACCGCAACATGGGGGCTCTTCCGGAAATACTCGATTTTTTTTCCATATTTTGTCGAGAGGAAATAGAGGAATTTGCCATCGAAGACATAGAGGAAGGGGGCAATGTAGGGGTATTTCTCTCCCTGGAATGCGATACGGCAGACATATCCTTCCTCGATAAGATGGTCATAGTCCTGCTTCTCCATGCGTGGAATTTTAACGATTTCCATACGATTTCCTACTCTCCTCAATAGTTGCGGGGGTAACATAAATTTTTGGAATTCGAGTTCATGCATCCGATTATGGAGGGACTCTTATCTCGTCCCATCTCGAAATCCCCCTTTTGATTGGGACTGGTTTCGAAAAAAGGCAAAAAAAAGCATCCTTCCGAATCGCGGGACCATTCAATTCATGTATCACGAATTTCATTTCGGCGTTTCCCAGGGAGGGAGGCAATATCGGAGAAGAAGGCTCACCTTCCAGGAGCGCAGATCCTGAATGCCCCTTCTGGAGGGCTTGAGCTGAATCACAATGATGCCGGGACACCTCATGCGAGAGTGGGGAAATCAACTTTTCCGGTGAAACGCGGCATTCCATGAATCGAAGGAACGGTTACCGGATTGGTGCACAGCGCTTATTGTACGTGCTCCACGGGATATCCTGCCTGCAGATACGCCCCCATTCCGCCAAGGACGTTGGCCAATCGCGAATACCCCTTTCCTGCGAGATAGCTTGCTCCAAGCGAACCCTTAAAGCCGGCATCGCAGTAGACTGCCACCTGACGATCCATCGGCACTTCCCCCCACTTTCCCGGGAGTTCCCCGACATAGATATGATGGGCCCCCGCGATCATGCCATACTTCTTCACATTTGCAATATCCCGTACATCAAGGAGAAAGAGGTCATCATTTTTTCGCTCTCTTACGAGGTCATGCACACTCCAGGTCTCGAAATGGCCTATCGGGCTTCCTGATTTAAAATATGCCGGAAATCCCCCTGCCAGGTACCCCTTCAGGTTATCGTACCCGAGTCGCATGAGATGCCTGCTCACTTCCCCGAGATAACAGTTGAAATCATCGACGAGAATGATTGGTTGATCATACGAAAGGAACCATCCTGCAAAGGCAGGGATACCATCCTTCCAGATCGAGAGGCTGCCCCTGATGTGCCCCCCCGCAAAGGAGGTGGGTGAACGGATGTCAAGCATCTGGGACCTATCCCTGATATCGCGGAGTTCATCCACCAGATAGGGACGAAGATCCGGGAGATGGGAGAGGACCGGGGCTCCTTCCTGGTTCATCTGTTCCATCTTCGCAAAATAAGGAGGAAGATAATGATGCTCGTTCACTTTTTTTTGTATGAACTCACCTTGTGAGAGAGAGAGATGGGGATGTGTCTGCTTTTCATACCCTACCGTGGTAACCTCATGGTCGCTGATCGCGGATCCGCACACCGAACCTGCCCCGTGTGCCGGGAGGACGAGCGTGCCATCCCCGAGCGGGAGGATCTTCTTCCAGATGCTCTCGTAGAGCAGCGCTGATACTTCAGCCCTTCTTTCAGGGCCGAAAAAATCGGTACGGCCTGTATCACCGGCAAAAAGGGCATCCCCGGTAAATACAGCATAGGGGAGGTCTGAAACCTCCCTGTCGGTAACAACGATCGATATGCTCTCAAAGGTGTGGCCTGGTGTCTCGATGATCCGGAGTTCAATACGTCCAAGCCTGAACGTATCCCCTTCCTTCACCGCGTTCCCATACGCAAATGATACCCGGGTGCCATGGTAGATGGCGGCTCCGGTCCGGGATGCAAGTTCGAGGGACCCAATCACGTAGTCTTCGTTGCGATGGGTCTCGAATATATGGGTAATCCTGACATCGAGCTCCCTTGCCAGTTCAAGGTATGCTTCACAGTCCCTCCGTGGATCAACCACCGCGGCCATTCCTGCCGCACTGATGAAATATGAATAGTGAGAAAGCCCTTCCGATGGAATCTTCCGGATGATCATAAGTATGCCCGTTCCCGAATTGAATTCCGGTTCCAATATAGTTTTCGAACAGGAGGAGGGTGCATCAGGTCTGAGAGAGGGGGCAAGAGAGAGCCGTGTGAGAAACTGGTCGGTTCGATACCAATCAGGGCATTGAAGTGCCCTCAATCGACCGCGTTTCCTTCAGGAGTCCTTACTGTTTCATTATCGTTGCATCGCCTCCAGATCAGAACGAAGAGGCCATCTCTTCAGCAGGATACCGAATAGTGGCACCTTGAATGTGCAGGATTTTTATAAACTCTCCTGTTGCACCTCTCCCGATTCATCAGATTTCAGAGATATTTCCGGAACGGGGTGTCCCTACTCCTTTCGATAATAATAGAAGGCAATCCCTGCAAGGACAAGAATGCCCATGAGGGTAAGTATCATCCATTTCGAGGTGAGTGATGAGAAATAGAGGTCCTGGAGTGGGGCACTATTGGGATCAACGGGTGCTCTGGCTGGTGCCACAGTATCGGGGAAGGGCACGGTTTCTGGTTCTGTTGTTGGTCTGGCAGTGGGTCTGGTAGTTGGTTCCGTTGTCGGCTTGTCTGTTCTATCCGTAGTTGGCAGGGTAGTTGGCTTTGGAGTGAGGGCGGTGGTTGGCAAGGTGGTTGGCTTTGTCGTCTGCAGGGTAGCAGATTTGGTTGTCGGCTGACCGGTGAAATTCATTGTTCCAGCCGGTTGGATCACCTGGTTGTTCCCTGGCAGGGAATACCCGTCACCAGATGGCTGGACGGTGGTTTCGACTGGGGTCTCTGCTGTTTCGTTCACCAGGAAATCGGCAATGGAACAAGGTATCAGGGTACAGAATATCAGGAAGAAGACCAGGAAAAAAACAAGTATCTTCTTTTTAGCCCGCATTGTCCCCCTCTTTTAAATTATTAGACTCTATTATGGTTTTTGCTATTAAAGTGATCCTCTCATCAGGTAACGCCGGAATACAGGTTGACGGGGCTTCCGGTGGAGCAACAGGGATTTTTTACCACGGAAAACATGGAATACACCGCTATTGAATAACCATTAATCTCTTTGATTCTCCGATCCGTCCATCAATGGTCAGAATCCTGGAACATTCGATTTTCAGTGGATCTCCGGTTCATACCGGTTGTACCATTCCAAGAGCCGCTCCAGACTGGTCGGTGTTGGGGACGGACGATCAGAGAGAGCGCCGGAAGAGGGTGCAGGGGTTCCAGGAGCAATGATTTCATAGGTTTGAAAACAGAGTAAGCACGGAATACATGGATAGGAATGTTGGCCAAATCCCCTGCAAGGCAGTCTTATTCGACATGGATAACACCCTTTTTGACCTGGTCCATGCCAAGACCATGGCGTGCCGGAGGGTGACAGCCACACTTGGGGCAGGCGATCCAGGGGAACTCTTCTCATATTTTCTGCGCAGGCAGGGAGAATTTGATGACCCTGAAAATATCAGGGACTTCATGCAGGATCACACCTGCTATGAGCGCGAGCGCTTCGTGAAGTGCGTCTCGATCTACCGTGAAGAGCAGACACGGAACCTGACCCTCTATCCGGGGGTGGAACAGACCCTTGCATCCCTCACCTCGTCCGGGTTCTGCCTGGGGATCGTGACCGATGCCCACACGGAAGACGCATACCTCCGTCTCGGGGCTACCGGCCTCTCACGATACTTCGATCACGTGGTGACCCATGAAATGACAGGGGCCCATAAGCCAAGCAGCCTCCCGTTCCTCCTTGCACTCGTCCGGTTGAATGCCACTGCACGGGAGACGCTCCTTGTTGGGGATAGCCCGAGGCGGGATATCGCCCCTGCAGGAATCCTGGGCATGTGTACCGTGTATGCCAGGTACGGGGACCGGTTTTCCCAACCAAAGTCTGACGGTGGTGCGGACCATGCCATCGATTCTTTCCCCGAACTCCTGGAAATCCTGGAACCCAACGGAAGGAAGAAGAGAGGTACCTGGCAGTCTACCCTTGGATCGCACAAGGCCACGGGTGGGGGAGGGAGCAGTTAGTGCTGCCAGGTAGTCTATGCCTGGATAGCATGCATGCAAGCCACATCGGGAACTATATCAGACCGTGCGTTCAAGCATGGAGAGAACGATATGACCAGGAACCGTGTACTTTTCATCTGCACCCATAACGCCGCCCGGTCCCAGATGGCAGAAGGCTACCTCCGTTCCCATTACGGTGAGCGTTTCGAGGTATTCAGCGCTGGCACCGAGGTATCGGCCGTCAGCCCGTATGCGATCAGCGTCATGAGGGAGATCGGCGTGGATATTTCCGGGCACCGGTCAAAGCTCCTGAAGGAGTTTGCAGGCGTGGAGATGAACGTTGCCGTCGTCGTCTGCGATGCAGCAAAGTCCGCATGCCCGTTCTTTCCCTGGGCAAAAGAGACGATTCATGCCACCTTCAGGAACCCCAAGGAGTTCTCGGGGACCGATGATCAGATACGTGCGGGGTTCCGGGAAATCCGGGACGAGATTACGGGATGGATTGATCACTATGTCGCCGGAAATTCATGAAAGGGGTCGTACCCCCCCGGGATACACGATCATGCTTCAGGCCTGGGATATTTCAGTTGGAGAACGTAAGAAGGATCCACCCGGCATCGGCGACAGCAGGAATAAAACGGTAATATCCGATTGTGGCGGCTGAGTTCCCTCCGGGTAAGAGGCAGAGAGCCGCCAGAATGTGCTACCCCTCTGAGCCCGTCAGCTCACGGAGGGTTTCTTTAACCTCATCCACGTGGCTGAGCACCTTTACCTTCCGCCATACCGCGGCAATATGCCCATCGGGAGTGATAAGGAAGGTGCTCCGCTCGATACCTTTCAGGAGCATGCCATCCTTCCAGACCTTGTATGCGGCGATGGCATCATGATTCTGATCGGAAAGGAGGCGAAACCGGAGCCCCTGCTTTGTCGTGAATTTCTGGTGGCTTGCCTCTGAGTCAGCACTCACGCCCACAATCTCGGCTCCCAGCGCAGCAAACTCATCCACCGCATCGGAGAACGCCCTGGCTTCCATCGTGCACCCGGGTGTATTGTCTCTCGGGTAAAAGTAGAGGACGAGCCATTTCCCTGCAAAATCCTTCAGGCAATACTCTTCCCCTTCCGAATCGGGAATACAGAAATCAGGTGCCTGCGTACCGGTCATCGGATCGTTCTTTTCGTCAGTCATCACAACGACTCCTGATCCAGATAGGTCCGGGATGATAAAAAAGATACAGACTCGTCCAGCGTCCCGGCCACGATCGCTGATCCGGATCTGATACTGGTAAAACCACAAAATGCAATGATCGAATCAGCAAAGGCCTCGTTACCGTTAAGGTATACATGGGTGTGGGGGCCGGGGAAGTTCGGCCATACCCTCAAGACACCATGGTGGGAGAGCCTTATTTTCCCTTTCTGAAAAAACCAAACGGATCACGATGATTGAACAGGAGCCGCGACTTCTTCTCGGGAAAGACTCCTTCCGCCACTGACTTGATCTCCTCGATCGAGTAGAAGGTTCCCGGCAGATGGTGCTGAATCCCCCGGACAACCTCTTCGAGATCCTGGCGCTTGATCACAGAGAGGATGATCTTCACCTTTCCCTTGGATCCCTCCCCGTCAGCGATGGTAACCCCGAAACTGTGTGCTCTGAGAAACGAGAGAAGTCCTGTAATATCCTCGTTTGAGATCACCCGGACGACCACTGTACCAATTGAGAGCCGTTCCTCGACCGTCATTCCAAGGAGGGTCCCCGCTGCAAAACCCCCTCCGTAGGCGATGTAGCAGGCAACATTCGAGATATTGTTCATCACCTGACCTATGGCAAGGAGCCAGATGATCACCTCGAAAAACCCGATGACAGGAGCGATATACTTCAATCCCTTCGCGATGAAGATGACCCTGATCGTCCCGAGACTCACATCACAGATGCGGAAGAAGAATATCAGGAGTGGTAAAATCACCCATGCAAAGAAATCGGATGATGCTACAGGATCTGCCATTGCCTTACCACCATTCTACGGATGGTCAGACCCACCCGCGATATTTCATTGCGGTTACCACCCTCCCGACTGCAATCGTATACCCTGCCTGGCGCATTGGGACGTTGTTTCCGGACGCAAGGGCATGAACCGCCCGGTAGGCATCAACCATCTTCTTTTCAAGCCTGGCCTGCACCTCCTCCGCATCCCAGTGGTCGAGGTTGAAGTTCTGTACCATCTCAAGATAAGAGACGATTACTCCTCCCCCGTTGCAAAGGATATCGGGAAGAATCGGGATTCCCCTGGCCTGGAGCAGGGCATCCGCATCGCTGGTGACGGGCCCATTTGCGAATTCGGCAATGAGCCTTGCCTTCACCCGGCTGGAGTTGTCGATGGTGATCACATTCTCAAGAGCGGCAGGGATAAGGATATCGACATCAAGCGCCAGCAATTCCTCGTTTGTGATATTCCTGGCACCAGAAAAGTCCATGACACTCCCGGTCTTCTCCTTATGAACCAGGAGGGCGCGGAGGTCAAGACCTTCTCCCGCGAACACGCCGCCGCGGCTGTCGCTTACGGCAACGACCCTTACTGAATACTGCTCCTGGCCGATAATGGCGGCATGTGCACCAACGTTCCCAAATCCCTGGACCGCGACCCTTGCTCCTTCAAGAGGGATGCCCAGGTCCTTTGCAGCTTCCCTGACAACAAACCATCCCCCCCGGGCAGTGGCATCCTCCCTGCCCTCGGATCCCCCAAGGCTGACCGGCTTTCCCGTGATGACCCCGAACGTGGTCTTCCGGAAGATCTTGGAGTACTCGTCCATCATCCATGCCATAACCGATGAATCAGTATAGACATCCGGTGCCGGGATATCCCGGTCCGGACCGATAAAGTGGGAGATCGCCTGGATATAGGCACGCGAGATCCGCTCGATCTCTCCCGGGGACATCTTCTTGGGATTGCAGATCACCCCCCCCTTCGCACCGCCAAGAGGCAGGTTGTGGAGCGCGCACTTCCAGGTCATGATGGCGGCAAGTCCCCGTATGGTATCGATTGTCTCATCCGGATGGAACCGTATCCCGCCCTTGGTTGGTCCCAGGGCATCGTTGTACTGTACCCGGAATCCTGAAAATGCCCTGATGGAGCCGTCATCCATCCTGACCGGGATGGAGACATGGAGTTCACGCATGGGCATCTTCATGACTGCTTCGAGATTGGGTGTGATCTGGAGATCTGCAGAGCAACTGCAGAGATGTCGCTTGACGTCCTCGAACAGATTCTGTTCCACCACAGTACCTTCTTCCTCCTGTTTCCTGTTCTTATTCCTCTCTTTTCGCGATACACTTTATCGTTTTTTCTCAAGAAATGCCCGTATCTGTTCCTCCGGGTGGACGTTTGAAACCGGGTGCCTGCTGAAACGTTCCTCAAAACACGGCTTTGCCTCCTGATAAAATAATCCGAATGCAATGGGCGAATCGGTGTTATAGTCCCATTCCTCCGCTTTGCGGCACGCAGCAGTGAAATCGGATGGATCATGGCCGGACAACTCGTATCCCTGCCTGTCGTAGAGTTCTGACACGTTGAAATAGCTTGCACAGATCTGGAGCACATCCACGAATGAAAATCCCTTGTGCCGGAGTGCCTGGCCGATGATCCCGGTAAGGTGAGGCATCTTTCGCGAGGTGCTCCGGGCGACGAACCCGGCCCCGCTGGCAAGCATCAGGGTGAGGGGGTTGAAGGGCTCTTCCGGAGCCCCCTGCGGGGTCGACTTTCCCCGGAATCCAAAGGGGGATGTGGGAGTGTACTGGCCGGTAGTGAGTCCATACACACGGTTGTTGTGGATGACCACCGTGATGTCAGTGTTCCTCTTTGCCCCGAAGATAAGGTGATCAAGACCCTCAGCGTAGGCATCACCATCCCCGGCACAACAAATGACGGTGAGCTCAGGATTAGCAAGCTTGATGCCGGTTGCGACCGGGATCGTCCGGCCGTGAATCGAATAGAAGCTGTTGATGCCGAGATAGTCGCTCATCTTTGCGTGGCATCCGATCCCGGTGACGAGCACGATATTTTCAAGGGGAACACCTTCTGAAACGAGCCCTCTGATAGCATTCCTGAGGGCGAATTGTATAGTAAAGTTCCCGCAGCCCGGGCACCAGGTATTCTGGGCACCCGTTATCAGGTTCTTCTCCTGCATCAGGACACCTCCTTCAGCCTGGCACCCAGTTCTTCAACCGAGAACGGACGCCCATCGAGTTTATCAACGTGGATATCGACGGCTATTCCATGCTGGCGGCAGAGAAGCGTGAGCTGCCCGTCTGCATTCTCTTCGACCGCGATAAGGATGCGTACCCCTGCAACCGCCGCTTTGAGCTGTTCTTCGGGGAAAGGTGAGAGAACGATCGGTTGTATCACGCCGAATCCATATCGCCTGGCAACCTCTGTGCAGACCAGGAGGGTCGAGCCCCAGCAGAGCAGTGCAGTCCGTGCCCCGCCCATGCCGTAGGTCTTTACGCACTCAAGGAGGTCGATCTCCCCCTTCAATGCCTGAGCCTTCCTCTTCCTTTTTTCTGTCATCAGCCGCACGATGTCAGCTTTTTCCGTAGTGATCCCGTCCTCATCATGGGCATAGCTGTTCACCTTGATCGCGGCATCCCTCAGGGGCGGGAACTGCAGGGGGGAAATACCGTTTTCCGTCATCTCGTACCGTCTGTAAGACCTGGAACTGCCGGGTTTTGCAGGATCGCCGGTCCCGGGAACTATCATCGCTTTCTCATCGAGGCTGTATGTGCCCTCACAGAGGGTCTTGTCCGCGAGGATCACTGCCGGGACCTGGCATTTCCATGCGAGGGAGAGGGCGATCGAAGACCAGACGTATGCCTGCTCGGAACTCCCTGGCGCCACGACAATCCGCGGGAACTCTCCCTGCCCTGCGTGGAGGACGAACCGTAAGTCGGTCTGTCCGGTATAGGTCGGAAGTCCCGTGGATGGCCCGGTACGCTGCCCCATGACCACCACGATGGGAACCTCCGCTCCGCCTGCGAGCGAGAATCCCTCGGTCATCAGACAGAATCCACCCCCTGATGTCCCGACTGCCGTCTTCTTCCCGGCATAAGAGAGCCCGAGCGCCATCAGCATCACCGCAATCTCGTTCTCAGGATGGACCACGGTGAGAGGAAAATCCCGTGCGGCTCCCGCAAGGAAATGAAGGAGGTTTGACGTAGGGGTCATCGGGTAGGCAACGTACGCATCGAGGCCGCCGTGCAGGAGGCCAAGGCCAATCGCCTCGTTTCCGTTGACAAGCGGGCAGCAGGTCGTGCCGACCCGAGGGATCACACGCTCCTCCAGGACCGCCTCATATCCCTTCCTCGCAATCGCCAGGTTCTTCTCAGGGACTTTCGGGATCTGCCGCCGGATTACCGTCTCGACCACATCAAAGGGTATCCCAGAGGCTTTTGCAAACGCCCCGATAATGCAGGAGTTCCCCATCACCGTAGGTGCCTGTTCTGCCTTTAATATCGCTTCCACTGGTATCCCCTGCCCCTGTCCATGGACCCTGCCGCTGTCAAAGAGTATGACCGCGTTGTCAGACAAGAGGTGCCGGTGGAGATCGACAGAGTCCTGCGAGAGAGCCAGGAGGTAATCGCACTGGTCCCGATGTGCCCCGATCTTTTGTTCCGCTGCACGGGTGATGGTGAAGTTATGCCCCCCCTTGATAAGAGAGGGGTAATCAAAGTACAGGTAGGTCTGGTATCCCATCTGGTTGAAGAGATGGGCGATCAGCAGGCCTGCACTATTGATGCCATCGCCAGCCCTTCCACCGGTCAGAACCGAAATATCATACATCTGCTCCACCTACCTCTCTGGTGCACACCAGGGATGATATACATTCCGCCCAGTCTCGCCTTTTAAAAGAGATTTATTCGATATTTCGGTTATTTTTTCTTCCCCGAGGCAGATTTCCGGATTCGCTCCGCCTCATCATGGTCCTCAACCTTCATCAGGAAGGTCCCGTAACAGGGTTTTGTGAAGGGAAAGGTGATCACATCCCCATCGAATCCGATCGAGATCGGGGGAATACCAATAATGTGCTTGTCAAATATCTTGAATCCGGGATCAACATCGACATACTCCTTGCAGCCGGACCGGATATATTCCCTGCATTCGGCGAAACTTGCATCGCGGAGGATGATCTCGTACTTCAGAGATTCGATACAACCCATGGGAGGACCTCATCGAGCTTGTTCTTGAGCGGCATCGGATTGTGAACGGCCTTTGCAGCAATCTTCTCGCAGGGAAATGTTATCATGCCTGCAATCTCCTGGAAATGTTCCCCGTAGATGAGGGCAACCACCGTCTTTCCGGTGATAGCCTGGACGGTGGCGGCATAGCTGACCCCCGCATCATTATGGATGAAGATGAAGTGGAAGCCAAAGTCACGTTTTTTCTCGGCAATCTCGCTGATGTAACGGTCGATGTCCATTACCTCACCTACGTAATGCCGCTCTGGATCAGATACCTCCACGAGACTACGTGCAGCCCGGTTCCCCGCGATGACCGTCCGTATCCCTTTTTTCCGGAGGGCACTTATCAGGTAGAGTGCAATCCCGGTCTGGATCGGAACCTGGGGGCAGCCGAGCACGAGAACCGCAGTCTTCTCCTTGTTTTCATGGTCGCTTGTCATCTTCTGCAAGAATCCTTTCTCCCTGTTCCTCAAATGGTTTTCCGAAGGATCCATCCAGGGGATACCGGTTGCATCACCTGGACGTGGGAAGGGGCAATGGTCTGGCGGTGGTGCCCATGCAAGGATATCCCGGGCCCGATGCTCCGCACGGACGCTTACAAATCCCGGACCCGGCAGGGATGGGTATAGACGGTAAAGCGCTCCTGCCGCGAGAAGCAGATCAGGGTTATGCCGAACTCGTCAGCGGCGGCGATCCCCTGGTCCGTGGTTGCCGCCCGGGAGATCACAACCGGCACCCCGGCATGGGCATACTTGACCACCATGTCCCGTGGCTGTCGCCCGGTACAGCCTATGACGCACTCGCTCAAGGGTATCCGGGAGAGGACCGCGTGTCCGATCACCTTGTCAACCGTGTTATGCCTCCCCACATCACTGCTCCTCGCAACGATCTCCCCGGCATGGAACAGCACCGAGCAGTGGACACCGCCAGTCTGGCGCCAAAGGTCAGTCACTATCTCGCGGGTGATCCCATACACTTCAGCAATGGTGATGGAATGATCCGAGACCACCTCACCGGGTGGGCGCCTGATTACCCCGATCGATCCCGTGGTCTCTATCTCCTTCTCCATGGACCCGGCAATGCGGGCCCGGACCCGGATCTCTTTGCCGGTAACTTCCACCGCATCCACCTCCTTTGAGAGGCCCTGGCAGATGACAAAACCAGCGCCGAGTTCTCTGGCCTGGTTTGCACTTGCCACAAGATCGGTAAAATGGAGGTCGTTCAGGAACAGGGAGAACCGTTCCTCTTTTACCACAGTATCCTCGATCGGAGCTGCTTTTCCCTCCCTGACCTGGATCCCGGTGAACCGAATGGTATTCATGATCCCGTCTCTTCGGCCAGCCATCGGAGGTAGGGAGGATATCCTCCGGTTACCGGCAGCACGATCATCTCAGGGAGTTCATACGAGTGGAGGTTCTGGATCTCTTCCATCACTGCTTCCACTTTTGTCCGCACCGTCTTGATAATCAGGAGCTGCTCCCTGTCTTCACACAGTTCCCCTTTCCATCGGTACACCGATTCGACCGGGGTGATATTCACGCAGGCTGCAAGATGCTGTATCACGAGCGCCTGTGCGATCCCTTTTGCTTCCTGCTCCGCTGCTGTAGAGAGGATGACGACTGGCTCACTGTCCATGACCGCTTCACCTGCTACATCCCTCATTTCGTATACCGGATAAAGAGATCTTCGATCCATACTACAGTCACCCCGGAATGAGGGCACCTTAAAGAACCTGCGAAAGAGAATATATCCCGCATGTACGCGGAACGTATGGGGCAGCTCCCCCCGTATCTCTTTGCGCGGATCGATGAGATGAAAGCCGCGAAAATCCGGAGCGGGGTGGATGTCATCGACCTTGGTGTCGGAGACCCGGATCTCCCGACTCCGGGTCACGTTGTTGACGCACTCTGCGAGGCAGCACATGATCCGAGAAATCACCACTATCCTTCCTATGCCGGCATGGAGACCTTCAGGACGGCAGTGGCCGGCTGGTACAGGTCGCGGTTCTCGGTCACCCTTGACCCTGCAAAAGAGGTGCTCGCCCTGATGGGCTCTAAGGACGGTATTGCCCATATCCCGGAGGCGTTTGTCAACCCCGGGGAGTATGTCCTTGCCCCGAGTCCCGGCTACCCCGTCTACCGGACCTCGACCCTCTTTGCCGAAGGGAATGTCTATGAGATGCCGCTCCTCGCAAAGAACCAGTTTCTTCCCGATCTTACCGCGGTGCCAAAGAAGGTGGCACAGGCAGCGCGGCTGATGTTCCTCAATTATCCGAATAATCCCACCTCAGCGGTAACGCTTCCGGGATTTTTCGAAGAGGCCGTGGACTTTGCCCGGGATAATGATATCCTGATCGTCCACGATAATGCCTATTCGGAGATAGCATTTGACGGATATCAGGCCCCGTCATTCCTGTCGACCGAAGGAGCCATGGAGACGGCCATCGAGATGCACTCCCTCTCAAAGACCTATAATATGACCGGATGGCGTATCGGGATGGCCTGCGGCAATGCCGATATCATCGCAGGCCTTGGAAGGGTGAAGACCAATGTCGACTCCGGGGTATTTGACGCCGTCCAGAGAGCGGCGATCGCCGCTCTTGCCGGTCCGCAGGACTGCGTCCGTGATGCCTGCAGGACCTACGAGAAACGCCGGGATGTCCTTGTCAAAGGACTCCATGCGCTGGGGTTCGATGTGACAGCACCTCGGGCGACCTTCTACGTATGGATGGCCGTGGACGACTGCATGCAGTTTGCCACCCGCCTCCTGGACGAGGCCGGTATCGTGGTCACACCGGGGATAGGATTCGGGTCCGGTGGTGACGGGTACGTCCGGTTTGCCCTCACGCGGTCTACCGAGCGGATACAGGAGGCCCTTGATCGTATCGGAGGACTTTCCCTATGATACTTCCCGGCTTCATGGGGGTTCGGAACGGCCACCTCTGCATCAGGGATCATGACATGGTGGCACTTGCAGGACAGCATGGAACCCCCCTGTATGTGACCGACCAGGACCGGATTGAAGAAAACTACCGCCAGTATCAGCAGGCCTTCCTGTCACGCTATCCTGATACCCGGATCCTCTATGCAGCCAAGGCAAACGGTAACCTTGCTGTACTCCGGGCACTTGCCGGTCTCGGTGCAGGAGCAGATGTATTCTCATCCGGAGAACTGCACCTGGCACTTACTGCCGGCATGAGTCCCGGCTCGCTCCTCTTCAACGGGAGTTCCAAGAGCCCCGGAGACCTTGCGCTTGCCGTGGAGAAAGGGGTTATCGTCTCGGTCGATTCCCTCGATGAACTTCACCAGCTCGATACTGCTGCAGGTCAGGCAGGAAAACGGGCTGCGATTGCCTTCCGTGTCAATCCTGCCCTTGACGTGCCGACCCACCCAAAAATTGCCACCGGCCTGGCCACGAGCAAGTTCGGGATCGCCCACGAGATGATACCCGCAGCGTACGATGAGGCGCTTGGATGCGAGTATATCGATCCCATCGGGATCCACTGCCACATCGGCTCCCAGATTCTCTCAGTGGAGCCGTTTGCCAGAGCCTGCGAGGTGATGGTAAGGATTGCAGGGGTAATCACCGACAGGGGGGTCCGTCTGAAATTCATAGACCTTGGCGGCGGCCTTGGTATCCCCTACCACCGCCCAGGCGACCATGCACCTTCCCCCGATGAGTATGCCGAGGCGGTGGTGCCGGTATTCAGGAAAGGGATTGCTGCTGCAGGAATTACTCCTTCGCTCTGGATCGAACCAGGCCGGTCACTCGTGGCTGATTCTACTATCCTGCTCACCAGGGTGAACTCGGTCAAGAAGGCTCACCGGACGTTTGTCAACGTCGATGCAGGGTTCAACCTGCTGGTCCGGCCGGTGATGTATGACTCGTACCACGAGGTGGTCACCGCAAACCGCGTAGACCAGGACGGCACCACTCTCTGCACCGTGGCGGGCCCGATCTGCGAGACCGGGGATATCCTTGCTTCCGACCGGTTCCTTCCCGATCCGGTTTCCGGAGATATTCTCGCCCTCCTTGACTGTGGTGCCTATGGGTTTGCCATGTCATCGCAATACAACAGCAGGCCGCGATGCCCCGAAATACTGCTCAAAGGGAATATGGCTGCACTTATGCGAAGGGGAGAGACCATCAGTGACCTGACCTGTACCATGCAGTCCCCGCCCTGGCAGAAACAGGACTGAAAAGAGGCGCTCCTGCCATGCACTTCCACTATGCCCTGGTCGACGACCTGATCAGCAGGGAGGAGTTCGAACGCCGGGTAGAAGAGAAGATGCAGGAGTGTGGCGATCTCATCGACGATGTCACGGCTGCAATGCTGGTGGTCGGCGAGCTCGACCGGCAGCACGTGAAGATCAGCGGGCTTTCCGGACGGTCCACGCTCTTCTCCTTTTTTGGCAAGGTCATCGCCGTGACTCCTCCAAAAGAGTTTACCCGGCAGGATGGCGGGAAAGGGTGGGTCGCCCATCTGATCCTTGCTGATGAGACGGGCCAGGTAAGGGCAGTCCTCTGGGATGAGAAAGCCGGAGCTGCAGCTGAGATAGAGACCGGAGAGGTCCTCGAGGTGATTGGAAAGCATGCGGGAAAGCTGAAGAATGATATCACCGTCCTTGCCCTCCGCAAGTCCCCCTGCATAATCGAATGTGGCATGTCAGTCCATCCACAGCTCGCCCCTCCAGAACGGAAAGACATCAGGATCAGGATCCTCCATCTCGAGGACCCCAAGACAATTACCCGGCGGGACGGCAGCACAGCCGAACTGATCGAAGGATGCGGGACCGATGGAACCGCGGTCACCCGGCTGATGACCTGGCTTCCCGAGATCTTTGACGATGTCCTCCCTGATACCACCGTTTTTATCAGGGGAGCGCTCGTCAAAGCCAGGAACTGGGGATTGGAATATGTCATTGACGAGAAGAGCGAAGTGATACCAGATGAGCCCGGCATTCCCTTCTCGTTCAGCCCGCTTGCTATCGTGAAGACCGAGGGGGACTGGTCGGTTGAGGGATCGATCGCATCTCTTCAGCCGGTCCGGGCTTTCTCCTCACGGGATGGCAGGACCGGTCACGTGCGGAACATCGTTATCTCGGACGGGGCTGCGAGTCTTCGGGCAGTCCTTTGGGGAGACCGGGCACTGGTGCCTCTTGTAAGGGGCGACCATCTCACCATGTACAATGCACGGCTCAGACAGGGTCGCTCTGGAGAACCTGAGCTGCATGTCGGCACCGGGGGATTTTTGGTGGTCGCGCCACGCGGGCTTGAGGAGGAGGTAGAGATGGAAGGGACGGTGATTGCCACAAGGGAGGGGACATTTCTTGATGACGGGGAGGTGCGGTATCTTGTCAATGGCACTCTGCCACATGGCCATGAGTTCCGGGTGAGGGGGGTACGTTCCGGCGAACGGATAACGATCAGCACATCCGAAGAAATTGAAAAGGATGCGGTGAAGGTGCGATCGCTGCTCAGCCACCTTACCGGGACAGGGTGACAGGAACCAATACTTTCACGCTGCATGGCCGTGAAGATATATGAGAGGATTCATGTATGTTCTCCACGAAAAAGGTGAACCCGAGCAATGACAAACGGACCCCTTGAACTTGAAGATCTCCCCGGTGTGGGCCCTACCACCGCAGAGAAGCTGCGTGAGGCAGGCTTTATCACGGTGGAGAGCATCGCCACCGCATCCCCTGCCGAGCTCGCAGAGACCGCGGAGATTGGAGAATCCACAGCAAAGAAGATGATCAAATCGGCACGTGAACTGGCGGAAATCGGCGGATTCCGGACCGGAAAGGATGTGTTTGAGCAGCGGAAGGGAGTACGGAAGCTCAAGACCCGCGTGCCCGAGCTTGATGACCTCCTCGGTGGTGGATTCGAGACCCAGGCTATCACCGAGATGTACGGTGAGTTTGGTTCAGGAAAAAGTCAGATCGTGCACCAGATGGCGGTCAACGTCCAGCTGCCTGAGGAGGAAGGGGGGCTTTCCGGGAGTGCTATCTACATCGATACCGAGAATACCTTTCGGCCGGAGAGGATTGAGCAGATGGTCCTCGGCCTCGGCATCGATGCCGACCCCGCAGAGTTCCTGGAACATATCCATGTGGCACGGGCCCACACCTCTGACCATCAGATCCTGATGCTGGACACGGCACGGGAACGGGCTGCCGAACTGAGGGATTCAGACAAGCCGGTCAGGCTCTTTATCATCGATTCGCTCACCTCACACTTCAGGGCCGAATATGCCGGTCGCGGAACCCTTGCAGCCCGGCAGCAGAAACTGAACCGGCACCTCCACGACCTCTTCAAGCTTGCAGACGAGAACAATGCGGTCGGCCTGGTCACCAACCAGGTGCTCTCAAACCCGGCGGTCTTCTTTGGTGACCCGACCAAACCCATCGGCGGGAACATCGTGGGGCATACTGCAACGTTCCGGATCTACCTG
>MVZQ01000029.1 GCA_002068435.1 Euryarchaeota archaeon ADurb.BinA087 | reverse complement strand
CAGATGCGTATGATGCCTTCAGAAGGCTCATGCCGGAAGGTTATGTGAACGAAGCCTGTGCCCGCATCATTATCCGGGGGGATAAATACCGGCCGATCAAATATGCACGCCATATCCGATGTCAGGTCCTCCTCCAGATCTGTGACCATGATACGCTGGTCTCGCTTAAATCACTAGAAGAGACTGCCAAGATCCTTGGACCTCGTGCAGAAGTGAAACATTACCCTATCGGTCACTTCGACATCTACACTGGCAGCGGATTTGAAAAGGGTGTGCTAGACCAGATCGAATTTTTCCGGAAGCATCTATCGTAATGAGGTATAATGAGGAGATTTTTCAGGTATGTTCAAATCCTAAAAAGCACAAATTCCATAAAATAACCTCATAGTAAAGCCTAAGTCTAATAATAAATCTAAAATAAGCATTATTTCGAAAAGGACAGCCCCCGCCGGGTTGGCAACACAGAGCCCATAAATCAGTTATTTTTCTGCTCGCGCAGAAATACGAGTGAAAAAGTGTAAGACTGTTTTTATAGGGAAACGACCGTGCGGCAACCCTTTGCACCTAGCTTATCAGAGAAAAGATCCAACCAACTCTCATGCACATTCAGGTCGAAGGGATCGAGGGACTTCCGCTTATCCACAAAGGAGACGACCTCCCGGCCCTTATCTGTGAACTGACTAAGTTCAATGAGGGAGATATTCTCAGCATAGCTTCTTCTGTATATTCCAAGGCAAAGGGATACACAAAACGGCTTGCTGAGATCACGCCTACAGATCGGGCGATCCGGATTGCAGATCGGACCCGGGAGGACCCCCGGTTCATCCAGGCTGTCCTGGATGCGTCGACTGACATCCTGCTCGAATATCCGTTCGTACTCTCTGAAATTTCGACCGGGCACATCGGGGTCCGTGCCGGAGTCGACCAGAGCAACATCGAAGACGAGATGGTGATCTTTCTGCCCCCGGATCCCATGGCTGCTGCCGATGAGGTCCGCGAGGAAGTCTACTCAATCACAGGAAAGAGTATCGGGGTTATCATCACTGACACCTGCGGGCGTTCATTCCGGAGGGGCCAGACCGGCCATGCCGTTGGCTGGAGCGGGATGACCGCGATCCGGGATTTCCGGGGCGATACCGACCTCTTCGGACATGTGCTCAAGATCACTGAGGAGGCGGTAGTTGATGAGATCGCCGGCTTTGCCAATTTCGTGATGGGGGAGAGCAATAACGGTGTGCCAGCCGTGGTGTTCCGCAACTGCGGGACTTGGCAGGGACATGACAATCTGTATTTCCGGAAAGAGGAGGATATCCTCAGGAAACTGCTGGAGAACGCCAGGTAGCAGTGTTACCCCCGATCCCGGCGCCTGATAAGAAGCCCCTGATACACATCGGCGACCCAGGGACTCAACGCTGAGACCCATGGATCGCTGTTTTCGTCAGGGTCCTCGAATTTCCGGTTGATGTATACCCAGGTATCAGTTGCCATCTCTCTCACCCTCTCTCCTGTCATCAGAATCGTCATCCATTGCTGCATCGATACACAGTTCGAGTCCTGAAACCATCTCCCGCAATCCTTCAATGATACTCCTCATCTCTTCTGCGATTCCCGGTGAACTTCCTGGTCTCCCCCATTCCTTCCGCTTCAACTCTTCGAGCGTGATATCAATCGTAGTGAGCTTGGTGCGGATAGTCCGGGATGCCGGGATTGCTTTCTGGGTTCTTGGGACAGCAAGGTCATCCAGGACCTGGACGAGGCGTTGCCGGATTGGAGGGATTGCGTCCCTGATCATCTGTCGTCTTTTCTCAGGGATATCGGGAACATTGCGGGGGAACGCAGAGCCTTCCGGTTGACCAACCAGCACCTCTTCAACATCCCTAAGCAAGCTGTCAATATATTCGAATGTGACGCAGAGCCATCGCTCCTGGTTTTCATCCAGCCCGGATTCCCTTGCACCCCTTGTGGCTTTGGTTTTCCGGTGAGGCATCTCAACGGTCCCGGCAACGTTCATGAGAGCGGGAACAAGCACCCATCTTCATCTCACGAACGCCTTCCGGCCTGCGTACCGGGCACTGCTGCCCATCTCCTCTTCGATCCGGAGGAGCTGGTTGTACTTCTCCACCCGCTCACCCCTCGCAGGCGCTCCCGTCTTGAGGTGCCCGGTGCCCATGGCGACCGTGAAATCAGCAATGAATGTGTCGACTGTCTCACCACTCCGGTGTGAGACCATGGCTCCCCAACCCTCCGAAAATGCAAGTTCTATTGCAGCGATTGTCTCGGTGACGGTTCCGATCTGGTTCAGCTTGATGAGGACTCCGTTCGCCACCCCTTCTTTGATCCCTCTCCGGATCCGGTCCACATTGGTCACGAAGAGGTCATCGCCCACTAGCTCTACGCGGTCGCCAATCTCCCGGGTGAGACCCTTCCAGCCTTTCCAGTCATCCTCCGCGAGCCCGTCCTCGATAACAACAATCGGGTAGGTGTCGACAAGGTCCCGGTAATACCCGGTCATTTCGCTGGCTGAGAGGGATCTCCCTTCGGTGCGAAGTTCGTACTTCCCTTTATTGAAGAATCCGCTCGATGCCGGGTCCAGGGCAAACCCGATCTCTTTTCCTGGAGTGTACCCTACTGCTTCGATTGCCTCGGTCATGAGGGCAAGGGGCTCCTCGTTTGATGAGACGGCCGGTGCAAACCCCCCTTCGTCTCCCACCCCGGTACTGAACCCTTTCTTCTTCAGGATATCCTTGAGTGCGCTGTAGGTCTCGCTCCCGTAGCGGAGGGCCTCGCGGAAGTCTGGGGCTCCCCACGGGACGATCATGTATTCCTGGAAATCGGACCCCTGCCAATTGGCGTGGACCCCTCCGTTCATGATGTTCATCATCGGGACCGGCATGATGGCCCTGCCCGGTTGCTCCAGGTATCGCCAGAGACTCATCCCTTTCGCCCCTGCCGCTGCACGGGCTACCGCCATCGAGACCGCGAGGATCGCGTTTGCGCCGAAGGCGGCCTTGTTGGTGGTCCCGTCAAGCCGGATCATCAGGCCGTCAACTGACTTCTGGTCGGCAGCATCGATCCCGATCAATGCCTTCGCAATCTCGTTGTTCACATGGTCGACGGCATTCAATACTCCCTTCCCGTTATACCGGGCTTTTACCCCATCGCGGAGCTCGACTGCCTCATGCGTTCCCGTCGATGCCCCGGATGGGCAGGCTGCTCTCCCCATCACCCCGCAGGCGAGGAGCACATCTGCCTCGACAGTCGGGTTCCCCCGAGAGTCAAGGATCTCCCGGGCTTTTATCTGGGTGATTGTAGTCGTTGTCATGGCCAATTCAGTCCTCTCACATTCTGATCGCTCTTCATTGGATTTATCCACATGATGTTCGCAGCCGATGAATCCTTCCCTCCAGGATTGCAAGCGACTCCACGGCCCGGGCAGTGAATTCCAGGGTGGGGGAACCACCGAAGACGGAACGAACAAAGCCACCCGAATGATGGGCGCACTGCTCAATGAATGTCCTGCATGCCCCTGCATACCGGGGAGCAGTCCCGAGGAGTGCCGAGAGGCGCACCCCGGCATACAGGTGCTCGAGGTACGGGGGCCGGCTGCCAGGCCTCTGAAGGTATCCGAACTCCGGGTCCTCGCAGGACCAGACGAACCGGTTGATGCCCAGGTTCTCCCGCGAATACCCGAGCACGACAAGGATCTCTGCTGCCTGCCAGGTGTCCTGCAGGGTACCGGACGGAGATCCAAATCCTCCTGTCTCTCCCTGGAACTGAAGAATGGTCCTGGTGATCTGCTTCTTCCATTCTTCTGGGATAGGGACCTGGTAAAGAACGAAGAGGGAGGTCCAGGTATAAAGAGGCTCGAAGAGCGAGAAGCTCTCAATCACCTGGGTCTCCGGGGAGATGCAGGGAATGCTGCATGAGATGAGGGGTGCTACATCATAGAGCGGTGATGCACCCAGCAGGTGCAACCCTCGTCCGGCAAAGAGCGCTGCTGCAAAGGAGGAGTAGGATCCGTCAGGTTGCTGAAGACCTTGCAGGAATGCCACCGTCTCATCATCACGATTGAGTTCGCCGAGCAGGTAGAGTACCTGCAGGGCGTGGAAGGTATCACTGGCGTTCGGTTCATCCAGCCGGTAGAAGCAGTAACCTCCTGACGGACAGCGGCGTTCCTGCACATACTGCACGATATTTGGGTGGAAAGAGGTGGTGACCGGGGGAATCTGGCAGGAGGTATCCGGAGTCATACCTTCGCAGACCTTGCCGGCGCGAGTGCATCGATGATTGCCTGCAGATCACCGGATGCCTTATGGAGTTTCTGGGTCCGGTCCGCGATCTCATCTGCATGCTCTTTCCGTCGGGTATAGGCTGCCTCGATGGCCCCGTACGTGGCTTCAATGGTATGGGCGAGGTCCTCATCGAGCTCGCGGGAAAATACCCTGAACGCGGCATCGATGTTCTGCAGGGTTGCCCACCGAAGGTTCTCGACATTGTGGACGACAAGGGTCTGGATCTCCTTCCCGATCCGTGCTTTGATCCGTTTCTCCCGGATCGAGCGGGGAAGCGCTTTATCGACAAGGTCTGGGGAGATGGTGCCGAGGACGCCGGACCAGGACTTCCGCGATACCCAGTACGGTTCCCGGGCAAGCACGAGGGGGCTTGTTGCTGCAGGAGCGTGATGCGGGATCTCGAAGATGGTTGACGCGGCGATCCGTATCGATTCGACCAGAGCCGCCGCCCGCTGCTGGTGGCCGGACAGGATCGTGAGCAGTTCCTTGTCGAATTTACTAGTGACTTCGCCGAGAGTGTGCTCGAAGTAAACAGGGATCTCCTGGGCAATTGCGTCCTCCGCGACCTGGCCATCCAGCTCCTTTGTAGAAGAGAGTGCTGCTGTGGCGACGTTCTCCAGGTGGTGTTTCGAGGTTTCCCGCAACGCTGCACATCCCTCTTCAAGGAGCTCAACAACTCTCCGGTGATCGCCGTTCAGGATGTCCTGGGTGTGCTGGCGCTCCCGTTTCGCTTCATCAATCTTCTTCTGGAAGAGGGCGAGGCGCTGTTCGAGATCGGTGATGGGCATCTGGAGTGACCGCATCTCCAGGTTGACCTGAAGCAGCGTGTCAGAGAGCACATCGAGCGCCTTTCCCCCGACCGCTTCCTTGAGGACGCGGGTCTTCTCCCGTGCCAGGAAATCGATGAGGTGCCCGGTGATCCGGGGGAGCCCGCTTGCATCGAGCAGGGCGGCATCACCCCTCTCCTTTGCTGCGAGTGCCTGTTTGGCCGAGACGGGGAAGATCTGGCCATCGGGCATGATCCCGAGGCTTTCTGCCAGGACTTTTTTAAGGAACGCGAGTGCAGTTTCGCACTCGCTCTCGGAGAGGTAATCGATCTTGTTCAGGACAAAGAAGACCCGAGCGACCTTCTCCCGGACTTGCCGGAGGAAGTCCACCTCGACTTCGGTGATGGGCGGGTCGGCCGAGACCAGAAAGAGGGCAGCGTCACACTGCGGAAGGAAGTTGAGGGTCATCTCGGTATTGTGCCTATGGGTCGAACCGATCCCGGGAGTGTCGATGAGAACAACCTCTCTCAGAATAGGGGATGGGTGGGTGATCTCAACGTAGGAGACCCCTTTCACATTCTTCGGATTCACGTCCTCGGAGACATACCCAAGGAGGGTCTTGCTCATCCAGTTGGCATTGTCCGAGGGATAGATCTCCTCTTTCCGCTGGTCCTGGAAGTGGACATGGATGGAACGCCCCTCTCCGTACCTGATGAAGGTCGGGATTGCGGTCAGCGGGATAACCGAGCTCGGGAGGATGTCCTCTCCCAGCAATGCATTCAGGAGCGTGCTCTTCCCGCGCTTGAACTGGCCGAGAACGGCCAGCTGGAACCGCCCTTCTTTAAGCCGGTCCCTGAGGCCGGTCAGGGTCTTCTCCTGGGGTTCCATGATGGGTCCCAGGTCGCGGAGGATGGCGATTCCCCAGTTCATGAGAGCGGGAAGGTCCCTTATGGTAGAATCGGGTGCTATTGTGGCCGGTTGCGTGAAAGATCCTGGAGGTGGGGAAGAAATGTGGGGGGGATTTGGTGTCGGGTCGGGCATGATACTCCTCCTGTTCTGGCAGGGATACCGGTCATCTCGACCGGCGACGGGTAGGAGTTATCAGCAGGACCTGCGGTTGAATGGTGAACTCCATCACCAAGATAGCATTGTTATGTCTCTACCGGATACCTTAAAATTTCTCTTGGTGAAGGGAGAACAGTTACACCCGGGAAGTTATGACAGCCCGGAATGTTCGTCTCCACTCCATTCCGTCCGCTCCTCTCTTCGGTCCGGTGCTCCTCCATTCCGTTCCGCTTACATACCGGCCCTGTTCTTTCACAATGACGGTTGATGATGGCGCTCCCGGTTTCATCGTTTCACTCCTCACCGGCAGCTGCTCCCCTCCCACTCCTCACACCCTGCTTCGCGTCATGCTCGTGTCGCTGTGTTATGTATAGCCACTGACGCTCAGTGACTCGCAGCGCTCGACCTCATGCTGATACACTCGGCAACCGGTGCTGCTCGGGCCGCTGCGGCCCCCTTCACTTTCACTCTCCCTGTGGCTGAGCCTGTTGATTCTGAAAATGGAATATCGAGATATGAGTGACGATCCACCCATAATCAGATGTCCGAGCTGTGGTTCATTATTGACAGCTCCTATGAATGACACCGGGATGTGGGAATGTCACTATCACCTTTGCCGGGCTGTCTTTCCTGCATTCTCATTAAGAGAGCGATATCAGATGCCGTTGGTAGCAGAAAATAATTCGCCCTACATTCCCGAACGGAAGGAGAGGAAATCGAGACCTCTTTGATTTCTACCTATTCCCATCTGTTATACCAACTGATATATACCTTGGTTGATGAATCACTCCTCAAGAAATGATGGCGGGTGCAATGAACATGAGGATCGTTTTCACAGTCGTGACGATATCTCTGATAATCATCTCTCTGATTATTGCCGGATGCTTGTCTGATATCCCTCCAGTTCGTGAAGTGCCGCCATCAATGGAGTCAACTTCCGGGAATGAAACTCAAGAAATTGCAATAGGAGACACGACAATAGTATCCAGTCCGGAAGGAAGTCTGGAAATTACTGTTCGTGCATTTAACTCCACGACAGGTGAACTTCATATTGAAGAAAAAAATATTGGAACGGAAACATTCCATTACAACCCAACACTTTGGTTACAGGATGGAAATGGTTTTCATTACACCACCGTGTATTGCCAGGCAGATCTTTGTCCCAGCTATGTTTTTTTCACAACATTGCTTCCCCAAGGTACAGAGAAACGGGATTTCGATAGTATTTACGATACGTTCCGTATTCCTGAGAGCGCTCGTCAGGGCAAATTGATATTGTTCTGGTCGATTTATGGCCAAGAGTCTTCGTGGGTCCTCGTTTCCGGAGGTCAATAAAGATTACTTCATCTGATGGTGGTAGCCGTAACGGGAACGGTATACCTCTTAGCACCCGCTTTACCGCTTCCGCTCAGCGGCTGCTCCGTGGACGGCACCGTGTGCCGCCCGGCTCGACCCTCCGGGCACTCACCCGGGGAACGGGCTGGAGGGGAGGTTCCCAACCAACAGCGACGAGCGGTCCTTGGAACGGTCCGCGAGGAGCGGGTTCTAGCAGCCGGTGACGAGGAGCCTGCGACGAAATCACGGGCGTCCTCGTTGCTAACAGTCCAGGATGAAAGACTAGGGAGACGGTGCGAGCGGAACGGACCGGAGGGAGTGGAGTCGAGCACGGTCGACCGTCAGCATGTCCAGGCAACCGAAAACCAGCGGAGCGGAGGCCGCCACCGAACGCAGTGAGGGCGTCGCCGGAGCGGAGTGATACCAGGGCCCCGGTCAACCTGCCGAAGGCCGAGCCCTCGCCGCGAGCGAAGCGAGCAGTGGGCGAAGGCCGGAGGCCCGCTCCGACGTGGAACAATCACTTTCACCCCGCCCACGGGAGCACTATATCTCCCTCTGCATCCTTTGATATATTGGTGAGAACCACCAATGTCCAGAACAGCAATTTTTGAACACAGAGGGGCAGCCCGGGAATACGAGGGCACCCTGCGTATCGACATCAAAACCATGCAGGCCGTGATCGGTCGCTCTGGCGTGGGACAGCTCATGTCCCACTGGCCGGCGGAGATCTACGATATCAGCGACGTAATGAGGACCGGGGGCGAGCCCGAGGCAATCGGGAAGGCATGGATCACCCGGTCCGGCCGGGCTGTGATGTACACCATCAACGGCACCCGGTATCTCTCTCCTCTCTCCCAGGTGAAGGGAGTCCTGCAGGGCACCAGGAAATATGCAGGCGTATCAGTAATAACCGAGGCACCCTTAACCCCGGCCTCCTCTTCCTGCCATGCTGAAGGGGTGCCGGCATGATCAACGCCCAGACCCTCACGGCGGACGCTGGTACGATACCGGCACCGATTGGAAAAGACGATACCGCGGCATGGTTGTATCGGTCCAATATCAGGCATGCCCGGATTGTTCTCGATCGAGTCATCTGTGAAGATCTCTGCCGGTGTCCAACCTGCCAGATGATGGACCAGGGATCCAAGGATCCACGGGCCTGTGCCGAATACTACCGCATCTACGAGGTCATCAGCGAGATTGTCGAGGATCGCGACATCACCAAGGAGAGCATGTAATGACGGAACTCCTGCACGTGAGAAAGACCGGGGAGATGCCCTCCCCTCCTCCCTCCCTTGCCGAGGCAGCCAGGCTGATGGCGGACGCCGAGGACCGCATCCACGAGATCAACCTGCTCGAGGCCGAAGCCCTCGCCAAGGTTGCCGACCAGGTCGACACCCTCAGGGGAGAGGCCGAGACAATGAAGTACAGGGCAGACCAGATCCTCGCGGAGTGTGTTGCTTCCGGTCACCTGGAAGAAGGACATATCAGGATCAAGATCAAGGCACGGACCACCCGCACTGTCAACGTGGAACGTTTCCGGCAGGCATTCCCGGATGAGTTTGCCCACCTTGCCATGGTCCCAGTGCAGAAGGCCGAGGCACTGATAGGAAAGGCACGGCTGGATCCCTATTGTGACCTGATCCGGGGACCCGAGACCTACGAGATCGCCTTCAACTACAAGGGGGCGAGACAGTGAAGGTCACCATGGCCAGCGGAGGGGTCCTCACTCTTCCCGGGTGCCTGGCCCGCTTTGGGTCCGGCTTTGTCATCATCAGTTCCGGCTACGAACCCACTCACGAGATTAAGCGGGGGCAACTCTGGCAGATCACCGGTCCGGCGGGATGCCAGCGGGAGAACCTTGGGATTATCGAACGGATCGAGGTGTGACATGGACCAAGACGGAGATACTCTCACCTCCCTCTTTGGAGAGGTGATCCACCAATACACCAGGGAAGACGCCCTCCGGGACGGGGTCCTCGTTGAGCTCCCTGTCGTTCTCTGCCGGGAGGCTGGGGTGATCGTCCCGGTTGCGGTAACCTCCGAAGTCTGGCACCTCATCGATCCCGGGAACCTGGAACAGATGCCGGGACAGAGTGTGACCGGCAGGGCTTGGGACCTCCTCTGGACCTTCGCGAACGCTGCCCAGTCCAATAGCGGCAGGCACCGGTCGACCGTCGCGTATCGCTGCATGTTCCTCACCTGCGGGGAAGCCATGGGAGGGACCGTGATCACTGAGTGCAAGACGGCGACCCTGCGGGCGGTCTGTGGCCCTGGGGACAGGGGAGAACCAGTCATCACTATTATGCTCCCCTGGGAAGACTGATCTCATGTATGTGGCGATTCCGGGAGGTGTATCAATGACCCCCACCCCTGTTTTTTACACAACCGAAGAGGTAGCCAACCTCTTGAAAATAAGTGCAAAGACCGTGCGTGAGATGATCAAATCAAAACGCTTGGAGGCGGTCCGGGTTGGTAAGGAGTACCGAATCACCGAGGACCAGATCCGGAAATATATCAAAGAGAATAAGACGTGACCGGGGATCCCGGCACCGGACCACCAATGTCCAGTTGTTGAGAACGATGCCGGCCGGCCCGGTCGTTTACTGATAGGATTTCCCAAGCCATCATCCTTTTGTGTGCCTTAAATCACGAATTTGCGGCGAGCCTCCGGACTTCGCCCACTGCTCGCTTCGCTCGCGGCGAGGGCTCGGCCTGCGGCAGGTTGACCAGGAGCCCTGGTATCGCTATGCTCCGGCGACGCCCTCACTACGTTCGGTGGCGGCCCCCGCTTCGCTGGTCCCGGTTCCCTGGAGATTGTTGACGGTCGACCGTACTCTGCACCGTCTCCCTGCTCTTTCTTCCTAGGCTGGTGGCAAGTGGACGCCCGTGATTTCGTCGCTGGCTCCTCACCACCGGCTGCACTGGCACGCTCCTCGCGGACCGTTACACTGACCGCTCGTCGCTGGTAACAATAATTCAAGGTTCCCAGGTGCAACATTCTGCCCCGAAGGGGAGTCTTCCTGCTCACTGCCTCTCCCTTGGGAGAGGAGGAGCCCGGCCCGGAGGGTGAGGAGAGAGGGGGATACTTGCCTATCCCCCGGCGCGACGCAAGGGCGGGAGAATGGGCATTTTTAATGCACTAAAGAACACGAATGATAGAAAACTTTGATCTTTGAAGATACTCATAATCGAAGTAAATATCGATAAAAGCTTTTTAAAATCAATACTACAGATTAACCAGAAAAAACAAGTAGTTTCTTGGAGATTCTTTCATTACATATTCCCCCGGGCGTTATCATGCGGACTAAAATTGATATTATCCACCTCCTTGAACAACTCGATTCGAAAAAAGCAGACGATCTTGAAGATCAAGATCTTGATTTTAAAGAATGGGATATTGATAGTCTGCCTGGTGCTATTAAACGCGTTATCGAAATGGCAATCTGTATGGCCAATGGCGGAGGGGGTACGGTGGTCTTTGGGGTCAAGGATAAGGTTTTGGGAAGAAATACCGCAATTCTTGGGATTCCTCCCGAGATCGATCAAAATACCCTTATGAAGCGCGTATATGACGCTACTGATCCCAAAATTACTCCTGTTTTTGAAGATTTAAACGTTCCAGAGGGTACCGGTCGACTTTTAATTATGCATATTCACCCAGGTATGCCACCCTACACTGACACCAGTGGAGAAGCAAAAATCCGGATGGGAAGGGATTGTTTACCCCTCACTGGTTCAATCCGCCGGAAAATTATGGTAGAAACTGGAGAAGGAGATCCAACCTCAGAAGTAATTCCTGGTCCTGCCGAACAACACATATCACGGGTGGCCGTAGAACTGCTAAGACATATTGCAGCTAGGGAACAGGCCCCGGCTGATCTCCTCTCTTTGCAGGAACGGGATTTCCTCACCACCCTTGGTTTGATTAATAACAGTCAATTGACGAGGGCGGGGCTTCTTCTCATAGGGAATGAAGCATCGATTAACCAATACTTCCCTCATTATCACTGGATTTATCTTCGAATGCGGGACGATACTGAATATTCCGATCGGGCTGAAGGGCGCGATCCCCTAATAATTTCTCTATCGAAAATTACCGATAGGATCATGGCAGAAAACCCTGTAACAACCATCAATTATGGGATGTTCCATTTTGAATATCGAAGATATCCCGAGATTGTTCTTCGGGAAGCCCTTATGAACTCCTTAAGCCATGCCGATTATCGCATCAACAGTCCAATCATGGTAAAACAATACCCCGGCCGTTTGGAAATCAGCAATCCTGGCGGATTCATTGGGGGAATTACGCCGCAAAATATTCTTCATCATCCCCCCGTTGCCCGCAATCCACGATTGGTAGAGGCTCTCACAAAATTGCGACTTGTGAACCGGAGTAATCTTGGGATTACCCGGATGTACAAATACATGCTCATAGAGGGAAAAGAGCCGCCAATCATCGAACAGCCAGGGGACTTTGTGAGAGTGATACTCAAGGGAGGAGAGCTTTCAGCACCTTTCCGAGCATTTGTTGAGAAGGAAGCGCAATCGGGTCGTGGGTTTGATGTGGACCACCTTCTTATCCTCGATTATCTTCTTACTCATCGTGAGATCGATATTCCTGGTGCAGCGCAACTTATCCAACGTTCCGATATCGAGACACGGGATATCCTCCATTCAATGGAGCATGAACGAGGCTATCTAGAGCATGGGGGTTCTGGCAGGAGCCTCTATTGGTCGCTTCACCCGGCAATTTACCGGGAACTCGAACTCGATGGACATCCATATGGGGACCGGAGAACCGAATGGGAAGCAGCAAAGATGCATGTGCTCAGCATGCTCCGCCAGCAGAAAGATTCGCCTGATAAATATTTAACCAACGCTGATATTCGGAAAATAACGCGTTTAAACCGCGATCAGGTAAAACGTCTGATGAGAGAGTTGCGTGACCAACATCCTCAAATCACCTATAATGGAAATCGCCGTTCATCAAAATACTATTATCGCGAGAATCAGGTCTAAACCTTCTTTATAAATCTTTAGAACTTATTTGGGAGAATTCCCATAATTTTCCCAAAATTATATTGTATTGGGACTTATTTGGGAAATTGCTCAATTCTTTCTCAAAAGTCTTTATAAGAACAAAATTTGGGAAAAATCAGATCAGAGTCTTGCCTGTCCCAGCTCTCCAGGACAGGCAGCATTCATCCAAGAACAGGACTGAGGTCACATACACGGTGATGAGGCGATCCAAACCACGAACGATAAGGTGGCGGTTGGTAGCCACCACCTAGCCTTCCCTCTGTGTGCTCCACGACGGCTATCGTGGGGCAATCATACATTCGACGTAAAGGTAAAAAGGGCGAACGGAAACCATGAGCTCCTTACTCCGGTTTTCCCACTCCGGATCCCTTCATCAGGCCGTACTCAATCTCATAGAACCCTCCTCCCCTGTCCTCGAAAGTCAGGTAGTAGTGACTGAGCTGTTGCCCTTCGGCGTTCTTGATTTCCTTCAGCAGTCTCGCCTGGTTGCTGGCATCGTGGCCAGCCAGGACCCACCGCTTGGTCTCCTCGTCCATCTTCCAGGACCGGGCAGGGACCGAGCCCGGCGGGACGGTGACTGAGTCCTCCTTCGGATCGAAGAAGGCAATCACCTGCTCGGTTTCATTCTTCGCTTCGATCTTCTGATGGCGTTGCCAGTACGCAATAATGGCCATCGCGATGGTAACGAGCATCTCAAAAATCTGTATCAGGTCTTCTTCCATGATAGCACCCCTCCGGGAGAGAGGTTCATAAGAAGGAAGGCAGTGGAACGGTTCACCGCTTCCACCGGTTCAGTTCCATCCGTTCGTGCATCTGGATGATGATCCTGAGTATCACAAAGAGCATGCTCAGGCTCCCGAGGCACATACCGAGGACGAACATGAATCCTTCATCCATGGTCCTCCCTCCCTGGATAGGGAACCTCCCTGGTCAGTGCTCAGGCAAGTTCCGTCTTGGTATCAGCCCAGGTCTCGATGGTCGTCAGGATGGCATCATCGCTGTAGGACGATACCCGGACCTGGTCGCGGCTGAAGGCCACGTAGTAGATCTCCCCACTTGCATCGTGGCACTTGAGCGTCGCCGAGAAAGTATCCTCTTCGGCAACGTGTATGGCATCGCCACCCATGGCGGTCGCCAGGGCGGTGTCGGCGAGGATGGCGGTCACTGCGGAGTTGAATGCGGTCACGGTCGGTGCCCGGGAAGTGGTGTAGCCGACAATCTTGGCTTCCATGTCCTCGAACTCGATCCGTGCGGTATATCCCTCACGGCTCTTGCTCACCGGGTCCTGGGGGACGCCGCCGACATCGTAAGCGGTGCAGCTCCACGGGTTACCGGAGATGATCCCGGAGACCAGGGTGTTGAAGGTCGTGATGTCTGCAATCGGCGTAGTCAGTTCGCGGACTGCAGTCTTCGTAATGCTCTGCTGAACAAAATCTCCCATTTCTTGCTTGCTCCTGCCCTTTCCAGGGCTGTGAGCAGATTAAACGCGAAACTGAATATATTTTGAGCGGGATTGGGGATTAGGGCTAGGATTGAGGCGGGATTTTGGAACGGGGGGATTTGGTGAGCTCGGAGAGGATTCGACTTTTATTTTCTCTTAGCAAAATTTTAAAATTCTTCGATGGTTTTATTTCTTTCATAAATACCATTCAAAAAATTTTGGCCCTCGAAATGTGTGATAAAACAAATATCTAGAGAATTTCTCATCAAAATCGGTTAAACATATAATCAAGCAAATTTGTGTAAGGTATCTCGTTATTGAGAAAATATCAGAGTGGTTCTCAGAGGAATTAGGCGTTTTCATCTTTATCACCTTCCCGTGAAAATCTGCCATTTTTTTAATTATATCTGATTCGACCCTCAATTGGCATCTCTCTAAAAAAAACTCTGATAGAATGTCTCGATAGGATCTTTCTTTAAGACGATATTTCAAATTTTGTTTTATTAAATTCAATCTTTGACCCTTTTCATCGGATGTCAATTTCTTGTTAGCGATTAATTCTTGGTTCGCTAATTCAATCATTTTTTTAATTGTGGAGCGAGATATTGGCGATTCTCGTTGAGTCTTACAGAAAGTGCTTGATAAAATATCCAGAATTATCCAATAAAGATGGAATCTTATCTCTATTGAACTGCTTCTAAATTCCGCTTCATACCATATATGCAATACAAAATCGAGATTGTGTTTGTAATATGACGGTAGCGCACAATCTAAAAAAGATTGCAGCCTGTCATATCTTATTAAATTATCCCCTTTTTTAGGTTCTCCAAAGAAAGCCAATTGTCTTAGAATAACATTCGTTTCATTTGCAACTGAATACACATTATATGCCTTGTCAAAGATTAAGGGGAGAATCATAAGTCCTGATTTCTCAAATATTTCCAACGCTTGATTGGGATCAATGTCTTCTTTAAAAATTGCAACTGCGTCTGGAATCTCTTCTATCTCTTTATCAAACATTGCAACATGTTTAATTTGTCCGTTCCATGGCTCAAATTGAATAACAGGTTTGATATTAAATCGAAAGTCCGCTTGTTCGGCATTATATAACGGGATAATTACAACCATTGAACCTTACATCCGATCTTCAATAATTTTTATTTCCTCTTCGTTGAGACCATAGAGTTTGTAAACAATTTTATCAATTAAAGAGTCAGTAGCATTGATTCTTTGAAGTAGAGGATTCAATTTACCAACAGAACTGTTATACCAACCTTGTAGATTTTCATAATTTGTTCGATTTTTAGGAGAATAACCGTTTTTTAATTTATTTCTATTTTTAGTAAGAACTTCGACTAAGTTATTAAAATCATAGTTATAATATTCTTTAATCACAGTTTTGTTCGATAAAACATCTATGGAAGTGCCAATTTCATTTTCGAGAAATTTTAAAAATTTGTTTATTTCTTCATTTTTGTCCTTGAACATCTGAACCATCTGTTCTGCGAGAAATCCAATTAAGTCGTGAATTACATCAGATTCCTCTAGATCAGCTGTAAGTCTTGATTCTACAAACTCAATAATTGATGCCGAATCGATTATTGAACCTTGGAATAATTCCTTTGATTTGTTTAACAAATCGGATCGACGTTCTATTGGTGTATTAGAGCGAATATAACGGATAGGGAATGCACGAACTTGTTTAGGATATGTATCGGAGTAAGATCCTTGTAACGTTCCAGTTGCAAATACCGCTTTGAAATACCAAGTAATTAATGAACTTGCTAGAAGACCTAATGTATATGATAATCCTGGAATATCTCCCTTAAGATGAGGGTATCCTTCAAATTCGGTTTGTGCACCAGTCCCCTCAATATTTTGGTATGGGGTGACGCATATAATTCGATCATCACAATATAGTCCGTCCTGATCGTATGCAACGACCAAACCCTCATTTTTCTCAGTTACTTTTCTGATCACAATTTTTGGCTTGTCAAAAAGCTCAGGAACTCGCGGACCGTACATTAAATCTTGTTTGTAATCAAGAAAGCGATTATCAAATTTTATTTCATAACGAAATAAAGTCTTACCGTCGAAAAATGCTTTTGCATTTCCCGTTGGATAATGACTTACGACGTCATTTTTCTTAAAAGATACTTTATCTTTGCTGTGAAGAGTTGCTCCAACCATTACATAACAGTATTGACCGAGTCGAATGGACTTAGATTCAATCATTTCAATAATTTTGTCTGATCCACATCCTACTGATTTTGGTCGGAACTGCATATTTGGTCCCACCAACCATTTCGATAAGGGGACTTTAAAAAGTAATGAAGAAGTTTCATTTTGATGAGGAGGATTATCACAAATGACTTCGGTGCCTTCATTTGGAAACGTCTTTTTTAGGACGTAAATTACACAATGCCTAGAAACATTGTCGAAAACATTCTCGTCTTCGAAATGTGTCCATCGAATAAGACTATAATCGGTAATCATCGATTTTCTTAAGGAGATTGCATACTTTTCTTTCGCCATAGCGTCGGGTAAAATAAATGAATGGAATCCCTCTGATTTTAAAAATTGTGTCGCAATAGCGACAAATGGAATATACAAATCCCAATGCCCCGATAAGAAATCCTTACGAGGACTTAAACTTGCAATAGATGCACGGGTGAGATTATCAAGATCAGTCATCGCCCACGCATTTGCATAAGGGGGATTCCCAATGATCGCATCCCATCCTGGATTATCCCGAAGCTTACCAGCATCGAAGAAAATTTCAGGATACTCTAATTCCCAATGGAAGAAGGATTTCTCTTTGGCGATATTACAAGCTTGTTTGAACCATACCGGCCTCGTCTTGTACTGCCATTCACCTTCATTACCGGCAATCGCCCAAACAAGATCCTGATATTGAGCTTCCGACGATTTCTTTTCTGTAGCGGTGATCGTATTGCCAAAATATGTTGATATATACACATTGGCAAGCCCTTTGGCTCTTTGATATTCTGGTAGTTGTTTGAATTCATTGAATACTCTCTCTTTATTTTTAACATCTACCAATTGGTTCTCTTCAATAGCATCAATTTCGGCGATTTTGGAGAGTAAATGCCCAATAAAACGTGGGGAAATCGAAGTTGGCAACTCCGTTTGATTCATTTCCTTGGGTTCAGTCCCAGGGTAATAGCGTAGTTTCGTCAGACTTGCTCCAATTAAGCTATTTCCTTGCTTAAGTCGATGATCAAGGAACGATAAGGGTTTATCCTTGTTTATCGTTGTGAGCCAAAGCCCAACCTTGGCTAATTCGACCGCTAATTCATTCAAATCGACACCATAGATGCAATGAGATACAACCTCCCGCCGTGCCCAATCGTTTGTGAACGGCGCTGTATTCGTAATTAAGCCAGTTTCATGATCTTTTTGAACTGCTTCAAGGAGCTTCTGGGCAAGAAAATCAACAGCGCCAACAAGGAAATGTCCACTCCCCATTGCTGGATCTAGAACATTTATTGAAAGTGTTCCAGTAATATAACTCGTCTTTAAAATCTGAGAATCTCGCCATTTCTGCTCGACGGTTGGTCCAATTGTGTTCTCGATAATATAGTTAACAATATAATCCGGCGTATAGTATGAGCCCGTCGATTTACGCTCCCCTTTATCGGTCGCAAGATAGAGATGTCCTGCATTTACTCGATTGGACTCATCAAAATCTGTAAATGCTTTCTTCTGTTTTCGCTTTGCATTGTATTCATTGAGTGTTACCCATCCACCGTCACTAACGACCAGATCAGATTCGGCGACCCTCAATTTGTATTCGAGTAACCCTTCATAGATGCTACCGAGATGACGGATTTCGAGAGTGGAATAATCAACAAAATCTCTGTGTTGATCTTTGAGATTGCTTCGAGATAATAGATCAATGGCGTCCGCAAGATATTGGTCACCAATCTCCCATCGTTCCAATTCCGGGTGCTTATTGGGATCGAATAATCCGCCATTATAGGCCGGAATAAAGAATTCTTCTTTAGGAATACCGAATGACTCGCTTCCTTGATTTACCAATTTAAATAGTTCCTTTAATTCGGAGAGTAAGGAACACTTGATAGAAGTATATCTTTTTTCAATAGGGCCATCCTGAATTGTGGAAATGTTATGTTTCAAACAATGAAAACTAAAATTATTCAAATATTGGGGATTGTTAAGATCCAATAAGCCTTTTCCTTCTGCATAGAGTAAGAAAAGAAACCTATAGAGCAAGAGCATTGAATTCTTCTGAACAAGAGAAAGGATAGCTGGATTGTTACGATCGAGATTGTTCGAACTACGCTCGATGAAGCCTTCTGATATCCTTTTCATCGCCCAATATACATTTTCTTTTAGACTGTCTCCAATTTCAGTGGCATATTCAAATGATTCTTTCAGAATTCGATCAAGGAACGCTGGACCTTCTTGAGATGAAATGAATGCATCTTTCCTAAAAAAGTAATAGAAAAATCGGAAAGCCTCAATATCATTTGATAGAATTAGGAAAGGTAAATCGACTTCAAGGTAATCATCACGTCTTTTATCTTTGCAATAAAGTCGCCAATATCTACCATTAGTGAGTATTCCCCACTTTTGTTTTGTGTCGTCAAGGTAAGTCCGAATTTGGAGACTAGGATTTTCGGAGATACTATATTCATTTTTAGTAATTTTATCAAGATCCACTTTCCATTGTTTTACCTCCCCAATGGCAATTGCATTGGTGAAAAATGAGATGGCATCCTTCTTTTTATGGGCATCTTCAAGACTTTTCCTATCTACAAAAAAAGCATAATCTGGAAAATTTCTTGCTTCAGTTGGCTCAGTGACCTCATATTCGAAACCCAGAACATCGAATATGTCATTAAAAAAATGATTTTCAAGTTGCTTTTCATTGTAAGTATGTAAAAATTTTGATTCTCGGTTGCAAATTTCTTTTATTAAATCAAATGCTTTTATATGGTCATTTCCCCCCCATTCAGGACTTTTAGGGAGATAATTTTCAATATAGTATTTTGAAAAGAGGTTATTATTCCGATAAGCTCCTTGCGAATCTCCTTCCATGAAAAACACCGGCCAATTATGAAATGTTATGGATTAAAGCCTTATATTTTTGACTTTTCATCTTTGCAGCAATTATTGAAGAAAATTCAATTAATAAAAGAGTTCATTAAGATAAAATAATTACACCATTCATTAATGACAAGAAAACAGAACGAGACAATTACTAGAATAAACCAAACTTTTGAATACAACCTAAAATTGATTGAAGAAATTAAAAATTATTCGATTGATGCTGCTGTTATTTTTTCTGTATCATTAATGGAAACCTTATTATGTGAATATTTTTATTTTAGCAGAAATTCCTGGTTTGATCACTGCAGAAAACCTTTTAATGCGATTCCAATTCTTGACAGTCCATTAGCACGAAATGAAATCCTGAAGTATCTGACACGGGGCTTAACCGATGAATTTTTTAAAATTCGATACATCTATGAAAATACGACGCCACAACCAGATTTGGTCGCATTATATGAATTATTAGGACCTGATAAAAAAAGAATAAATTTTCAAAGCCTTAACAATCAGGATAATCGCAGTGCTACCAAAGTGTATAAAATATTTCTGAATATCGATTTAAAATACTGTTTAGATCCTGATAAAAATAAATCGATAGAATGTTGGAATATCCTTAAAAAAATGGTAACGGCAAGACATTATATCATTCACCGCGGGAAAAAATCAGATATTACCATATCAATGATTGATACAAGTGTGGAATCACTGAAATATTTGAGAGTAGATCTTCAAGAAAAATTGAAAATTTTTTACACAAATCCTAACTAGGATTAATTGGATTTCTACCCTCCCACCTGATCCCTCCCCACAAACAACGGCGCCTTCCGCTGCTCACCCGCAAGCATCCTATTCACAGAATACAACGGCGTTGTGTAAAAGAAAGGGTCGATGGTGAAATTCATCGCCCTCCTTGAGGTCGAGAGCTGGGTGGTCCCGACCTGTTCTTCACTTTCTAGAAGTCGAATAGCCTTTGATTCCCCATCAAGCACAGCACCAACCTCATCCAGCGGGACCTGGAATCCCCGCAAGTCCAAGTCCGACCGGATTACCATATCAGGACCGACGAGGTATATCCGGCCAACCTTCTCGAAGGGTGATTCTACATGCTCGGTAACGGTCCATCTGCCCAAATCTACGACTGCTTCTGCATCGCTGCTTGCAGCCGATGAGGTCGAAAGAACCCCGACCGGGATCTTGGATGTCTGGCTCTCCGGTTCATATGGAACATAGACCTTGCCATTCTCCCCTTTCAGGTAAGCAGTAAATCGCCTGATCCCATTCCGGATTATCTCAAGCATGGGACACCTCTTTGACGATTCCTCCCTTTCCACTGGCCACCGCCTTCCGCAGTTTCCGGGACCGATAATAGATGTGGTTGTACTCAGCGATGGCCTCCTTGTTGTTCTCCCGGTACTCTTTTCGGCGAGCAAGTTCCTGCTCCCGGTGCTTAAGGTAATACCGCTTCCATCCAGGGACCCGGTTCTGTCGCTCCTGCTCCTTCGCCATCTCGATGGCCTCGCCCAGGTTCATTACCACCATCTCTTCATGGTTCTCCCTCCATGGTATCTCGCAACAGTTCACAAGAGCCAAGGTCCTGCCCGGTTCGGGTGTCGTTCGTGTTCTCATCGTTCGAGAAGCGTTCGAGTAAGTTGTGTGTCAGGTATTGTGTCATGGTGTAGCCTCTGAAAAGACGGCCAGGTCAAGCGGCCGTTGAGTGAGCCGTTCCCGGGCGATCTGGTAGGTCGCCGGGTCAATCTCAAAACCGTGGTAGTTCATCCCAAGGAGCTGGGCAGCGATCAGGTTGGTCCCGGTCCCGGCGTACGGGTCAAGGACCAGGGCCCCGGGTGCTGCCAGCCGGGAGAGCAGGTGCAACGTCTCATGGATCGACTGCTGCCAGGGGTGGAAAGCCTT
>MVZQ01000028.1 GCA_002068435.1 Euryarchaeota archaeon ADurb.BinA087 | reverse complement strand
GCAGATCCTCTGTGCTGCCGCAGAGCTGCCAATCACCACGGAGAACTTCGCACTTTTTGGCACAGAGACCGGTCCTGCGATCGATGCCCTGGAAAAGGAACGGCTCATCTCAAAAACATCCCGGGGATTCGTCTATTCCGGGAGCAGGAGGCCGCACGAACTCGTCCGGATGGGAAGCACCTCGCCCGACTCCTTCAGGGTTATGACGGAGGGCCGGACACTCGAGACGATGGACCGGAACCAGGCGTTCAGGGAGGCCCACCAGGGGGCAGTTCTCCTTCACCAGGGGGACCAGTATCTCGTTGACTCGATGGACATTCACCATGGCATTATCAGGGTGAGTAAAACGGAGGTCGATTATTACACCCGACCCCTGAAATCCATTGAGATCACGGTCCGGAAGGTCATCGAGACCAAAACTCTTCATGATATCCCCATCATCTTTGGTGACGTCGAAGTGACCGAGCAGTATTATGCATACAAGATTATCCGAGGGGATACACTTCTCGGGGTGGAGGCCCTGGATCTCCCTACCCTCACCTTCGCGACACGGGCTCTCTGGTTCTCTCCTCCCGAGGGGACAAGGGAGGTTATCCAAGCGGAGGGATCTGATCCTGACGGGGGGCTGCATGGTTCCGAGCATGCATTCATCGCTATGATGCCGCTCTATGTCCTGTGTGATCGGTGGGACATCGGAGGCGTTTCTCTACCAGTGCACCCGGAGACCGCGAGGCCGGTAGTGTTCGTCTATGACGGGTACGAAGGGGGGATCGGACTTTCGGAGAAGGCCTACTATCTGTTCGAGGAGATCTCTGCCCATGCTCTCCAACTTGTCCAAGAATGTCCCTGTAAGACGGGATGCCCCGCCTGTATCTTCTCGCCCAAATGCGGTAATGACAACCAGCCTCTTGACAAGCGAGCAACAGTGACCATCCTGAAATCGCTCTGTATAACTAATGAGAGCGGACACCTCAATGGCACGATCCCTTTTTTACCGGCACCCAAGGTATCCGATGATTGAACCGGCTAAAGGGGGTCTTTTCTGACGTTCAACTACGATGCTCAGGATTTCCGAGAACTCCCGGATTCCGGATAAATTCAGAAAGCCTCAAATAATGCACCGTCTAGAGACCCGCTTACAGGATGAAAGTGCCGGAGGCACTTCATATAAACTCCCTTGAGCGCCATTCGGTTGCGAATAAAGGATGAAAGTGGCTGAGCCATTTTCATCGGAAAAAAGGATTTACGCCTTCTCTTTGAGCACACAGATCGAGGCTGGTTCCCTTACCAGGAGGGCAAGGCTCTCAGAGATGGAGAACTCGAGGCTGTCTCCCACCGGACCGACAAATCCCGTGGTCATATCCTGGCCGAGTACGATCGAGGCATACTGTTTCCCTGTTGCGAGAAGCACCCCGCCGCTCTTCAGCGCCGGAGCTTTGAAGACCCCCCCGGTGACGATGGTCCTGATGTGCTCGAGCTCGGTTCCTATGCCCTGGAGATAGCGGCGGAAGAGCAGGTTGTAGCGGGAGGGCGCCAAGGCCAGAGCGTAAGGTCCATGGTACCCTGCCTCGTCGAGGGTGATCATCGCCTGGATAATATCGTCAGCCGCTTTTCCGACACTGTTCCATGAAGCAAGTTTCTGCCCGTTTACACCCTCAGCATTCAAGAGGCCGGAAGCCCCGGCTACCCCTTCGAATATGATCGAATCTTCCATCTTTGCGCACTTGATTGCTGCATCGATCAGCTGGGACGTTCCGAAGGGGAGCCCGTTCTGCTCGTAGGCAATCAGGTCACGCACCCCAAGAGTGAAAGTGGTGCTGATCATGTGGACCGGCACGAACTTGCTCACAAGAAGGCATTCTCCAACTGAACAGTCCTCGAGCGGGACCCCTTTCAGGCCGAGGCCGTAAGGGCCCTCGATGGAGAGCAGCCTTCTCCCTGCAAGAATGCTCTTCGCTGCCTCCACCATCGTCTGATCGAGCAGGTTCCATGTTTCCGCCTTTATCGGCGCATCGTCTCTTCCGAGGTATTTCAATTCCATTGTCTCTCACTCCTTCAATGACCCGATAGTCAAAGGTTTTGCATCTCCGCCTTCAGCCGGCCCCTTTTCCGCAGGGGCGCCGGCCATCTTTGCGATCTCTGCCTCTACCTCCGCTGCCCCATCCGCATACCATTGCTCTTCATCGGGCGCCAGCTCTTTTAACAGTCGAAGAAACTCTCCCGCATGGACTCGCTCTTCGTTTGCAATGTCGATCAGGACTTCCTTTGCGAGCTCGTTATCAATCGATTCAGCGAGCTGGGTATAGATCGAGATCGCTTCGTACTCATCGGTTACCATCAGCCGGATCGCACGCACGAGCTCGCTGTGCGTGAGCTTCCGGGGACTGACGTTTCCATAAAATGCATTGGCAAATTCAGCCATGTAAATCACTCCGGAGAGTATCACAAGGGCATGGATACCCTTCTAGCGGTAATTCTTCCCTTCACTCTATTTATACGTGTGGTTAAGTTTCAGAGAATGTGGGGTTCTGGTTCAGATAATTCCCGTCCGGGAGGAAAATTTCCTTTCGGGGATTAACATTGTTTGTAGCGGGATTATTCCGCCCATTATCGACCAAAATACGAATGAAAATCCGGTATATCTCTTCGGAATGCATCGATAAAACCTGAAATATGGTTATTCAAGAAGCACAAGCCCTATCGATACAATATTGCTGTGGATCACTTTTCCATACTCCATATCCCTGCACGGGATAGTGGAGAGCTCCCACCCGGCGTTCTTTGCCGTGGCGAACACATCAATCCCCGCTGATTCCATGCTCGGCCGGACAAGGTCCATGTGCCGGCATTTCCTTCGCATACTTTCATCAACCATTCCCTCGCACTGCTCAGCAATACATTCCTCACAGAAGATGCAGGGATATCCTCCAAACCCAAAGGCTTTGTAAAATCCGTCATAAAAGGCTGTTTTTTCTATCGTGTGGACCGTAGTGTTTACCCATAGGATGAGATCCTTGTAGAAGTGGTGGAAATCTTCGGGAAGATCGTCCGGTCCGAATGACTCATGGCCGGGAACCCCGTCGAACCGGAGGAGAAGACCAGTCTGGTATTCACCGACCATTGCCCGGGTATCATGAGGAGAAGGAGCATACGGGGGGCAGCCAAAGTGCTTAGCATAACCTTTACACCCAAATCGACATTTGAAGCGGACCCAGTCCGAAACGACGACGTCTGATGCGGGTATTCTTTTTGCTGTTACCCCTTTTTCGGCTGCGATGGCGGTGAGCTTTGCCAATTCCGTGTCCAGACTGAGAATCATCCGTTTCTCTCCTTGGTGGAAGGTAGAGTTCCGGGGATATAGGTTTTCCGGGTATAATTACCGTGTTACAGAAATTCAGGCCAGAAGATGCCTACCTGGGTTGCCATCGCTTTCAGTTCATCACGGATATCCCTGTCGATCCTGAGAAGGAGAACAAAATAGACCAACGATCCCAGGATAACCAGCACAATGAGATATACCAGGTTTTCAATAGGAAACAGAAACCGCATTCCTCCTACAATGAGAGCCATTATTCCAGTCGCCGCGATAATATGCAGGATTGGTTCTCTCTCGATTTTCATGGGGATATATTTTCCGAGAACGAAATAACCGAGAACGGAACTTATTAGAATTGCAATCAGCGTGGCAATGGCTGCCCCGGTTATCCCCATGACCGGTATCAGGAGAACATTCAGCACGATATTCACCATGACAATGGCTGAAGTTATCCAGAAGGAGTCTTTCGGATGATTGAGGGAGTTTAAGGTCATCATCTGGAGATACTGAAAGACATAGACGACATAAAGTGGGAGGAGGACCATGAGGGCGACAGTGCCGGTGGTGAATGCTTCCCCATAAAAATAATAGAGAAGCTTATCGCCAAGCAACCAGCCACCGACACAGAAGGGGACTGCCAATACCAGGGAGTACGTATACGCCCGTGAGAGGGCAGTTCCTATGATGTCATAGCTTGCTTCTTCGTTCCAGCCACTGAATCTTGGAAAAAGGACATATTCCAGTGCGAGGGCGACAAATACCCCAAGAGAGGCCAGTTGGAGAGCGACACGATAAACACCGACCTCGGTGTTGCCCATGAAATAGCCGATGAGCACCACGTCAATATTCGTCAGGATAAGAATCCCGCTCATGGCGAGAAAGATCCAGAACGAGAAGGTGAACAGGCTCTTTAAGTGAGCCCGGGTAAACATCCGAAAACGCGCTTCAAGATACCGATAATTAAAAAGGAACCCGATTGCAAGGCCTGCGATGAAACCACCAGCAAGACCGGCGATCTGCAGGCCAAAAAAGACGAAGATCACCTGGAGGATGATTCTCGCTAGATTGTTGGCGAGGTAGCTTCCCTGAACCACGCCTGCCTTTCCGAGGCCATAATTTCCCCCTGCTGCTATACCAAATGGCAGATTAACAATGAGGGCGATTACGAGCCACCAGAACAGATCTGAAGCGTTCAGATCAACCAGATAGGGTCGGAAAAGAAACAGAATGACCAGAGAAACGGCAAGGAGAAGCAGTCTCAATACTGCCGCTGCTGAGTAGAATTCTTCCTGGTCTTTTCCTTCGCTCATCCTCTTGGCTGCGGCATTCCCCAATCCTCCATCGACAATGAGATTAAAAAGTCCGAAATATGCCAGGAACAGGAAATATGCTCCAAGTATAGATGGCCCAAGAACATGGGCAAAATAGAACGTTGAGAGAAATCCAACCGCAGTGATGGCGATATTCGTGCCGATATGAATAAGGCTCTGGCGCCTCACCGCTTCCATATTCATAAACTGCTGAAAAAACGCAGGCTTCTCTGTCACAAAACTCCATTTGGTTTCAAAGGAGATTATTTCTTGCGAGTGAATTATCCCGGAAAACCTATTAGCCTCCAATTCCAAGAAGAGAGCGTGAGCATTCCTTTTGAACGGGAGTGGAATCTGACACCTCATTCAACGGTGAAAAGTAAACGAATCGCTATATCCCTGAACTGGACCTCCAAAAAACCTTACCCAGAGGAGTCAGGATTCCTCACAGAGTTTTATCTCTTAAGGTGTATTCTGCTACGGGAGTCTGGCAGCAACAGCTATTCTCTGTTCACGCGGATTCCTGAGCCGTGCAATATATCCCAGCGATCAGGACGGCACCCATGAAACCAAAAATCCGGGTGGTCCTTGTAGGGCCATCGATCCGCTTTCTCTCCGGGATCAGTTATTATACCATCAGGCTCGCCAATGCAATTTCAGAATCGACAGAGGTAACGGCAGTCCTCTTTCGCAACATGCTGCCCAGAAGATTTTTTCCCGGATGGAAGCGGGTAGGGAATCCTCTCTCTACAGTATCATACAAGACTGAAGTAAAAGTCATGGAACTCCTTGATTGGTATAGTCCCATTTCGTGGATGAGGGCTGCAGCCCAGCTGAGGAAGGCGGATATCATCATTTTCCAGTGGTGGACGTCCAGTGTTGCTCACATGTATGCGGCCCTCCAGTTTATGCTCTTCAGGAACGTCCCGATTATCATCGAATATCATGAGGTCGTTGATCCCCTCGAACAAACAATTCTCCCAATCCGGATATATTCGGTCCTCATGGGGAGGATTATCAGAAAGCGAGCCGAGGGTTATGTCGTTCATTCCGAGGCTGACAGGGCTCTTGTTGAAACGTCTTACCATGTTCCTCATGACAAAGTGATGGTGATTCCGCACGGCCTCTATGACCAGTACCCTGTTATCGAACGATCCGTTGCACGGAAACAACTAAAGATTGCTGAAGAAAACGTGATCCTCTTTTTTGGTCTCCTTCGGCCCTACAAGGGAGTGAAAAACCTGATCGAAGCCTTTGACTCCCTTCCCACTGAATTGCTGCACTCCTCCCGCCTCCTCATTGTCGGAGAGGCCTGGGAGGACAAGGATGCTCTGGCTCGTGCTGAGAAATCACCCAACAGGGAGCAGATCACAATCGTCAGTCGCTATATCGCTGACGATGAGGTGCCGATCTATTTTTCTGCTGCTGACCTTATTGCCCTACCGTATACCCGTGCGTCCCAGAGTGGTGTTGCCCATATCGCAATGGCCTTCGGTCTTCCAATTATCGCAACAAAAGTCGGAGGCCTCGAGGAGGGTTTACAATCATATTCAGGTGCTCTCTTCATCGCTCCAAACAACAATGAAGAACTGAAAAGAGCATTGGTTCAGTTATTAAGGGAAAAGGGTTCATTTCCTCCTCCGGCAAACCTTGCCTGGAGCGGAATCGGCATACAGTGGACCACATTTCTCTCGTCAGTCATCCTCAATGGATCAAAAAAAGGTGCCTGAAATGAAGATCATACAAGTCTGTCCCCGCTATTTTCCGGATATTGGAGGAGTAGAAACTCACGTCAGGGAGATTGCCGAAAGACTTGTCAAAATGGGTCACAGGGTTGAAGTGGTTTGTACTGACCCCAGCGGAGTCCACCCTAAAAATGATTTCATCAATGGGGTTTCGATAACCCGATTCCGGAGTTTTGCACCTCATGATGCTTACTTTTTTTCCCCGAAGATGGCATCCTACCTTAAAACACTGGATGCCGAAATCCTCCACGCTCACGGGTACCACGCCTTTCCAGCCTTGTTCGCTATGATGGCCGCACGAAATAAGCGATTCATCTTCACTCCCCACTACCACGGGAAAGGCCATACTTCTCTTCGAAATATGCTTCTTACCTTTTACAATCCCTTCGGGCGGGCTATCTTTCACCGTGCCAATCGGATTATCTGTGTATCAGAGTATGAAAAAAACCTGATTAAAGGAAAATTTGACATACCGGAGGAGAGGTTTACTGTTATTCCCAACGGGCTGAATCTGTCAGAGTTCAAGGGGATCATCGGGGCAAAATATCCACACAGGATCCTCCATGTAGGCAGAATCGAACAATACAAGGGAATCCAGCATGTCATTGCAGCTCTGCCAGAGTTGCCAGGATACACCTTCACCATCGTTGGAAAAGGTCCATATGAACATTCGTTGCAACAGCTGGCTGCCGACAAAGGAGTGTCAGATCGCGTCACTTGGAAAAAGGATCTCTCAAGACAGGATTTGCTTCAGGAATATGCATCGGCAGGATTGATGATTTCACTTTCTTCATTTGAAGCCTATGGGATTACCGTAGCAGAAGCCCTGGCAAGCGGCCTGCAGGTGATTGTCAACAAAAACGGGGCTTTAGAAGAGTTCGTTGACGGGACTACCTGTATCGGGATTGAACCTTCTGCAAAGAATTTAATCGGAGCCATCAGATTACTGAAACCAAGCCAAAGTTACCAGAAACGAATCATCGACTGGAATGAAGTTGTTGATAGAACTGTTAAAACATACATAAAAGACTAAAATAACTTTTCTTAAGCATTTAAAGGCGTAAATGCTCTGAATGGGATTAAGAAACATATATTGGATGAAACCACTGATAAATAAGAATTAATCGATGAAAGTTATCCATTGGAATATTTCAAAAAAGAATCAGCCTCTTTCAGGAGTGAAACGGTATGAGGATGAATTGTATCAAAAATTTCATGATTTATATCCCTCTGACGATTTACAAAGGGTACAACGGTCCGATAATCTAATTTTTGGAAGTACCTTTTTATCTTGGATCTATCGTTATACACAAAACGATGCAGATATTGTACATGCAACCTTTCAGACTATCGCGCCAGTTGCATATTATAGGAGACCTAAAAAATTTATTATTACAGTTCTGGATCTGACACCAATAATCTATCCTGAAACTCAAACCGATATTTCTACAAAGATCCAATGGAAGCTAACGCCAAGGGCGTTAAAATTCCCTGACCATATTATCACTATTTCTGAATTTACTAAAAATGAGCTTATTCGATTATGGGATTTTGAAGAGAAAAATATCGATGTTGTATACCTTGGAGTGGACCATTCAAGATATTTTCCCATGGATAAAGTAAGCTGTAAAGGAAAATTCGGACTCAATCCTGATGAAAAATACATCCTCGTTGTGGCATCCAATTTACCCCATAAAAGGATGGATATTACCAAGAATGTTTTCGACCAAGTTAAACAAGAGTTCCCAGATATAAAATTACTTAAGGTTGGGTATGGAGATACCCTCCAAGGGAAAGGGATAATCAATCTAGGCTGGGTGAAAGAAGAGGATATGCCATTCCTTTATAATGCTGCTGATATATTTCTTCATACGGCGGAGTATGAGGGATTTGGTCTCCCTGTCCTCGAGGCAATGGCATGTGGCGTTCCTGTTGTTGTAAGTAAAAGTGCAAGTCTCCCGGAAATTGTAGGAGACTGTGGCGAGCTGATTGATCTTTCAGTTTCTGATTATTTAGAAAATTTTGTCAATGCAATTGTCCGAACCCTCAAAGAAGGCTCCACAAAAGATGGACTTGAAAGGGTCAAATTATTCACATGGGAAAAAACAGCTAGAGAGACATACCGGTTATACAAAGAAGTGATGAAACAGAATTAATAATGTCACAATATCGAAATTATGGTTCAGTGAAAAGTTTGCATCATATTTCTGGGGGATATCGTAAATTTTTTTCATGTTTGAAATCTAAATAGTGGACTTATATATGGCAAAGTCTGCTTTGATCACGGGAATAACCGGTCAGGATGGCTCATATCTTGCGGAACTATTGGTCGATAAAGGATATGATGTATATGGTCTGGTCAGGAGACTGAGCACACCCAATACAACAAGGATTGAGAACATTGCTGACAAAGTAATATTACTTGAAGGAGATCTTACCGATCAAAGTTCATTGAACGTTGCAGTCCAGACAGCCCAACCGGATGAAGTGTATAATCTTGCAGCACAATCTTTTGTTGCTACTTCATGGAACCAGCCGGTCTTGACTGGGGATGTAACTGGATTGGGTACAACCAGAATACTTGAAGCAATACGCCAATTCAGCCCGAGTGCCAAGATGTACCAGGCATCCAGCAGCGAGATGTTTGGAAAAGCAGATGTTCCGCAAAGCGAAAGCACGCCGTTTCATCCACGAAGTCCTTACGCAGTCGCCAAAGTCTATGCTTACTATGCGACAGTCAACTACCGCGAAAGTTATGGTATGTTCTGTTGCAATGGCATTCTTTTCAACCATGAATCTCCCCGGCGTGGCATTGAGTTCGTGACGAGGAAAATCACCGATGGTGTTGCAAGGATATACCACGGATTATCCAAGGAATTAAGACTTGGAAACCTCGATGCAAAGAGGGATTGGGGTTTTGCAGGTGACTATGTTAAAGCTATGCACCTCATCCTACAACAGAAAGATCCCGATGATTTCGTCATTGCGACCGGCGAAAGCCACTCTGTCAAAGAATTTGTTGAGTTATCATTCGCAGAGGCGGGACTTGACTGGAAGAAGTACGTCACCCAAGATGAGCGATTCATGAGACCTGCCGATGTTCCGGATTTAAGAGGGAATATCACCAAAGCGAAGCGAAAATTAGGGTGGGAACCTGACACAAAATTCAATGAATTAATTAGGATGATGGTGAAAGCTGATTTAGAAAAATATGGAAAAAATAGCGTATTTAAATGATAACAGATTTTGGCTCTGTAGAATTCCTCACTAGCAACGAGAAGAGAGAATAAAGCATCATTCGGGAGAGGTTATAGAGGATCACTTTCATTTTGATCTCCTTGACCTGGAGCCTGGACTATCTGGCATTAAAAGACTCCCAGTATTTCCTTTTTAGGGCAGAGAATGCGGTTTCCACCTTTTTCCGTTGATGATACACTTCTAAGTCAAACGATTGAGCGAGCCTCTTCCGGTAAAAACCAGAGATGCGCTTCCGTTTTCTTGTTCGGACAGGGATGATGGAGTATGCGTGAAATGTATCCCTGATCAATTCATCCGACTGTCGGCAGTAAAATTCAACTATTTTTAATTATTTCCGACTGTCGGCAGTATACGAAGCCGACTCGAAAACCCAGTGCGAAGTGGTTGTATTTCCTTTTCCGGAGGGTCAGACAGATTGAAGAAATTGTTAGTAACAGGAGGGTTTGCCAAATACTCAACTATAATTCCGAATTAGTAGACATCGTTCACTTGCTTGGGCAACCGGTGGAAAAATATTACTCGCTCAAAAAATAATGCCGAGTGTCGGCTCTATTATTGTTGGAATCTATTTTCGAAAAAATTTTGAATAATCTTCATAATATGGAAAATCGAAAGTTGGAAAATCATCGGATGAAGATGGATAGGTCCAGAAGGAGCCATTTTTAAAGATTTTAGAGAAGTCACATCGTTCAAAAAAAAATTTACAGATAGAAAGTCGATCCAGCACGAGATGTAATGACGATCTCATTTTGTAATGACTCATATTAAATATATGTTGAATTGTCGTGATATTTTCCCATTCCAGAGAATTAGTCACTTTAATTGGTAATTTAAGAAGATACTTTATAATAAATGCCACTCGAAGATATGCGACAAAAGCTCCTTGCATATGCCAAAAAGCAACCTTTCTGTCATTGAAAAAATCAATAGAATGATAACGAATATAGCTAAATGGAGCAAGATTAAGATTGTGCGTGAAAAAATAGAGCGGATTCGAAAATAATATTAAATCTGGATTGTTTGCCTTAATATCCAATGGATTGTTTTGGAGGATACGGTCGGTATGAATGAGATGGGATAAAAAATCCTGATCACTTGCGATAATTTTTCTTGTTCGATAACCCGCCCATTTTTCCTTATATGATTTTTCCCATCCATTTCTCTCTTTCCATGCTTGGGAAGAATATTTTTCAACATTACTACAAAAAAAATCCAGATTTTTCTTATAATCTTCAAGCCATGATGGGTCTCTTATTGAAACAAAAGCAGGGCAACCTTGAAGTGCGAAGGTGAATTTACCAAGTTTTTTTTCTAGATTTTCGGGTGTTTCATTAAATATTATATCTCCATCATAGTGAATAATTGGAGAGTCTGAATAAATATCTTGAAGAACAAGCCATCGGAGAAAACAATTCTTTTCGTATATGCCAAATCTGTTCAAACATGAATATTCCTTGGCATATTTTCTATAAACCAATGAACCATCAACTATGGTGTACCCGATCTGTTCCAAGCTTTCCTTGTAATCAGGTTCTAATTTTTCGTATCCTTCAAGAAAAACAACATCGATTTGGTTTTTAGATCTGAGGTCTATATTTCTCTTTCCAATCCATAAAGTCGGGACATTACGTTCCGACTTCCAACCGGAGGTTTCTATCCAACCCACCGTAACATTTTCCATGTCAATAGGCCTTAATAAGTTATTTAAAATAGATATATTATTAAAATTAATTGTAGTCTTGAGGGAACGTTAAAGAGAACCGATTTTTCAAGAATTCCCTTCAATTTTCTATGAGTTGCAACTACCGAGAAAGAATGCGAATTAGACATCAAAACTCTTTATAATCTTTTATTTTTCTTACTGAATCTGACATAAGATCGTATACATCCATTTCATTTATCAAAGAGATTCTGTCGAGCCCCCTGACATAGGACATCATATCATTTTTATCCCGAGATTCATTGAATGAAGAAGAAATATAGCCCTCTGTGGGAGTCAGAGTTATAAATAATGATGAGTATTCCTTCTTAACAAAAAAAGCATTATTTCCAGCACTTGTACACCCTATGAAAGCGTACCCTTTTTTCTCGGCTAGAGAACAGAGAGCTCTTATCGATGCCCCAAAATAAAGATAGGAAAAATGAGCTTTTTTTCGATCAAAATCAGGAGTATACGGTATTGTAATAGCATGTTTGTTGCCAAAAATGCTATTATATTCACATATCACAATAATTGGGTCTATTGTAGTAATGGCGTCCCAAATCCAATAGTCATTTCCATCAATATCTATACTTAATAAACCAATTTTTCCGGTAAATCCCACTTTTTCAAAAATATCGTTTATATTCTCTCTTGTAATATATTCATTTAACGCCTGTAAATCATATTTCCAGGAGATGGATTCTTTATATATCTCCTCAAGTTCAGACTTATTTGAATCAATAATAAGACCTGACCAGTTGTTGTTAATCAGTAAAAAACGAGTGTTAGATTCTCGATAATTACCCACTCCAAATTCTATGAATCTGTCTTTTTTTATTGGTATCTTGTTTATTAAATACTGAATTATTCCATCTTCTCCAAATTGGGAAAATACTCTAAATTCAATTTCAGAAAGGGAAGCGACTTCTTTTTTAAATTTTAATTTTTCAATTAATATTTTTGCTAATAAGATTGAGTTGGCATCTAGTTTTTCAATAATATCATTATTCAAATATTTAAAATATTTTTCAATATACTTGTTTAGTATCATATTTGATATTTTAGTTGGATTTATTTTGATTCTTTCTAAATGGATAATATCTTGTAGATAGGGATGAAAAATAGAGAAGTAAAATGAAAATAGCAATTTTTCATGACTACTTTGGGGCAATTGGAGGTGGAGAGAGGGTTACTCTCGATCTGGCCACCGCATTAAATGCTGATATTATCACCACCGATACCGATTCCATAAATGCATTGAATACCTCTGTTAAAACCAGAAGTCTTGGTAAGACGATAAAATTCTACCCATTAAAACAGATATCCGCAACAGGTATGTTTTATTTAGCCGATTTTTCGGAATCTTATGATTTTTTTATTTTTACAGGAATCTGGAGTCATAACGCAGCCCGTAGACATTCTCCAAATCTTTGGTACTGTTACACACCACCCCGGGTATTTTACGACCTCTATCAAACATCCCTTTATCGGCACGACTTCGTGAAACGGAAACTTAATCGCCTTTGGATTTCTTGTCACCGAATACTAGATCAGCAATCCGTACACAAAGTTGACCATATTGCGACAATCTCTGATAATGTGCGCCGCCGGATTAAGCAATACTATAATAGAGATGCCAATGTCATTTATCCTCCAGTGAATACATCTGAGTTCACATTCAGGGAATATGGGGATTTCTGGTTATCAGTGAACCGACTATATCCGGAAAAACGGATCGATCTTCAAATCGAAAGCTTCAGAAAAATTCCTGATGAACGGCTTTTAATCGTTGGAGGATATGCAGAAGGGGATCGTCAGGACCGATACGTTACGAAGTTAAAAGAGACTCTGCCTCAAAATATCGAGATCATAGGTGAAGTTACAGAGAATGAATTACATGATTATTATTCACGATGCAGAGGCTTGGTATGCACTGCAATAGATGAAGATTTTGGACTTACCCCATTAGAAGCGATGGCATCAGGAAAGCCTGTTATTGCGGTCAATGAAGGGGGATTTCGTGAAACAGTCACACCAGATACAGGAATGCTTGTAGAAGCTGATTCCAGGAAGATTGCTGAAGCAGTTTGTAAGATATCGGTAAACCCTGACCAATATAAAGATGCATGTATTAAAAGGGCTGCCCAATTCGATATCTCAATTTTTAGAGAGAAGATGCAAAATCTGGTGAAAAGTATCGTATAAGGTTTGCTTTACTTTTCTGTAAATCTAATATTTTTTTACCCGAACCCTTATCTCTCCTCTCTCCTATTTCTCCCACAATGACCCCCTCATCCGGCTGCCTGATCTGTGGTGCTGATCTCGAATACCTTGACCAGCCGGAGGAGATGGAATGCCAGTACTGCAAGAGGGTCTGTAAATCCAGTACCCGTTGCGTGAACGGCCATTATGTCTGCGACCGGTGCCACCGGCTGGATACCGAGGACCTGATCGAGGTGATCTGCCTCCAGAGCACCGAGGATAATCCGTTCACCCTCATAGAGCTGATATTCTCAAGCCCGAGGGTGATGATGCACGGGCCCGAGCATCACTTCCTGGTGCCCGCGGTACTCGTAGCTGCATTTTGTAATCATACACAGCAGCCGGGCAAGAAAGAACTGGGGATCAGGAATGCAAGGCACAGGGCTGGACTGGTGAAGGGGGGTTCCTGCGGGCTGCTCGGTGACTGCGGTGCGGCGGTCGGGACCGGGATCTTTATCAGCATCGTTACCGGAGCAACCCCACTCTCCCGCGAGGAATGGCGCATGGCCAACCTGATGACCGCGAGAGCGCTCGAGAAGATCGCCCTTCATGGGGGTCCCCGGTGCTGTAAAAGAAACACGTTCCTTGCACTGCAGGAAGCGATCCGGTTCGTCTCAACCGAGATGGGGATTCATCTCCCTGAACCGAGGGAGGTATTCTGCCGGTTCTCTGACCAGAACCGTGAATGCCTGAAGGATCGATGCCCGTTTTATCAGGAAGTTTGATACTTGCCTGAGTTCCTGTGGGATGGGGTCGGCCTTAAAGAAGTCTTTTCAGGATTTCGTTATGCTCTTCAGATGCAAATCTGAATAATATGGAGACTTAGAGAAAGGTGAGAAGGGGCATGGATACGCTGTCCCCGATTATCCCCTCATTGTTCCCTGTACTGTTCCAGGATCTTTCTGATGATCCGGCTCGTGCTCGAGCACGCATCCCCGGGATACTGACCGATTCGCACGACTTCGGAGCCGATCCCTCCCTCCCGGAGATCGGCAACAAGCTTCGCCTCATCAAAGTGCTGGTTGAATCCGATCGTGATGACCGCGGGCTGGATCTCGCGGATCGGCCGGAACATGTCATGCAAGTCACCGAGCACCGCATGGTCGACCGGTTTTAACGCTCCGACCATCTTCATCCGCTGATCTTCCGGGATAACCGGCTTTGGCTTGTGCCGTACGTTGGCGTCCCTCGCGATGATTACGTACAGCTCATCGCCGAGCCTGCGCGACTCCTCCAGGTAATAGAGATGTCCCGGATGAAGCAGGTCAAAGGTTCCCGTGGCAACGACCCGCTTCAATCGATCACCCCGATATCAACCGGCATGCCGTTTGCAGAAAAGCAACACCAGTCATCCTCCTCGTAGGGGAATCCTACGATGATGTGATACCTCCCGGTCCGTGGGAAGAACCCGAGATCGGCATCGGAGGGGCGGATGACCCCGTTCGGGTGGGAGTGGACGCTCCCGGCGAGGTGCGTGTCAAGCGGCATCATATCAAGAAAGAGGCTTGCAGAACGATCGGTGCTTGTTGTCCCCGGCAGAAGATTGATCTCTTCGATAATACCGTCCGATTCGCGGAGAAGCCCGGCATACTCGTTCGGATGCTGCTCCCGCCCAAGCTGGAGCAGGAGCGAGAGCAGGTCCTTCCGTATTCCCCTGATACGCATATCCTGCCCTAGTTTTAGGACAGTGGAGAGATTAAACCAGGGGGTGCACCCCCCTGTTTCAGAACGGTCCGTCCTGCTCAAAACTTCTCCCGAACCTGATGGCAAGTTCCGCCTTGAATAGCTCTGCACCAAGATACGCTGCGTGATCGAGGAGGGAGACCTCCCCGTGCTCTTGTATCGCACGGAAGACTCCTGCCCATGAGCACCCATGGTATGCCTTTCCGCCGATAACCGCGACAATCTCCTCGCCCTCAATTCCGATACGGAAATTCCCGCAGGGATCGTAGGTAATCTCCTTTGGCATCGTTCCTGCCCGGACCTCCTCGCAATACTCTAGGGGAGGTTCCCGCCTCCTCCGCTTCTCCTTGAGTATGAGCAGGTCGATCCCAAGATCCTTCGGATAAGGCCGTTCCGCAGCGAGCACCATCATCTCAGTTGCCCTCCGCATCTCCCTGATCGAACCGTGGGTCTTGTCCGAGTGCTCACTGGTGAATATCACCGAAGCCTTCACCTCCATGGCCATCCCGGCAAGGAGGGCATTCACCCCGGGCGAATCGGCATCAATCAGCTCTGCCACGTTCCCTGCGCCAAAAAAGAGCGGATAGCCCTGATCGCTAAAATGAGAAAGTGATGCGACCAGCCCGGAGCCGGCCGGGGTGAGCAACGGATCCGCAAGGATACAGGAGATCCCGGCGTCCTCTGCAAGCCGGATATTCTCATCAAGGGTTCGCTCTCCAGGAACGACCACCGCACCTGTACCACACTCTGCCACCCTCCTTCCTACAAGGGCGATGTTCCGGTCAGAGAGCGAGAGGACAAGGTCCGCCCGCGGAAGCCCTGCAGCGATCAAAACGGGATCCTGGGTGTCGATGGCGAGGGGGCCCGGAAGATCCGAAAGCTCGGAAAAGACCCGCTTCACATCGTGAGGTGTTGCATCGAACCCGAATCCGAGGTCCACGATGTCAGCACCCGAAGAAAAACAGGAGAGCGCCTTTGCCCTGATATCCGGTTCTTTGTGTGCATCCATGATCTCAGCCAGGACCTTCATCCGGGAATTTCCCCCAATCTTCACCCCCCTGATGAAGTATTCGGACTCAGCCTCCCGCTCCTTCCGGGCAATGGTCCGCAATGCTTCATTCCGTCTCTCACTTGCCAGGAGATCGTCTGCTGGAATGGTGCGGGAGAGAGGTATGGTGCCAAGGAGCGGAAGGATCAGGGCAAGATCAGCGGCATGGCGGGGTCCCCGGTATACGGGGACCCCGGTCCGTCTCTCAACCCCATCGAAGGATGCCGTGCACATGCCGGAAACCAGGGCAAGGTCGTATTTCCCTTCCCCTATGAGCCCTTCCAGCTGGGCAGGGGTGAGAAAGGAAGCGATATCGCCGGTCACAGCGATGACCGCATCCATCCCCTCCGCTGCCGTTCTGACCATCCCGGCAGTTGCAGATCCGGTTGGAAGAAGGATGCGCATAAGTTTCCTTAATACCAGTGAGATAAAAAGTCATATGATAGCATGCTCTCCTGCGACCTCCATGTCCATACCATTTTTTCACGAGACGGGGAGAGCACCCCCCTGGAGATCATACGCAGAGCTGAGGCCGTCGGCCTCGATGCGATCGCAATTACAGACCATGATACGGTAGAAGGTGCCATTGCCGCACTCAGCATCCCCACGAGCCTTGTGATCATCCCAGGAATTGAGATCTCGACGCGCCAGGGGCACCTGATTGCACTCGGTATAACTGAAAAGATACCCTCTGGACTGGACGTGATCGAGACCATTCACCTCGCAAAAGAGAGAGGCGCAATCCTCATCCTCCCCCACCCGTACCATGTCTGGCGACACGGTGTCGGGAGAAAACTCCGCTCTGCCTTATACTCGGTCGATGCTATCGAGGTTTTCAACAGCAGGTACATTGTCGGCTCGGCAAACCTCAAGGCAGCACGGATGGCGCGGCGTATCTGTAAGCCCTGCGTGGCAGGATCCGATGCCCATCATGCACGGTATGTCGGATTCGGCAGGACCACCATTGATGCAAAGAAGGACTGTGGATCCATCCTTGCCGCGATACGGGATGGCAAGACCAGTGCCGCAGGCAAGATGACACCCCTCCCGAGTTACACCCGCCAGACTATCAGGAATACATGGAAGAAGTTCAGGCGCCGGATCTACCACCGGTAAGGCTTGCGTGCAGGGTCGCCTATCTCGGTGACCGGTTTTTTGGATCCCAGATGCAGGCAGCGGAACGGACCGTTGAAGGAGAGTTTGTGGCCGCGTGTACCCGGCTCGGCCTCTTCTCTGACTACCGGAAGGCAGGATTCGTTGCCGCGGGGAGGACGGATCGAGGAGTCCATGCCAGGGGACAGATCTTTTCCTTTTCCACCATATATCCCTCCCGGGCGCTCTCTGCCCTGAACTGGCAGCTTCCCCTGGACTGCTGGATTAACGGATATGCAAAGGTCGATCCAGAGTTCCATCCGAGATATGACGCAAAGCTACGGACCTACCGGTACTATTTCGGGACGACCCACCTTGATGAGAAAGCCATGGACTCCGCCGCCCATCTTTTCGTAGGGACACACGACTTCTCCGTTTTTTCGAGAACCAGTGAGCGAAATCCCGAGCGGACAATCACCTCTGCGAGGGTCTGGTGTGAAGAGAGTACCTGTGTATTTGAAGTGACGGGTGACAGCTTCCTCTGGAACATGGTACGGCTCATGGCCGCATCGCTCCTGCGTATCGGGCAAGGGATGGAGGGTGAGGAGAGGATTGTGCTGCGGCTTGAGGGTGAACGGTGCTCGCCTCTCTCGCCTTTACCTCCCGATGGCCTCATCCTCTGGGATGTGCATTGCGGGATTGCCTTTTCCCCCCTTCCTGTCGAAGGAAAAAGGCAGGCATTCCTCGTGCGGCTCCATGAGCACCATGCTGCTCTCGAACGGGTAGTGCGCGATCTGAACGAAAGCAACCGGTGAAGCCTGTTCGTAACGGAGCCGGTGAAAGTGAAAATTGGGATGAGAGATCCTTCATTCACTACATCGATGTAACTCCGCATGGTGGCCTAAGAGGGGAAAGACAGTTAGGGATCAGTCCTACACACACCCTCTGCAGGCTCTCCTCTCATAATTACCCCATCCATCATCGCCAGTGATGTTGCAGGGATCATTCAGAGGGAACAGAGGCAATAGGAACAAACCTTCCTGAAGGATGTGTACACTTTCACATCCCTGTGATCCGTTCATGCACACCCCCTGCAATCGTCAATGCACTTCTCGCGATGCTATCCCTCTCAAGGCTCAAAGAACAGAATACAGCCTACCAGGAAAGCTGCCAGCTCACGGCTTATTCATGCATGAAGCGGTGCCTCTTCCCTGCATGCAAACGCGCAGAGACGATGACCTTCATCCCAGCCGACGAAATCTGGATGAAACCCTCCATATTCATCACCCAATAGGGTTTATCTTACAGGGATGGCACCGTTTGCCTGTACGAGATGCGGAAAATGTTGCATAAGCCTTGGGAGACATATCCGGATCGAGGGGAGCCTCTCCCCCGTGCAGTATTACTGCCGCGTTGCCGTTAGTGGTGAACTGCTACCGGTATCCGTCCAGCCGGAACTGCGGGAACTCTTCGCATCAGGTGACCAGGATCCAGCCTGGTGCCCGTTCCTCAGGAAAGACGCTGCTGGCCTCTTCACCTGCACAATTTACCAGACCCGTCCCCGCATCTGCAGGGAATTCCGGTGCAGGACGATGATAATCTATGACCAGTGCGGCCGGGAGGCGGGGTATGTCAAGGGAAGGAGGACCCTGGTATCAGGCGACGCCGGCCTTGAAGCCGTATGGCAGAAGATCCCTTCAGGTGCGGATGATACCTCCCTCAAAGGGATACTCCGGAACCATGGATACCGGGCCGAATCCCTTGATTAAAGGCATTCATCCCCAAGAATTACCAGAATACTACGCTTATTACTGATGGAAAGCTAACCTTTTTCACGATTTTCCATGACCGAGATCCCCAAAGAAGAGTTTATACTGAAGTGCACTTCGGCTTGTGCAGGGTGCCCCTCTACCCTCATTCTCCGGTATGTACTCAAGGCAGCGGGAGCTGATACCGTTCTGGTGGTCCCTGCCTGTTGCACCAGTGTTATCCAGGGTATCTATCCCAATACCGCAGTGAATGTTCCCGTGTATAATGTCGCGTTTGCCGCAGCTGCTGCCTGTGCATCCGGAATGAGCGAGGCGTTTCAGAAAGCCGGTAAAAAGACCAACGTGATAGTCTATGCCGGCGATGGTGGAACGGTTGACATCGGGATCCAGGCCCTCTCCGGTGCATTCGAGCGGGAGACCGATTTCCTCTATATCTGCTACGATAACGAAGCCTACGGCAATACTGGTATGCAGCGTTCGGGTTCCACCCCGATAGGTGCCCGCACCACCACCACGCCAGGGGGGAAGGTTCATGCAAAGAAGGATCTCGATGCCATTGTTGCCGCCCACAATCCTTCCTACCTCGCAACAGCCTGTGCTGCCTACCCCCAGGACCTCTTTAAAAAGGTGCAAAAAGCACTCACACTGAGGGGCTCAAAGTTCATCCATGTCCTTGCACCCTGCCCGCCCGGATGGCGCTTCTCATCGGAGATGACTGTCGAGATGGGGAAACTCGCGGTGAGATCCGGCCTGTGGATCCTCTATGAGAGTGAGTTTGGGAAAGTGACTATCAACGGGCCATCCAAGGCTGCGATGATCAAACCGATCCCCATCGAGGACTACCTTTCAGTCCAGGGCAGGTTCAAGGGGATCGACAGGAAGGCGATCGATGCCTTGAAGTCTCAGGCAGAGCAGCGGGCAAAGCACCTTCAGAAGGAGGCCGAAGGGATATGCTGACGATTGCCACCGGGAACAAGGCGGTCGCGGCTGCGGTGAAGGAGGTGAAGCCCGATGTCATCGCAGCATACCCGATCACCCCGCAGACCGAGATTGTCGAACAGATCGCTGAGTATGTGACCTCGGGTGAACTGGACAGTCGCTACATCCCGGTCGAGAGCGAACATTCAGCAATGGCAGCCTGCATCGGCGCAAGCATCACGGGTGCCCGGACCTTCACTGCAACAAGTTCGCATGGGCTCCTCTACATGCACGAGATGGTCAACTGGGCAGCAGGGGCACGGCTCCCCATCGTGATGGCCAACGTAAACCGGGCAATCGGGCCGGGCTGGAACGTCTGGGCTGAGCATACCGATGCCTTCCAGGAACGGGATACCGGCTGGCTCCAGGTCTACGTCAGCACTGTCCAGGAAGCATACGATACCACCCTCATGGCGTTCAGGATCGCGGAACACACCGACGTGATCCTTCCCGTGATGGTCAACCTAGACGGATTCCTCCTGTCGCATTCCATGCAGTCGCTCGACACCCTGAATGCGGGGGACTTCGTTCCGCCCCTCCATCTGCCGCATGCCATCGATGTACTGAATCCTGCCGGTTACGGGACGCTCACCGGACCAGATGAGCACTTCAGGTTCCGGTGGGAGATCGAGAAGTCAATGAGGAGATCCCGGAAGGTCATTGCGGAGACCGAGAGGGACTTTGCCGAACGGTTCGGAAGGAGCTATGGGGTTGCCGAGGAGTACCGTTATGAGGATGCAGATGTTGTGGTCATTGCGATGGGAACCCTCGGTAAGGAGGCAGAAGTGGCGGTTGATCTCCTCAGGAATGAAGGGGTGAACGCAGGATCCCTCCGTATCAGGTGGCTGCGCCCCTTCCCAGATCTCGACCTGTCGGGGCGGGAAGTCGTGGTCATTGACCGTGACTACTCCTTTGGATTCGGAGGAATTATTGCCCAGTCGCTGATGGCCAGGCAACGGGTCGACCTGTATAGCGTGATTGCTGGTCTCGGGGGCCAGGAGGTCACCTATGATGACATAGCAGGATTTGTGCGGGAGAGGAGACCCGGCACCGAGCTCTGGTTCGGGGTGAACGGCAATGTATGAGATTCGTATCCACTCCCGCGGCGGGCAGGGTGGTGTGACGGCTGCCCGGCTCCTTGCTCTAGCGGCC
>MVZQ01000027.1 GCA_002068435.1 Euryarchaeota archaeon ADurb.BinA087 | reverse complement strand
GAACATCGGGTTCATGAGGGTCAGGTTCACGACCGGGCAGGGGGGAAAGCGGCCGGAGTTGCCAAAGAAGAGGGGTTTGTCGTACTGCCTGACGATTCCCTCAAGTTCCTCCTCGGTCTCTTTTGAAGAGCGGAAACTCCCCAGCCGGAAGAGGCCTTTTGTCAGGATCACCTCAGGGTTGACCCCGCTCTCCAGAAGGAACTTGATGCTCGGCATCCGCTCCTTGATGGTATAAGGGTGCACGTTGATGACGACGGGATGTGCTCCAAACTCCGCTGCCATCCGCGCGAGGGAGAGGGCCCGGATCGGCCCCGGGAATTCCGATATCTCGATGATCGCAGTTTTCCCTGAGAGGGCTTGGTTCAGGTAGGCGATGTCCGGTGCTACCTCTTGTGTCTCCTTCTCGATCACGGCAAGGGCTTCTTTCTCCATGCCGAGGGGGGTTGCAACGCCAAGGAGCCATTCTTTTGTTGCCTCCACCCCGTACGGCTGCCCGGTCCGGCTGTACGGGATGCCGAACCGTTCCTGCATCAGGTCGCCCAGTTTCTGTCCCCAGTCATAGCACCACGAAGCATTCAGTTCGACCTCGCGGGCATGCCTGATCTGCTCGACAGTGCAGCCTCCCGCGATGACGGCGTTTGTCTTGATTCCGACGAGGGCAAGCAGCCGTTCGATCTCGTCAAGGTCCCAGGAGAACTCGGTTGGGGAAGGGCCCCAGCGGGCACCGAGGATGTTGATGGTTCCTTTCATAGTCCTGGCAGGCGGGTCCATCAGCTCCATGATCAGCTTGAACGCATCCTCGTATCCGCTCCTGAAATCACCCCCGAATCCCTCGCTTCTGAGCGCCAGCACCCGGCAGCCGACCAGCTTCTCGGCTTCGCGTGCGATGCTCTCGACATCATCCCCGATGATCCCGGAGCAGCAGCAGGAGAGGATGACGATCAGGTCAGGATGGTACTTTGCGTAGGCTTCCTTCACCGCTTCAAGGAGTTTTCCTTCGCCTCCGTAGATGACGTGGCTTTCATCAAGGGCGGTGCATGCGGTCGGTTCGAGCGGGACCCCGCGGATCTCGCAGCATTCCCTGGTCCTGACAAAATCGGACATGTAGAGAGGGCAGCCCGTTGGGCCATGGACGAGGGGGACGACATGGCGGATACCGCTGATGACGTAGTAGGCGGTGAAAAATTTGCACATGGGGGCATGCGAGGCCTGCAACTTCGGGATCATCTCACCGGATTCCACTTTTCCCAGCAGCTGTTGCAGGGTTCCATGGAAGACGATGGCATCATTCTCCATGACTGGCACACTTTACCATCTCGCACGGATGGGTATATAGTTAGGGATAGGGATCCCCACTTAGTTAGGGATAGGGTCCCCCACCCCTCATCAGGCCAGGTCTTCCCGGGTTTTTATATGGGAACAACGGGGGAAGATTTGAACATCTGAGTTTTCATGATTGCACATGACGATACTCCGTCTTTTTTTCCCTCCCCCGATTGAATAATGCCAAGTGAAGAGAGGAGATACGATCCAAACACTTCGTTTCATACCGGAACAGAGATTGCAATTGATATCTCTGCGATGTCCCTCGGGGATTGTATAAGGATGGGTTTTCGGTGGTTCGAACCAGTTGGCTTTATTAAAAGTCTGTAATAATTATTATCAATTTATTATATTCTATGATAATAAAATATGAAATTTGATGGATAATATATCCAAATAATCATGAAATTATTTAATAGATCATACTATTAAGAATAAAAGTATGAAATTTACAGGACCACTCTCTCTCGTGTTATGTTGTATCCTTATTGCAGGGCTTCTTTCAGCAGGCTGCGTAACATCGAATCCTGGTGGGAAGACGCCGGGGGGAGGAGAGGAGACCGTTACTGTTGTTGACATGATGAACCGGACGGTGAAGGCTCCCGCGGATCCCGACCGTATTATCGGGATCGGCGCAGGGTCGCTCCGGATGATTGTCTATCTCCAGGAACAGGACAAGGTTGTCGGGGTTGATATCCGGGAACAGGATGCCAATGGAACAGTCTCTGGCATGCCCTCGGGAATTGACCGCCCGTATAATATTGCCCATCCTGACCTGGCCAGCCGTCCCTTCGTCGGGGGAATAAGCGGGGATCCTGAACTGATTGCGCTCCAGAAGCCCGATGCGGTGTTCGTGACCTTCGTGACCGGGAAGGATGCCGATGCCCTGCAGGAGAAGAGCAGGGTGCCGGTCATCTCGCTCATCTCGGGCGATCTTGGGAAGAACCGGCAGGTGTTCTACTCATCCCTGCGAACCATGGCCACGGTCCTTGGCAAAGAGCAGCGTGCCGAGGACGTGATCAGCTACATCAATGCCACCCTGGCCGACCTCCAGGAGCGGACCGGTGAGATCCCTGACGGGGAGAAGGTCTCGGTTTACGTTGGGGGGATTGCCTACAACGGTGCCCATGGGCTCCTCTCCACAGATCCTGCATACGCCCCCCTTGCCATGGTGAACGGGAACAACGTTGCGGCAGGGGCCGGGACCGGGGGGCAGATCATGATCGACAAGGAAAAACTCCTCTCATGGAACCCCGATGTCATCTTTATCGACGAGGCCAGTTATTCCCTCGTGGTCGAGGACCTGAAGGATCCCGTGTACCAGTCCCTGGATGCCGTCAGGGAGGGGAGGGTCTATGGGGTCATGCCCTACAACTGGTACGCCAACAACTACGACACGGTGCTTGCCGACGCCTACTTCATCGGGAAGATCCTGTATCCTGCCGAATTTGGGGATGTCGATCCGGAACAGAAGGCTGACGAAATCTACACCATGCTCGATGGGAAACCGGTGTATGCAGAGATGAAGCGGATCTTCGGGGGCTTTGTGCCCTTCAGCCAGATCTCGTGAGGGATGTTGATGGACCCTTCCTCTTCCAATCCCTTCTCGCTTCAAGAGACTCCTGCTTCAGGAACCGAGGTGCCACTTCACTTCCTCGATAAGGCGCTCGGGGGACTGCGGTGCTTCCAGGCCTTTGTCACGGCCTATGAGGGGGGTATCTTTGAGGCCTGCAGGGAACCTGCATCCCTGGCGGATATATGCAGGATAACGGGAGCTCATCAAGGGATAGCCGGACCGCTCTGTGAGGGACTGGTGCGTACCGGGATTCTCTCCTGTGACGGATCAGGGAACTACCAGGTCTCGGTGGCCACCCGTGATTTCTTCCTCGCCGATTCCCGGTTCAGCCAGAAGGTCGCGATCGCCCAGATGAAGGAATTTGCCTCGCTCTTTTACCGTCTCCCGGATATCCTGCAAAAAGGCCCCGTGGTGTATCCCCGGGGGGAGCAGTTCAGGGAGCGGGTGATCCCGGCCATGGCAGAACAGAGCCGGTGCGGACTGGTGCAGCGGGTGGCCGGGATCGTCTCCTCCCTCCCCGAGTTCCATTCTGCACGGCGGTTGCTCGATCTCGGAGGAGGTCATGGACTGTACGCAATCGCACTCACCCGGAAAAATCCTGATCTCTCGGCCGTGGTCTTTGATCTGCCAGAGGTGACCCCGGTAACCCGGGAGATGATCAGGCAGTACGGGGCACAGGAGCGGATCACGACGCAAGAAGGTGACTTCTTCCGTGATTCCCTTGGCACGGGATATGATATCCTCTTCTCCTCGTCAAATCCCTCCGGGAAGATGCCTGCCCTGATCCAAAAGATCTCCGATGCTCTCAATCCGGGCGGGCTCTATCTCAACAAGCAGGTGATCGACAGCCCGGAAGAGGATCCCTTCGCCGATCTCGAATGGAACCTCTGGGCGCTGGAAGGGATGAAAAAGACGGAAAAGCGGTTCAGGTTCGAAGGCAGCGTCCCCATGGAGGAGTACAACCGCATGCTCGGGGAATCGGGATTCGTGGTCCGGAACACCGTTCCGGTTGACGGCCGGTCGGTCATGACCATCGCACAGAAAGCACGCGTTTGGGGAGCAGGGCACGATGCATCTTGATGTGAATATCCTGCACGAGCCTGAAGAGTACCTTCGGTATGTCCGCCGCAAGGGACTGTTCCTCATCGGGGCAGGGCTTGTTCTTGTGCTGCTGTTCCTGGTTGCACTGGCAATCGGGAGCTCGTTTATCCCGCTACCGGAGGTGATCGCGGCCTTCCTCTCACCTTCCGGAGAGCATGTCTCAACCATTGTCCTGAACATCCGCCTTCCCCGGGTGCTCTCCGCGGTCATTGCCGGGGCCGGGCTTGCTGCAGCCGGGGTGGTCATGCAGTCCGTGCTCAGGAACCCGCTGAGCTCCCCTTACACGCTGGGGGTTTCCCATGCAGCGGCATTCGGAGCGGCGTTCGCGATCACCGTTCTTGGGGCAGGGTCTATCTCCCACCTCGTCTCCGATTCCATGGTCGTGCGGAATCCCTGCCTGGTCACGATCTGTGCCTTCTTCGGGGCGATGCTTGCCACCGCGGGCCTCCTCCTTGTTGCGAAATACCGGAGTTCCCGGCCGGAGGTGATGATCCTGGTCGGGGTGGCGCTCGCCGCCCTCTTCACAGCGGGGACCACGTTCCTCCAGTATTTCTCATCGGCCGACCAGATCGCGGCGATCGTCTTCTGGACGTTCGGGGATGTCGGCCGATCAACCTGGAGCGATCTCCTGCTCATGGTGGTGATCGTCCTGCCATCCCTCGGGTATTTCTTCTTCACCCGGTGGGATTACAATGCCATCGATGCGGGGGACGAGACCGCCCATACTCTCGGGGTTAACGTGGAGCGGGTCCGGACGCTTGCGATGCTCCTCTCCTCGCTGATCACCGCAGTCGTAGTATCGTTCCTTGGCATCATCGGGTTCATCGGGCTCGTGAGCCCTCACATGATGCGCCGGGTGGTGGGGTGTGACCAGCGCTACCTCCTCCCTGCATCCTGTATCGCGGGGGGGATCCTCCTCCTCGGCGCCGACATGGTTGCCCGCCTGATAATCGCCCCGGCCGTCCTCCCGGTCGGTGTCCTGACGGCGTTTCTTGGCGCCCCGCTCTTTCTCTACCTGCTTATCGGGAGGAATGTGGTATGATCCTGACGGTGGCCGGGCTCAGCTTCCGGTACAATGGTCAGAGGATACTCGAAGAAGTGGAGTTCCGGGTCAACCGCCACGAGATCCTCGCCATCCTCGGCCCGAACGGCGTTGGAAAGACCACCCTGCTCCGGTGCATCAACACACTGCTTCGTCCCCAGGCTGGGAGGATCCTCCTCGATGACCAGGATCTCCTCTCGATCGGGCGGGACGAAGTGGCACGGCTGCTTGCCTACGTGCCGCAGCGGGGCGAGACAGGGCCGATCCTGGCATTTGATGCCATCCTGCTCGGACGACGCCCGCACATCGGCTGGGATGTCCGGAGGGAGGATATCCAGAAGGTCCAGGCCATCATCGACCAGCTGCACATCGGACACCTGGCGTTGCGGCCGATCAACTCCATGAGCGGGGGCGAGCTCCAGAAAGTCCTGATCGCCCGGGCCCTCGTGCAGGAGCCAGGCCTCCTCCTGCTTGACGAACCGACAAGCAGCCTCGACCTGAAGAACCAGGTCGAGATCCTTGCCTTCCTCCGCATGATCGTCCGGGCCCATTCGCTCACGGCAATCCTGACCATGCATGATATCAACCAGGCCATCCGGTTCGCCGACCGGTTCCTCTTTCTCAAGGAGGGGATGGTCTACGCTGCCGGGACACGGGAGATCATCACCCCGGAGCTGATCCGGGAGGTATATGGTCTTCCCGTCACCATTGCCGAGGTCAACGGGATGCCGGTGGTCGTGCCGGGGCTCGATCAGCTCCACCCGCCGGAAACCTCGCTGCCAGCGGAGTGAGAGCGGGGAATTCTTCCCGGGTTCCTCTTTTGTGCAGCACCATGGGTATTTTCTCTCTCTGGAGAGAACACCCCTAAGGAACAGAAAGATTGTCCGGAGGATATGTCGTGGGAGACGCCATAAAACTAGGAATCATCATTTGCGACCGGTATCGGACCTGTGCCGGCGGCAAGTGCCTGCGGGCGCTGCGCAACCGCGAGGGAGCGTTTACCCGGTACCAGGGAGAAGAGGTCGAGCTGGTCGGGTTTGCCACCTGCAACGGGTGCCCGGGAGGAAACATCGAGTATGTACCCCAGGAAATGAAGAAAAACGGGGCAGAGGTCGTCCATCTTGCCACCGGGATGATCGTCGGCTACCCGCCCTGTCCGTGGATCTCGTATTTTAAAACATTTCTCCGGGAGAAGTATGGACTTGAGGTGGTCGTCGGGACGCATCCCATCCCGCAGAATTATTATCTGACCCATATGGAGCTTGGCACCTGGGAGGGAGCGGCATGGAAGGAACTGGTTGCGCCGAGTCTTACCGATGAGAAGACCCGGATGGCGTATGATTGAACGGAATGGTGGGTTATAACCATTTTTTCATCGTAAAACCTGTCATGCCCGTTTATTGTGTGTTTCAGAACAGCGGGGTTCCTGATCTTTCACAGCCCTGTGAGAATATACCGTACCGGACCTTCCTCCATGCCTTTTCCTCCGGAAACTATCCCTGCGGGGATAAAACCGTTCTTTTCCAGGACACGGATTGATGCTGTCATCTCCGGGTAGGTGGTGGCGAGGATCCGCCGGATACCCGGACTATCCAGAATGACAGGGATGAGGTGTCGGACTGCTTCGGTGGCATAGCCCCTGTTCCAGTACTCCCCGAGCACCGAATAACCGATCATCACGGTGTCCGGTTCTCCCGGGACCGAGGCGATCCCTCCGCTGCCGATAAGGGTGCGATCGCTCCGTTCATCTCCAGAACGGATCCAGTACCAGGAGCAGAAGTGCTGATCCGATCCCTCTGACTGGATCCTGACGAATTCTTCAAGAGTGTCTTCATCGAGGAGCGGTGGGGGCCACGATGGAGGGATGGCGGCATTGAGGAGGCGCCCGAGCAGGGTGCGGTCCCCCTGATCACTGATCAGCATTTCGAGGGATGCCTGGACGAGTTCAAGCCGTCCGGTCCGGATGGGTCTGCAGGACAACGGGGTACTTCACCAGTAATGATCTGTCTGTGCTGGAAGGGCAGATACCTTCCTGTCGGCCAGGCCGCATAGGTATCCGGGATTAATACTGGCAGGAATGGTAGAGCATGGGTTCACCGAGCCACGTTTCTCAAATCGTCTGCCATCTCTTCCAGCGATTCGGCCACCTTCTCCCGGAACGATTTCCTGTCAAGGGCTGAGGCAATGTGCCGGTCGAGGACCATGATCCGATCGGCCTGTGCGACCAGCGTATCAAGGGCGCATGCAGCAAAGACGAGAGCGGTCTCCCCATCTTCCCACGGTCACGGGCAAGGATCTCAGACAGGGGCGTTATCTCCCCGGTCTGGAGGCAGCTTCGGACCAGCAGGTTGGGGGCAGCCCGGTCCTCGTCGATGATCAGGAGCGGGGCACCCCGCTCGATCGCCCGCTGGACCTGGGAGGCCATGTTCATCGAGCCGCTGCCCATGCCGGAGGCGGCCCGGGGGGTTCCATTGATCCCCGGAGGGAGTGCCGAGAAGAACATGCTGATATCAGCCCCGGTCATGAGGGAGGTTGTCGCCTCTGCAGTGTGCAGCCCGTGAACGGTCACCACCTGCTCCCTCCCGTCCCCTGCAGCATGGTTGTCCATGCCGGCCAGTATGCCGTCAAGGAACGTGGTCTTCCCCTGGGCATTCGAGCCGGCGACCGCGAAGACCTCGCTCTTCCTGATGCCTAGACCGGTGACGGTCCGGTTGCTGGCCGGGAGCTCGACCTCAGCGGGCTCGAGTTCCCCCGGGCAGGTAAATGGGATGTTGACGTCCTCTCTTGGCCCGGCGGTACGGAAGAAGGGACGGTACCGGGTATAGTGGCGGGCCAATCGTGACTCATCACCGACAAATGAGACGAGACCGAGCGAAGGAAGGGCCTCCCTGAGCAGCTGCTGGTCGAGTGTTCCGATCCAGGCCGTTTCCAGTTCCCGGGCTGGGACCGAGCAGACGATTGCAGTGACCTCTTCGCACAGGCGTGCGAGAGTCTCTCTCACCGATTCGACCTCATCGTGGGAGAATTCCTGCGGGCAGGGAACTGCCCCGTGCAGGAGAAGGTGGATCCCATCGCGGTCCGCATAATTACGGCGGTCGGCGTGCCAGAGGTCGGAGGCGAGGGCTGCAGGAGATGACACGACCGTGAAGGGCTCGGTGACATAGGCAACGTGGTGCGGGAATCTGGTGCCCCGTCCGATCAGCGGTCCGAGCCCGGGATCGGACGGGGCCTCCTGCTTGACCTGCTCGATGATCATGGCCACCGCACCTGCTGCTCCGCGGCCATCGAGCGGAATCTCCTCCAGCAGGGAACGGTGGATGATCAACGGGACGGCGAAAAGGAGTGCCGTGCTGTCAAATGAATGGACCATGTACGCAGTGACTCCCTTTATCACGGAGGGCCGGTCTATCAACCACCGTCTTCCCTCCGGGAGTGCAAGTAGTATCTCCAGACAGTCATCCGGTCCCCGCTTGGCCATGGTACGAGGATATTATTCTCGTCCCGTAAAAAATCAAGGATTTGCATTCATCTGGTTCTGCCATGGTGAGATCGACCAGCTCGAAAGTGACCTCATCCCAGTTCATCGCGATCCCATTTCGCATGATTTTTATGCAAAACAGCGCGATGTTCTCCCATGGTGGTGAAGCACCCCATCCGGATGAAGCACATTGCCCCCTGTGGGATGAATTGTGCCATCTGCACGGCGTATCTCCGGGAGAAGAAGCGCTGCGAGGGATGTTATTCACCGGAACGGATCGAGCGGCGGCAGTGTTTCATCTTCTCCTGCGAGCATGTACGGGGGAGATGCGGCCCTCCCTGTGCCGATTATCCCTGTAAACGGATCCGGCTGATGGACAAGCGGTACCGGACACGGTATCACATGAGCGTTATCCGGAACCTCGAGGAGATCAGGGACCATGGGATCCGGCAGTTTGTCACCAATGAGCGGGAGCGCTGGACATGCAGGACCTGTGGCGGGGTGATCGACGTCCATCATGGCCGGTGTGTCTCCTACGGGAAGGAACGGGAGAAACCGGGCCGCGATAAGGAGGAGTAAGCCGTTCTTTCTTTCCAGGGAATTCATCATGCCATTTTGTCCCATAGAGGAAGGGGATGTTGGAGTATCAGCCTGAAAATGAGGCCTGTGCTGATGACATCCTTCATGGGAATGGGGATATTTTTTTTGAACACTCAAGGTCTTTTGGATGCCAGCACCGGTGTGAAATCCCCAACAGCCCTTTCATTGGAGCCCCTTCTGCCAGGATCTGCTCACATTTTCGAAAAAAGGGAGAAGGTTATTAAAATATGTTGTGGTAGGTACCTATGTTCGATACATCGGACAAGTTAACGAGTTGATGGAATATGATGCACAGACACGGACCTGGCATGATGCACTGGCGGGGCATGCTCATGCACGAAATTATGGAGAAGATCCCTGATGACCAGAAGAAAGTGATCCTGAAACGGATCATTGACGGCAAGATCCTTCTCCGGGAAAACCGGATCAAGCAGATGCAGTTCAAGATCGAGACCATGAAGATGATCAGGAAAATGATCGACGAGTGTTGATGGAAGAGAGCATTCTCTCATCGCTCTTTTTTCCCTTGGGCACGAACAGGTTTCTCTGTTCCCGCCCTTCAGATGGAAAGGCTAATCCCTGCCAGGTATGGTAATTCCAGCGTTCGAGACCATTTCCCCTGTTTCCCGTTCTCCCCGTCCCGTCCTCTCAGATATCCTCATTCTCCAGGTCATCCTCCCCCTCAAGGTCATCGATGATAGGATGGAACATATCCTGCCCCTCCTCGCTCTGGAGAAAGGAAAGCAATAACGCCCGAATCTCCTGATCTTCCTCATCGATGGCCATCTCATCAGTATCATCCATCTGGTTCTGCAGCGGGAGGAATGCCCCGGTCTGATACGCAAGAAAAATCCGTTCTTCCGGTGAGAGGGACGGCTCTTTTAGAAGCCATTTGAGGATTGATATCGTCTCTTCCAGAGGATCTCTGTCGTCTGCCATCATGCACTGGAGGGGATCGGACGTCCCCGCATCTCCCCCGGTTATATACTCGAAAAGGTGTTCGAGCAGTTCCTCCTGCCGGGTGCCGGATACCCCTATCGCCTCGCCTATTTCGCGATATTGTATCTCCATCATGGGTGATCATCTCACGACAATCCCTTAACTATTCCGTTTCCACCCGTGAAAACAGCACGAGTCGAGGTTGAGGGACCGTTATGATGCCCAGTAAGTATCTTCTCCTCTGGTTTTTTTCCGAATATTCCGGAAAAACAATGGTTGTCATGATGAGGGATGAGAGCGAGGATTGTACTGGTGCGGGGATTTAACAATGATACCGTTTCATGAAGCCATGAGTGAATACCGGAGCCAGATGGAACACGGGGTGATCAGGCAGGCATACCGGGGACTGATGGAGTATATGATGGATCTGCGGGTGCACTTCGAACGTTCCTATCCTGATTATGTCGTCTCCGGGAGTATCTATCCCGGATACATGGATATGACTTACTTCTCTTGCACCCCGGAGTCTTTACACCTTCAGAAATTGAAGATAGCCATCGTGTTTCTCCATGAGACGTGCCGGTTCGAAGTCTGGCTGGCAGGGATGAACAAACGGGTCCAGGCAGAATACTGGAACCGGTTGATGGAGAGCAACTGGAGCGCATACCCTCTCGCCGCTCAACTACAAGGTGTCGATGCAATCACCACCCACGTTCTTTCAGAGCATCCGGACTTTCGTGATCTGCCTGTCCTGACGCGGCTTATTGAGCAGGGAGTCCTACAATTCATTGCCGATATTGAAGAATTTCTCTCAAAAGAACAGCCATGAGAAGTGAATTCCATCTCATGGAGCAGCACCCGGATAGTTCGCCCTTCCTCGCATCGTGAACGACGGGGACTCCAATACCTTGATGAGGGATCCCTCAAGAGAACTATCTATGATCAGGGCGTTCCTGGTGGATCGTTCCGGCAGAGGGGATATTCCCCGCTGGTGTGAGGGCGGCGGCGACCTGACCTTCTCCCTTCTATCGGGGCCTGCCGGACTCCCTGATGCCCTGGCCGGACAGGACTACGACATCATCCTTCTCTATCCGCATCCTGGTGATGCTGCCGCAGTTGAGATCCTGCGGCAGATCCGTACCCAGGATCCCCTGATCCCCTGTATTGTCCTCTCTGATGCGCTGGACAGCGACCTGGGGTCTGCTGCACTCGCAGCAGGGGCAGATACCTATTACTGGGACATCACGAAAGAGACCTTCAAGAAGATCCTGGTGCCGGTCATCAGGAACCTGGTGCAGCATCGAAGAGACGAGGACCAGGTATTCCAGGACAACCTCTTCATGCGAACGATCCATGACGCCTCACCAGTTGCCGTATGCGTCATCAAAGATCACAAGATCCTCTGGGTGAACGCGATCGTCCCGAGAAAACTCGGGTACACCCAGGAGGAGCTGATCGGATCTGACCTGGTCCGCCTGTTCCCCAACCAGGCAGAGCATCACCGGGTAGACTCCGGGCTCCTTCAGACCTCGAATAAAGAGGGATGGGGCGTCGCCGAGGGTCTGTTGAAGCGGAAAGACGGGACACTCCTCCACTGCCACCTCCTCTCACGGCCGATCGATCCGGTTGATCAAGGCAAAGGCCAGATCATCATCGGCCAGGATATCACGGATTATGTCCGGATTCGCGACCTTCTCAGGAAGAGCGAGGTCAGGTACCAGGATCTGCTCGACAGCGCATCCAGCATTGTGCTCCGGGTCGATCCCGAGGGGACCATCCGGTTCATCAACAATTCCGGGGCGGCCTTTTTTGGATATACTCCTGAAGAACTCATCGGAAAGAACCTGATCGGCACCATTGTTCCGAGAAAATCTGCCACTGGCCGGGATCTCGAAGGGATGATCCGGGATGTCATGCATGCCCCTGAAGACTACGAGGTCAACGTGAACGAGAACATGAAACGGAGCGGTGAACGGGTCTGGGTCGCTTGGACCAACCGGGCAATCCGTAACGATCGGGGGAAGCTCACCGAGATGGTATCAATCGGCCATGACATCACCGACCGGAAGATCAACCAGGATGACCGTGGAAAGGGATCGACCCCCTGGATCAGTGCGTTCCTTGAAGGAACGGATATCCGCGAAGAAGTATTCGAAGAGGTGTACACTCTCTCGCTTGAACTTTCACGGGAGGGGAGGGAAGGCAAGCAGATCGGGACGACGTTTTTAATCGGGAGCGCCCCAGAGGTGCTGGCACGGTCTACCCAGCTGATCCTCAATCCTTTCGAGGGGCACCCGCTCTCGGTACGGAACGTGGCCACAAGCGAGATCCGGGAGACCGTCAAGGAGCTCTCCCAGATCGATGGGGCCTTCGTCATCTCCGGCGATGGGATCATCGAGGCTGCCGGGAGATACATCACGATCGATACAAGCCAGGCCTCGATCCCGAAGGGGCTCGGCACCCGTCATGCATCGGTGGCAGGCCTCACTCTCGAGACCCCGGCAGTAGGGATTGTCCTCTCCCAGAGTGGAGGGAAGGTCTCTCTCTTCAAGGATGGGCGGATATTCCGGGTGATCGCGGTAAAAGACTAAAAAGGGGTGGCATCGGAATGGACTCAGCAGGCAGGAACTAGTGGCGATGTCCTCCCTGGTGCTCATGGCCCCCGTGCCCATTTACGTTCAGGTAAAGGTGGTGGGCATAGACGACAAAGTTGAGATAGGCCTGGATGTATGCCCGGCCTGCCTTGACGTTGTTCGGATTGTACTTCCTGGTCTGTATTGCCTTATCGAAGCGGTGACGCAGATCCTCCTCGACTGTGTGACAGATGAATTGTATCACCTCGGTCGGATCCTCGGTCTCGATCGCCTGTTCAGCCTTCGGGACGACCGGCCCTTCATCCAGTCCGGCAGGTTTCATGCCGGTATAGGGTGCGCCCTCTCCAGCCCGGTGGAGCCGGATCGCGGTCTCAAAGAACCAGTCATCGGCCAGGTCCTGTGCGTCTCCACCGGCGTTCCGGACACGGTTGGTCCTTTCAAACGCGGTCTTCAGCTCTTGTTCTGACACGGCCGGGATCCAGATCAGGGCATGGTTGATGTTTCCGGTCTCGAGCGCCTTCCTGCATGCTTTGACGACCGGACCATCGCGGGTATCACAGTGGGGTGGCATCAGATCACCTCATTCCAACGATACCTGCATCGGAAGGGCAGATGATAAAGGTTGGTGCAGAAGGGGTCCAGGAGAAAGGGGGTATCCTCCACCATTCCGGGGGTTTCCGGCCTCTATGGCTCCGGGATGCTGGCAGGAAACCAAGACTTATCCTTCTCACCGATATATCCTCATCTATGATATCCCGGCTGAGCCTCACGGTACTTGCCGACAATAACACCCTGATCGATCGGTATTTTACTGCTGAGCCCGGCCTTTCGTTCCTGATCCAGACGGAAGGAAAGAAGATCCTGTTTGACACCGGGTACTCAGAGGTGTTCCTGTCCAATGGGATGAAGATGGGGATCGATCTCCGGGACCTGGATTCCGTGGTGCTCTCGCACGGCCATCTTGACCACACCTGGGGGCTTATCCCGCTGGTCCGGCTCCTTACCGATGCCACTATCGAGGACATGCCCCACACGGTGCCGGAGCTGGTTGCCCATCCGCTCTGCTTCTGCCCAAAGGAGAAGCTTCCCCTGCGAAACATCGGCTCACTCCTTGACGAGGCGGAAGTCCAACGGCAGTTCCGCGCGAACCTCTCGGCAAAACCGGCCTGGATCACCGATGACCTGGTCTTTTTGGGGGAGATTCCGCGGAGGTTCCCATTCGAGCAGCTGGATCCGGGCAAGCGGAAGATCCTCCTTCCGGATGGCAGGACCGAACCCGATCGGCTGATGGATGATTCTGCCCTCGCCTATCGGTCTGAAAAGGGGCTTGTCATCATCACGGGATGCTCGCATGCCGGGATCTGCAATATCACCGAGTACGCCCGCGAGGTGTGTGATGAAAGGACGGTCGTGTGTATCATCGGCGGGCTCCATCTGATCAATCCCCCTGCAGCGCAACTCAGGGGAACTGGAACATATCTCCGGGACCTCAACCTCGAGTCCCTCCATGCCTGCCACTGTACCTCGTTTGCTTCCCGCCTGGCCCTTGCAGAATATTGCCCGGTGCGGGACACGGGAGTCGGCCTGACGCTGGAGTGGTAGGAATCCCACCTCGGAACCGGGTCCCTGTCCTGGATCAAGTCAAAAGGTTCAAGAGGATCTTCTGACAGGTTGTCGTGCAAGAGGCCGACGGTTCGGTTGATTCATTGAACCAGATGGTGTGAAAGATTAAAATAGTAGGGATATCTGAGCACCTATAGTGCATCTATATGAAGCAGATCCCTTACATGAAGACATCCATCCTGCTCCTGGCTTTTGCCCTCCTGATCACAGGGGCATCAGCAAATATGCTTACCATTGAGAGCGGACTGGTCAATTCAACGAGCGAAATGAAGTCGATGAACATCACGATCGATTCGGTACCACAAGGATTTTCTGGTTATAACATCAGCGTGACGGTTGATGATCCTTCAGTCGCCATTGTGGACAGTGTAACCTACCCGGCGTGGGCGGTGCTGAAAGACAATTCAACTCTTCCTTCTTCATCATGCTGGCTGAAAGCGGTCGATACCAATAACCAGATAACAAACGTATCGACCAATGTTATCCTTGCGGTCATCACTCTGCAGCCACTGAAAGGCGGCACCACAAACCTTCTGGTATCCCCGACAGGTCTGGGAATCCAGGACGAGAATGATGTTCCCTATTCCCCAACCATCGTTAATGGCACCTTCACGGTCAATGTGCCGGCTGCCCCCACTGCAGCATTCTCTGCAAATGTCACTTCGGGGGTTGTCCCGTTAACCGTGGCCTTTACGGATCTCTCGACCGGTTCTCCAACCAGCTGGGCGTGGGACTTCAATAACGACGGGACCACAGACAGCACGCTCAAGAATCCGGTGTTCACGTATCCTGCCGTGGGCACGTATACCGTGAATCTGACGGCTACGAATAGTCAGGGGAGTGATTCGGAGATCAAGACCGATTATATTACGGTGATTGCAACACCCGTTGCCCCTGTGGCAGCCTTCACTGCCAACACAACCTCCGGGACTGCTCCGTTGACGGTAGCATTCACGGATGCCTCGACCGGCACCGTCCCGCTGACGTATCAATGGGATTTTTCCAATGATGGGACTATTGATGCAACCACGAGGAACGCAACCCATACCTATCCCACTGCGGGGAACTTCACAGTGAACCTGACGGTGACCGGGCCGGGAGGGACGGACAGCGAGGTCAAGACAGACTATATCACGGTCACTGAAGCCCCGGTAGCTCCCGTGGCAGCCTTCTCGGCCAACACGACGTCGGGGGTTGCTCCGCTGACGGTGGCGTTCACCGATACATCGACCGGCACCGAGCCCCTGACCTATAAATGGGACTTCAATAATGATGGAGCGATCGACAGCATTGATCCGGACCCTGAACACACGTACTCTACGGTCGGGAATTACACGGTGAACCTGACGGTGACCGGACCGGGAGGGACGGACAGCGAGGTAAAGACGAACTATATCACGGTCACCCCCCCGGCGGGTGCCCCAACAGCAGCCTTCTCGGCCAATGTGACATCCGGGATTGCCCCCCTGATAGTTGCATTCACCGATGCATCGACCGGGACTGCTCCTCTGACATATGCCTGGGACCTGGACAATAACGGTGTTATTGACAGCACCTCCCCGAATCCTGTAGCCAACTATTCGATGCCAGGGACCTACACGGTCAACCTGACCGTTACCAACGCAATCGGTAGCGATTCTGAGGTCAAGACCAACTACATTACCGTGACATCATCCCCGGTAGCTCCCGTGGCAGCCTTCTCGGCCAACACAACCTCCGGGACTGCTCCGCTGACGGTGGCGTTCACCGATGCCTCGACCGGCACCGGACCCCTGACCTACAAGTGGGACTTCACCAATGACGGGACCACTGATGCTACTACTCAGAATGCAACCTACACGTATCCCTCAGCCGGGACCTTCACCGTGAACCTGACCGTAAGCAATGCTGGAGGCAGCGACTCAGAGGTCAAGACAAACTACATCACGGTCACAGCAGCACCCGTTGCCCCTGTGGCAGCCTTCTCGGCCAACACGACGTCGGGGGTTGCTCCGCTGACAGTCGCGTTCACTGATGCATCGACCGGCACCGGTCCAAAAACATACCAATGGGATTTCACCAATGACGGGAGCATCGATGCTACCACCCCTGATGCGATCCACACCTACGCCTCCGCCGGGACCTTCACCGTGAACCTGACCGTAACCAATGCAGTCGGCAGCGATTCTGAGGTCAAGACCAACTACATCACCGTGACATCATCCCCGGTAGCCCCTGTAGCAGCCTTCTCTGCCAATAAGACCTCGGGGGTTGCTCCCCTGACCGTTGCATTCACGGATGCATCGACCGGCGCCGGTCCCCTCACCTACAGGTGGGACTTCACCAACGACGGGACCACTGATGCAACCACGAAGAATGCCACCCATACCTATGCCTCGGCCGGAACCTACACGGTGAACCTGACGGTGACAGGGCCGGGAGGAACGGACAGTGAGGTCAAGACCAATTACATAACGGTAACCAATGTCACTCCAAAGATTTCTGCGCAGTTTACGGCATCTCCTGTTACGGGGAATTCCCCGCTCCCGGTCCGGTTCACTGACCAGTCCACCGGAACGATCACCTCCTATGAATGGGACTTCAACAATGACGGCATCGTAGACAGCCGTTTGAAAAATCCCCTCAAATTCTTCATGTCCTCGGGGGAATACACCATCAAGCTGACCGTCCGCGGTCCAGACGGCACCGATGAGGAGCTGAAGAACAAGTATGTCGTGGTTACCGCACGACCCCTGCGACCTATCGCCTTGTTCTCTGCAAGCACCCTTTCCGGGCCAGCTCCCCTGAATGTCACGTTCACCGACACGAGCTATAATAATCCCGATACGTATCTCTGGAAATTCGGTGACGGGATCACTTCGACTCTGAAGAATCCATCCCACACCTACCCTGTTCCCGGATATTACAAGGTGAGTCTCACGGTATCCAATGGCGCGGGAAGCAGCAGCAGGGCGATGAACATCTTCGTGACCAGCAGCTGAACGTCCAGGATATAGTATGAGAATCCGGATTTTTCCGGATTTTCACTCCCCCTCTTTATATGAAAATGCCTCCGGCATTTTCATCTCGTATGCATGTGTCCCTCGAAGGAATCTTGTAATTTTTTCGGATCCTTCTGAATTGATCTCGATTGAACTGAACGGAACAATGGTCCGATCAACAAATAGAAGAACCCCCTTGGTGAGAACCCGGCCATCGTTCATGGATGGTGAAAGGGAGGATTTATGAGTAACTTTTTCCCTTTGATGCTCTGAAGGCCAACCCTGTAGACTCTCAAGATTGATGAGAGCATGATGGATGAGTTACTTTTTCCCTTTCATGCCCTGAAGGGGCAACCTGGCTCTAGTTCTGTTTACAGTATCAGAGTTTTTAGTATTCTATGGATCTACTGCTGTCTCATCCCTGTATCGGTTATTTTAATATGCAACCTGTCAAGTCTTTGTACCCTCACATGGGGGTACTGGTATCTATGAAATTGCATGTACTTGGTATTGGCATGATGGTGCTCCTTGGTGCGGTTCTTCTCTGCGCTGGGTGTACCCAGCCGGCACCGCCGGCTACTCCGACCGCGACGCCCACAATGACTCCTGTGGCAACGACTGTGCCGGAGATGAAGGATATCGTCCAGACAGCGGTTGCTGACGGGAGGTTTACCACGCTCGTTACAGCAGTCCAGGCTGCTAACCTCACCCCTACCCTGAGTGGAGCAGGGCCGTTCACGGTCTTTGCCCCCACGGATGAAGCCTTTGCGAAACTTCCTGAAGGGACGGTCGCAAACCTTCTGAAAGAACCACAGGGAGACCTTACCCAGATCCTGCTTTACCATGTGGTATCTGGAAAACTGATGGCAGCGGATGTGGTCGAACAGACCAACCTGACGACGGTCGGGGGCAAGCAGCTGACAATCACCGTTGAGAACCAGACCGTCATGGTGGACGGCGCAAAAGTGGTCATCACCGACATCGAGACAAAGAACGGAGTAATCCACGTTATCGATGCCGTGATGATTCCGGCAGCGTAAATCAGGAACTCAAGCCCACTTTTTTTATATGAAAATGCCTCCGGCATTTTCATCTCGTATGCATGTGTCCCTCGAAGGAATCATGGAATTTTTTTAAGAAATAAACGCTCCACAACAGGAGGGGTATCCATACTATGATGATTAATCGGGGATTTTTTCTCTGTCTGAAAAAAAGGAAGGTCAGATCAATGCTGTCTCAAAGAGGTACTGGGTCGGGTTCCATGCATTAAACTGGGTCCCGGTCAGGTCTTTTGTGGGGACAAGCCAGATCTTTCCGGAGAATCCGGCAGCATTCCCTTTTATATTGACACATCCCTCATCGTTGGCAATTCCCGTACCAAGAATGGCACATTGCGGGACAGATCCCCAGGGATCGAAATAATTGATGAGGGAATAATCCTGGCCGGGGAGGAGCCCCTTCCCGTTGAAGACAAACATCGGCTTTGGTACCTCTTTGAACATCATCTTCCCCCAGGCACCTCCTTCTATCGGCTCCCAGGTTGCTGGATCCTTTGCGACCAGCGTAACGAAGTTCGCATTGCCTGCAGCAGAGACTGCCCCGACCATAAGGGCGAGGCTCAGCACTACCATAATGGTTGTAATCCATCCTTTCATCAGTTCCACCTTCGGATGTTCCTTGAACGCGACATATCCTTCCGCGTCATAAGGGAGAGCGACAGCGGGAGTATTCAACATTGTTACAGAGAATATTCACTCGATCGAGTAATGTGGTCTTTTGGCGTGAATCTGATTGGACAGGGGGATCCCGTGACATGCCGGGCTTCACCCATTGGCCGCTCTTTTAGAGCCGGTCCAATGGGCTTCCGGAAGGCTTTATTCCGAAACCGGGATGATCTTTCCCCTCAGCTGCTGCTCGGGATCGAGCCGCATCAGCTCCACCACGTTGTTCACGACGCCCCTTGTATAGATCTTCACCAGCTCGTAGTTCCTGAAGAACTCCCGGTCCGCATTGCTGTTGAACTCAGCCCCGTGGGTCCTGTAGGCGATGCCGAAGGGGGCGAGGATATACCCCATCTGCTGGAGGTTGAGGAAGATGTCCATGGCGGTCTTGATCCCGCCGTCCTCGTGGCCGCAGACGAGGATTCCTGCGACTTTCCCCTCGGTGAGCCCCGGTTTCTTCAAGTGATACAGGTTCTGCAGGCAGGTCGTCCGGTCTAAAAAGATCTTCAGGCGGGCTGACATGGTGTTCCAGTTGATGGGGGAGGCGATGATGACGGCTTTTGCAGCGGCCAGCATCTGGTGGAATGCCGGCATATCATCCTTCGGATTGTTGCAGGGGTAATTGCAGGACTGGGCCCGGACCGCATAGCAGCACCAGCAGTTGTCGATCTGGTATTCGCTCAGGTTGTATCGCCGGCAGGATACCCCTTTTTCCCGGAGTACCTCTTCTGCAATCTCTGCCATGACGCTGGTATTCCCGTTCCGGTGGGTGCTCCCGTTGATGATCAGCACATCGAAGGGTATTCCATCGTAGGTGAGCGGGACCAGTTCCCGCTCGTGGATAAATTCCCCGGACGGGCTGTGGCAGTTGGGGCATCCTTTGGGCGGTTTCTCCCCGGTGAACACAAATCCGCAGACCGTGCATTTCCAGCGTGTCGGACCATCAGGGTTGGCTGATTCTGGCATATTTCTCTCGTTCCACATTGCGAAGAGGTATCAGTTCCGGCGGTTTATGAAGGTGGCGAAAGGAGAAGCCCCGGATTAGTGGAGGAAGAACGAAAAGAGTCTTGCGTTCTTTGGATCAGATCACCGGGAGCTGGTATTCCGGAGGATCTTATTCAGTGGAGTGAAGTGTACTGAGGAAGGGGGTGTAATCACTTCCTTTTACGGAAAAGAAGGGCAGATCGTGGACTCGCTGAGGTTCACCCCGATGGAGGAATGGGTCATTAATACTACCCCTGCTATACTACCCCTGCTTCCAATTCTTCCAGTTCACGTATTCGGGGGATGCCTCCTGCATATCCTGCCAGAGCCAGACCATCCGGTCAACGAACCATACCTTCCCAAGGAAGACCACGATAATTCCGACAAGGGTCGGCCACAGGTCGAGGGTGACGGTACCAAAGAGGGCAAGGAGCATCCCGGCTCCGGAAACGACCGAGAGAAGGTGGGGGACCGTCCGGTGATGCAGTGGCACCGGAACGGCATCACGGTTCAGCCAGACCCGTTCCCCGAGCACCCCTTTTGAGGTCCAGTGATCGAGCGATCGCGGGGGAGGAACGATCCGGGGGTTGAGCCACGCCCATGTCACTGCAAGGCAAACGGGGATGACTGCCAGCCACCCGAGCCAGAGCCGGCTCCAGAGGGCAAGGACAAGGAGGGGGAGCACGCTCAGGCGGAGCATCACGCTCCAGGGATTGGCATGGCGCATCCAGGTGCGATCGTCCATCCGGAACAAGCGGGCAATCATTCGCTCAAAGGTCATACGTATAGTTCTGGTAGGGGTTCTCATGCCAAAAAAAGGGTGCATTCCCTGCAGGCGATGCTGGCGATCAGCGGATCCTTATAAGAATGGCACCTGTCAAACCTGCCTTTCCTGGAATACCATATGCAGTTCCTTATGCAGTTCCGTTTGCGCACAAGTGTTCTTTGATACAGGTGAGCGTGGTTTCCCCTCCGGCATATATGTATTTCCGGGTCCACACAAGTGTTCTCTCACCACAGGTTCCGAGATGAGTGGTCACGGACGAAATGATTTTAAATGATCGTTTCAATGTATGATTGGCTGTCCCTCAGCAATGGGAATACATAAAAAGATGAAAACGTGCTCTATACTCATCTGAATTCAGGTTCCAGATAAATGTAGGTTTATAAGGAAGAATGCGGGGCAGCCGGAATTTCTCCTGGTACACTCTGGTTCTCCTGATATATCTCTGATTTTCCTGGTGTTGTTCTGGTTCTCCTGATATATCTTTGATTCTCCTGGTGTTGTTCTGGTTCTCCTGATATCTCTCTGATTCTCCTGGTGTTGTTCTGGTTCTCCTGATATATCTTTGATTCTCCTGGTGTTGTTCTGATTCTCCTGATATACCTTTGATTTTCCTGGTGTTGTTCTGATTCTCCTGATATATCTTTGATTTTCCTGGTGTTGTTCTGGTTCTCCTGATATATCCCTGATTCTCCTGGTATTCATCTGGAAATCCTCGTGCGGTTGAATGCCGGTAAAGACAATCCAAAGGACCTCCAGGGACCCGGTTGTCCGGCCCCATCTGTTCCTCCTTCCCTGGCCGCCATTCGTGTGGAAATCTGATTCATCGCGTTGCCATGGTCTACGGTGAGGGGAATCTCCTCCATGGGCTCAAATTCCTTGATGATTCGGATGACACCACAGTGCCTCTCACTCGCATTTTTTTTACTGGGGAATCCCGTGAGAATAAACCAACACCATTTTTTATCCCGTGCCCGATTCTGTACTACCTGGGATCGCTCAAGGGATCCCATGCCCCGGATGGTGAGCCCCCGTTTTGGACCGCCCGAACCCTTCCCCTGAAGCAACCGGCGAGGTGCCGGCCATCTGCCGCACTCCCGCACCTCCGCTTTCGAGCACCGATAAAGGGATCGTCCTCTTCATTGCC
>MVZQ01000026.1 GCA_002068435.1 Euryarchaeota archaeon ADurb.BinA087 | reverse complement strand
GTCTCAGCATTCCTGATCCGCTGACATTCTCCACGCCGGGTACCTACTTCATCATGATTGCCATGAAGCCCAACGTTGCGCCGGGTGCATACCAGTTCTACATGGAATCCACAAACCAGCCAAGTTCCAGCACCCTCATCGCATACGACCAGGTAATCAACGGCACACTCACAGCCCCTATGGAGATGGACGTCTTCCCGTTCAATGGCACGGTCGGCGACCGGATCGATGCCCGTCTCCAGGGTGACTGGCAGATATACCCCAGATTGATCTTGTACCGGGAAGATGGCACCCCCCTCACGTCAGATACGTATCCCCCTGGGTCGGCAGAATTCAACTATCTGCTTCCCTCTACGGGGACGTTCTTCCTCGCGGTCGATGACAATGAGCGGGATAATACCGGTAACTATTCAGTATACCTGACCCGGCTCAATCCTCCACAAAACGTCACCCCCACCGAGTACGGACAGGTAGTTTCTGGGAACTGCACGAGACCTCTCGAACTTATCCCCTACTCCTTCAATGTTCACGCTGGAGATGCCATCCGTGTATGGTTGAAGAGTACCTGTGCAGACCTCCGTTTGTATGCCCAAGATGGAACCCAGGTGGGAATCTCAGACCCAACCACCCTGACTATTCCGGGTAGCTACTATGTTATCATCGCGATGAAACCAAATGCAGTAGCGGGAGCATACCAGTTCTACCTTGAATCCATCAATAAAATCCCAACAACGAATGGCACCCCGATATTGTTTGGAGAGACCATCTCTGGAGCACTCACTCAGCAGGGGAGACCAGAATTCTATTCATTCAACGGAACCGGAGGAGACGCGATCCTTGCCCGGATAACCGCAACGGCTTCCGGTGCCGTCATCCGGCTGCATGCCGCTGATGGAACTATCCTTGCCACCTCACAAAGTCATGGGATCTGGGCCGACCTCTATTACCGGCTCCCAAAAACCAGCAGGTATTATCTCTCTGTTGATGATTTGGGAGGGGATACTATCTGGGAGTATCACCTCTGTCTCCAGCAGGTGACTAATCCGGTAAATGCTACCCCAATTCATGAAAATATAACGATAAATGGGCTCCTTCAGGTCCAGGCAGAATTGGATGCATATACTTTTGCAGCTGCGGGAGGGGATTTCCTCAATCTCACGATGAACTATCCCAATTACTACCCATACCTGAAACTCTATCAGCCCAACGGATCCCTCATCAGTGATGCATCCGGAAAATACCAGGCAGCAACAATTTTAACACGTCTTAATGAGACCGGGCAGTATTGCCTTATCGTCGGAGATTCCTCAGGCCAGACAGCTGCCCCGTACTCGCTGAAACTCCAGCTGGCAAGGCCGCAGCAGCTCATTATTGGAAAAACATACGATCGCCAGATTACCAATGGTATGTGGGATACCTATTACCTTGATGTTCCTGCCGGTGAGGATCTCCTCGTGCGGATGTCCACCCCAGGAGAATCGGGATCGATCGAACTTTATGCAGCTTTCAACAGGACCCCGACTGAAAGTACCTACGATTTCGTCCAGAAGACTCCGGGTGCTCAGGGCACATATGATATCCTGATTCCCGGAACGATTGGTGGAAGGTATCAGATAGGAGTATTCGGGAAGAATATTCCCACTTCTCTTTCTTACTCGATCAATGCATCACTCGGTGATACGTACGTATCAAATATCTACCCCTCTATCGTTCCAAACCGGGCAAATACACGTATAAATATCTATGGCCTTGGTTTTGAAGAGGGAATGCACGTCAGCTTCCTCTCCGGCAATGCAACAATCAGTGAAGCAACATCGGTCAACATCGGCTCTGAAGCCATGCTTACCTGCATGTTCGATCTCAGTTCCATTCCTATTGGAACCTATGACCTGAAGGTGACCTGGCCAGAGGGCAGCCGTGAAGTTGTACTACCTTCAGTGGTGACGATAAAAAGTCTCCCGGACGGCGTGATCATGGAAGTCCCTGACTTTACCATCAATGCCGGAGAGACGAAAACCTATTCAGTGTTCATACCTTCTGCGGTGAACTTCTTTGTTACTCTCCAGAAAGTGAAGTACGGCGGAGATTCTCATTACAATTGGAATGGTCTCATTACCCTTTCCAGAAATGGGGAAGTGATCGCCTCATCGCAGAGCAATCAAGATCAGATCCTTCAGATACCAAATCCCATTTCCGGTGAATATATCTTGAATATTACCGCATCGCAGCAGGGAAGCGCAATTCTCACCACCTGGACCGCACTCCCTATACTCCCTGAGGATCAATGGGTGGTCGATACCGTTCACAGGCCGTATGGTTCAGTATACCATCAGGTCAATCTTCCCCCCGGACAGGATAGCCTTACCTTCAATGCTGAGGCGATGGGTGAATGGAGCCACTTTACTGTCTACCAAGGTTCATGGGGGAGTACGAAAAAGTGGATTGGCATTAGCGGACCGAGTGCTTCGGTTACGATTCCTAATCCTGAAGCAGGGCTCTATGTCGTGGAGTTTATGGATACCCAGATGATTGCTGGGGATGATCAGCAGCGAGAGGTAATGCTGAAAGCATCAACAACAGAATCCATTGAACCTCCACCAGTCTATCTTCCTATGATTTCCAGTTTCACTCCATTGAGCGGAGGGAATACTGGCACTATAACTATGGAGATTCAGGGAGCCTGGTTGGAACCGAATGCATCAGTTGCACTTACCCAGAATGGAATGGCCGTAGTATCAGCCCAATCGATCAACGGGAGCCTGGATAAGAGGACCCTGACCGCGGTATTGGATCTCACTCATCAGCCAGCTGGGTCCTATAATGTTACCGTTACCAACCCAGATGGAACATCGATTAATGGGAATATCCCGTTTGTAGTCGAAGAAGGTGGGCGATCGGAGTTCTGGACCGAGATTTTCGGGCGGGAGACCATTCGTGCTGGTCGCCCGGCGACCTACCTTATCACCTACGGGAATAATGGCACACTCGATATGCCCGCACCCCTAATCGCGATTACTTCCACTCCTCCCTCTTCTCATCTCTCCGTGAGGATTCTCCCAGACGGGCTCTGGAAACAGATAGGAATCGATGGCCTGACGCTCCGGTGTAACGGACCGGAGGAGAACCCGGATATTCTGCCGGCAGGGTCTTCCTTCACCATGGATCTCCAGGTCTCAACAGATATTGCGGAAGAATTCACGCTCAGCGTGGTCCCCTATGGCGGCGACCCGCTGTACTCGCCCGGCACGCTTGAATTGGTAACCGACATTGCTGTCCCCGGACCGGGTATGCCCCTCGTGTTTGAAAGGATCAATCATGCACGCTTCTCGTCATATTCAGGACCGCTGGGTACCGGGTGGGTTCATACCTATGATTTGAGGATGGTCTCATTCGAGGACGGAACCCTTGGACTCAAGAGCGGAGATATTTTTGATTCGACATTTTTGCACCAGGCCGATGGCTCATGGACAAATGAGCGAGGGGATGTAAGGATAACGAAGAATCCGGCAGATGGGAAATACACCCTCACCTCGAAAGACGGCAGTACCATTGAATTTGATGCACAAGGCCTGCCTTTACGCTTGACTGATCAGAATGCGAACAGGATCACCCTGGTCTACAGCGGGGGGAAACTGACCGAAATTCAGCATTCGGACGGCGACAGACTTACCTTAGCATATAATGGTAATAACCGGATCGTCAGCGTATCGGGCCCGGCTGGAAGAGTGGTTACCTATGAATACAGCCCTGACAGCACCCTGTTGAACAAGGTCACGGGCATAGATAAAAGAGTCACGCAGTATTCGTACCAACAGAATGGCCTGGCATATGCAATCGTATCCATTACCCGGCCGGAAAATTTCGTTGAGAATTACCAATACGACGGTGACGGGAGATTATCAGGCTCCTCTATTAACGGGCAGAAAGAGGATATGCCTATCCAGTACGATGAGAAAACCAGGTCAACCACCATAAGGGATGCTGTAGGTTCCCTGATTGCAATCAGTGTCAATGAACGGGGTCAGGTTGTCCGGCAAGAGAACGCCATCGGACAGATTAGCGAACTCACGTATGACCTTGGTGGCAATCTCACGAACATAAGAGATCCTGCCGGGAACAACTATAAGTTCGAGCGGGACTCCTCCGGACAGATCATTGCTATGACAAATCCCCTCAACGGTGTCACCCGTTTCACCCATAATCCCCAGTTCTGGTCGATTAAGACGGTCACCGATCCGTGTGGTAACACGCTCAGTTTCAACTACGATTCACACGCGAACGTTATCGGGATCGAGTACCCTGATAGCAATACTGAATCGATGTCCTACGATTCCACTGGCAACCTTGTCACGTATACATCAAGAAATGGAGTCCCCCTGCAGTATACCTACAATCCCCGGGGCCAGCTGACCGGTATTGGGTATCCTGACGGAAAGTCGATAACGTATGCGTACGATCTGGCAGGGAACCTCGTGGAAGCCACTTCTTCCGAAGGGACCATTGCAATGAGTTATAATTCCCGGAATGAACTGACCCGGGTATCCTATCCTGATGGGATTTTCTTTAATTATACCTACGACAATGCAGGCCGGCTGACTGGACAGGAAGACAAAGAGGGACAGAACGTAACCTATACCTACGATACCCAGGGGCACTTGGTGTCGGTCGGTGATAAATCAGGGAAAGACTATGTTCATTATTCCTATGACGCTGCAGGACGCTTGGTTAGGAAAGCGGTGGGAAATGGGGTATACACGACCTACGAGTACGATCAGGCCGGCCGGATCTCCAGGCTTGCGAATTTCGGTCCATCAGGTGCAAATCTGTCATGGTTCGAATATCACTATGATACAAATGGCAACCCGATTCAAGTTGAAACACTGGAAGGTACCTACCACTATATTTATGACGCTCTTGGGCAGTTGACTGAAGCGACATTCCCAGACGGTTCAAAGGAGCAGTATACCTACGATGCTGCTGGGAACAGGATTTCGGCCACGATTAGTGGAATCTCAATGAGTTATGCCACGAACAGTATGAACCAGTATATCCTGGCAGGGAATGAATCGTTCGCCTATGATAACAACGGGAACATGATTTCCCGGACGGGGAATGGGACTACTACGTATGAGTACAATTACGACAATAGACTTACCAAGGTCACATCTCCAGAAGGTACCTGGGTATATACCTACGATGCACTGAGAAACCGGATTGCAGTAACCCATAATGGGATCATCACGAAATATGCTGTGGATCCTATGGGAATGGGTGATATCGCAGCAGAATATTATGCCAACGGGACCGTGAAATCCAAGTATATCCATGGACTGGGATTGGTTTCGATGACAAGAGGTTCTGACACTTATTATTACACTTTCAACCCGGTTGGCCATACTTCGGAAATTACAAGTAATACGGGTTCATTAGTAAACCGGTATCAATATACTCCGTTTGGAGGTTACCGAAATGCAATCGAAGGCGTTTCCAATCCGTTTACCTATGTGGGGGAATATGGGGTAATGGACGACCGGAATGGGTTATACTACATGAGAATACGGTATTATTCAGCGAATTTGGGGAGGTTTACAAGTGAAGATTTAATTGTAATTCCTGATTTAAATCGATATAGATACTGCCTGAATAATCCGATTGATTCAAATGATCCATACGGGTTGTATGACAGCGGTGGCGGACTCCTCGGTAATGGGGGGAATTTCTTCTTCGATATCGGTGTAGGCAAATTGACCACCAAAATAGACATTGCAGTTAAGATGCATAGGGCTCGCAGTCAAATGCGGGGATTCCTAAATAGTGCAAATAGGTGGAATAGCAATCTCGGTAAATTAGCGCTGGCCAACGATATTATTACTTTGGGTGAAACAATTCAAGACCCGAAAAAAAATCAATGGGATGTTCTTCATGATGTTTTAGCAACAGGTAGCGATGCGTTCGACTTGGTATGTAAAAATCCCACAGTCTTAGCTCTAAAACATAGTGCTCAGTTCGGATGGTCACTCGGACGGTTTCTCGGTGAGACACCATTAATCACCGATCCCAGTATGACCTATGATCAGTTCTACCAGGACCTATTCAAGAATTTGTTTTTCAAGAAGGTTACCTCAAAGACATCAGTCGACCCCGAAGACAAATTCGGCCTTACCGGCTATGACCCTGTGGGAACCCCGCGAGACCATCTCAACCGGTACATTATGTCTGGAACTCTGCTCAAGTATCGTGTCGACTTCTGGAACGCTGAGAATGCAACCGCTAACGTCTGTGACGTCTGGGCACATGATCAGTTAGATTCCGATATTAACTGGAGCTCGTTCGGGTTCACCAGCGTTGGATTCACGAACTGGACCATCCTATTAGATGGAGCACCGTCATTCGAAATCTACGTGGATACCCGGCCGGACATGAACTACACTGTTCGGATAACCGGGGATTACAACCCGTCAACAGGCAACATTACCCTGGAATACCACACACTGGACCCAGTGACATTAGAAACACCAGAAGATCCGCTTGCAGGATTCCTTCCACCTATTGCATCCAATGAAATCGGGTGGTTCGAGTTCACCGTTCAGCCGGATCCCGGTCTTACAACCGGCACTAAGCTCGAAAACCAGGCATGGGTGAAGTTCGATAACCTCGAATTCTTCCCGGCACCGCCTGACGGCCCCTGGGTGAACACCATCGATGCCGGTGCACCCTCGAGCAGTGTTTCGGTGTCGCTTGCGAACGGGACCGAGATGGTCTGTTCTTTTAGCGGCAACGATGACTCAGGTGGCTCGGGGATCAAGGATTATACCATCTACATGTCCGACAACGGAGGCCCCTACCAGTCTGCTCTGAACCATGTCAAAACCAGTCCGGCAACGCTCAATGGGGTACCCGGTCATACGTACCGCTTCTACTCCGTTGCGAGGGATAATATCGGGAATACCGAGGCGGCACCAGCTGCTCCGGACAGTACCATAACCATCCCAATCCCATCGTCATTTACTCTCATCTCACCGAATGGTGGGGAGAACTACCTGCAGGGATCGAACCGGACCATTCAATGGACCTATACCGGCTCCCCTGGACCTATGGTTATGATTGAGCTCCTCCAAGGAACGGCAGTTAACGAGGTCATCTCATCCGGCACTCCGATTGGAACCGGAGGATACGGATCTTTTGTCTGGAACATTTCCCCCAATCAGACGCTGGGGTCAGACTTCAAGATTCGGATCACCAGCACCAGTGATGCCGCCTGCACTGATACGAGTGATGCTCCCTTTACAATCAGTTCAGGGGCCTCTGTGGCATTGGTGACCCCCAACGGGGGTGAGAACTGGCAGCGTGGTTCTCCTTATGCTATCAACTGGACCTATACTGGTTCCCCTGGGTCCATGGTAATGATTGAGCTCCTTGATGGAATGGCAATAAACCAGATCATCTCCTCAAATACTACAATTGGATCCGGAGGCACTGGTTCATATAACTGGACTATTCCTTACAACAAGACACCGGGATCTGATTACAGGATCCGGGTTGCCAGCACCAGTAACCCTGCCTATACTGATACGAGCAACGCTCCCTTCACAATCGGACCGGGTTCACCGATTACCCTCATGTCCCCAAACGGAGGCGAGAAATGGCAGCAGGGATCGACCCAGACCCTCAGGTGGAACTACACCGGTGATCCGGGACCGGCCGTGAAGATTGAAGCCCTTCGAGGGACAAAGGTTCTAGCAACTATCACCCCGAGCTATCCCATGGGGGTGAACGGTTCAGGATGGTACAACCTGACGTTCCCCTATGGTACACCACTCGGTTCAGATTACTATATCAGGGTAACCAGCACCAGCAATGGATCATGTGCCGATACCAGTGACGCCCCCTTTACGGTCATTCCTCCCGTCACCGTTGTGTCACCGAATGGCGGTGAAGAATGGCAGCAGGGATCCACCCAGACCATCCGGTGGACCTATATCGGCAATCCCGGACCCACGGTGAAGATCGAAGCACTGCGGGGAGATACTGTGCTGGCAACAATCACCCCGGCAACTTCTGTGGGGTCGGGAGGATCGGGATCGATGAACCTGACCTTGCCCATGAATGCTCCGCTTGGCACCGATTTCCGTATCCGGATCTCAAGTACCAGCAATGCCATTTATACCGATACGAGCGATGCCTCCTTCAAGATCATCGCCAATACCGGATCGTCTCTCATCGTGGTTTCTCCCAACGGCGGTGAGAATTATGTTCAGGGCTCCACGCAGACCATCCGGTGGAATTACACGGGCGAACCGGGGCCCACGGTGAAGATCGAGGCGTTGCGAGGGGAGACGGTTCTGGCAACGGTAGCCTCGAGCTATCCCATCGGATCAAATGGATCAGGCTCCTACGACCTGAAATTCCCCTACAGCACACCCGTCGGTTCTGATTTCCGGATCAAGGTCACGAGTACCAGCAACCCTGCCTGGAGCGACACGAGCGGGACGTTCACGATCAGCCCGGCAATCACCGTGGTGTCTCCCGATGGAGGAGAGGAATGGAAACAAGGATCGACGCATCCGATCACCTGGACGTATTCAGGTAATCCTGGTACTGCAGTGAAGATCGAGGCACTTCGAAATGATAAGGTGCTGGCAGTTGTCACCCCGAGCACCCCCATCGCATCCGGATCATACAACCTCACATTCCCGGCCAACACCCCCCTGGGGAGTGGTTACCAGATTCGTATCACCAGCACCAGCTATGCCGCTTGTAGTGATACGAGTAATGGAGTGTTCACTATCGTCAATCCATGAGGAGCAAAGAACGGATAAACATCGAAAGAGAAACCCGGCAAATCCCTTTTTTACAGTCTTACGGTGAGATTGGTCGAAAAAATACTGTGGATTCAATATATACAGACGATGGTTTCAAAAGCAAGATGAGCACGGTTGATATCCAAAGAGTGGGCAGATACCATAGGATAGGTATGCATACTACCCCATGAGGTCAGTTCTTGGAATCCAAAACCCTTGATGAACGTTATTCCACATCATTCATATGACTCGCATCAATGAACATTCCCCCTTCAAAGGTTAATGCCAGTGTTGTTCATTCATCAATATCATTCAAACTAAAAATCGGAAATTAATGTGGTGTCACAGCATCTGTTTTTTTACGTATGATGAAGCTAGGTGGCGCTCTCATAGTAGTACTGGTTGCCCTCGTAACGGTCATTGGTCTGTCGAGTGCAATCGCGTGTGATTGTTCAAGAGAACTCTATACCTGTGATGCCGGGTCAGCAGAATGTGCCGCATATCCCTGTTATGAGTACTGCACCTCGTTGGGGATGGGAGGGATTCCCCCGGCCACTCAGAATGATGAAACCATGGCCAGCGAACTCCCCGGATCGGCCTGCCCGCCTCTCACGGCACCCGTAGCAGATTTTTCCGCGGATACACGGGTTGGAAGTGCCCCGTTCACGGTCCAGTTCATGGATACGTCAACCGGGAAAGTTACCGATCGGTACTGGGACTTCACCAATGACGGGAGCATCGACAGCCAGGAGGCAAACCCGGTTTTCACCTACCCCGAGGAGGGAACCTACTCGGTCAGGCTGATCGTGGTGAGCTGCATGGGCTGGGACATCGAGGTGAAAACTGACTATATCACCGTCATACCGGGACCGACCATCACGATAGTGACCCCCAATGGAGGAGAGAACTGGGAACAGGGTTCCACGCAGACCATCAGGTGGAACTATACCTCCGAGCCCGGGAGTATGGTGAATATCGAGGTGCTGAAAGGAGTGACCTCGCTTGCAACGTTCCATAATATCCCGGTTGGATCCCTGGGCCAGGGATCATACCCCCTGACATTCCCCTACAACACCCCCCTGGGTTCAGATTTCCGGATCCGGGTGACCAGCACCAGCTATTCCGGGTGGAGGGATACCAGCGATGCTCCGTTCACCATCAGCGTCAACAGTTCCTCATCGCTCACGGTGACAGCCCCGGACGGGGGAGAGAACTATCTCCAGGGTTCTGTCCTCCCCATACACTGGACATATAATGGAAATCCCGGGCCCACGGTGAACATCGAGGTGCTGAAGGGGACATCGGTCCTGAAAGTGCTCCCGGACATCCCCATCGGGTCGGATGGATCGGGTTCCTACAGTATGACGATCCCACCCTCGACCCCGGTGGGGAGCGAGTACCAGGTCAGGGTGACCAGTGCCGGCAACCCGGTATATTCGGATGCAAGTGATGATCTCTTCACCATCTCCAGCCCTACCATCACGGTCGCAGCACCGAATGGTGGTGATACCTATCTGCAGGGCTCCACGCAGACCATCCGGTGGAATTTTACGGGTAATCCCGGACCCACCGTGAAGATCGAAGCGCTGAGAGGGGAGACGGTTCTGGCAACGGTAGCCTCGAGCTATCCCCTCGGGTCGGATGGCGCAGGCTCCTACAACCTGACATTCCCCTACAGCACACCAGTCGGTTCTGATTACCGGATCCGGGTGACCAGCACCAGCAACCCTGCATGGACCGACACGAGCGATACCTTCTTTGGCATCATCCCGGCCATTACCGTAACCTCTCCCGACGGAGGGGAGACCTGGCAGCCGGGATCGACGCATCCGATCACCTGGACCTATACCGGATCTCCCGGAACAGCGGTGAAGATTGAGGCATTGCGAGGAGAGACGGTTCTTGCGGTGGTGACCCCCAGTACCCCCATCGCATCCGGCTCGTACAGCCTGACCTTCCCTGCCAACACCCCGCTCGGGAACGATTACCGGATCCGTATCACCAGCACCAGCTATCCGGCCTGCACCGACACGAGCAACGGGATGTTTGTGATCGGTGGGTAAATAGGGGGGATATGAACGAAGAACGAACCCCAGGGCTGTAGAAAAATCAGATGACTCCTTTTTTTCTCCCTCCAATTATCTGACGTAACACTCTTGGTTGTTCTTTTGGAAACGAACTAAAGCCATGTTCTTTTCTTCCAGCAGAACATCCGAGATCAAAATAAATACCCTTATCAGTTCAGGAGAAAATTTTCCAGTATTTGGGGGGTAGGAGGACCTGTTTCTGATGGTTTCACATCACAAACGTACAGGATATTGGCAGTCTTCTGGCAGTGTTGTATGGCGCTATGAAGAACAGGGATGGTTCCATGCGGCCGTGAGGGTCCTCTGGTCACGTTTTGAGAGGGCTGCACCTGTTCTTTTAAATATCCGAAAAGAATCGTCAAAATTTCTTGAAACATGTATCGGTGATGGTATGACCGTATCACAGTATAGAACCATAACGAGGAGCGTTGGGAGGGTGGTCGCCTTGGCCGTTCTCTTTATTTCTCTTCTCACGTGCACCGCTTCCGGGTATGATATCGATGCTTCGATGCTCCCGATGGAGATCAACGAAACGGTCGTCTCCCTGTACGGGAACGAATTTACGCTGACGGAGGACTGGAATGGAAGTGCGACCGATCACTTTGCCGTCATGATAGTAGCCCCCGACGTGATATTCGACGGAGGAGGGCACCTCCTTGACGTTACCCTGGCTGACGATTCCATTGAAGAGTACTGGCAGAATGCGGTCCAGGTGATCGCACACAATGTCACCGTCCGTAATGTCAGAGCCAATACCTGGGACCATGGGATTACCGTTGACAATTCAGCGGATTGCCGGATCGAAAGCGGCAACCTCACCGGCCAGATGAAGTCCGGGATTGGGATACACCTCTGCTCCGGGGTGGTGATCCAGAATACCGTGATCGACAGCCCGCTTCAGAATGGAGTATGGGTGGGCGAATCCAGTTCCATCCAGATCCATGATTCATGGATTCATGATGCCGGTACAGGTATCTCATTCCAGAATGTAACGAACAGCGACATTTCCGGGAACACGATCACCGATGACGAGACCGGAATGGTCATCGTCGACACCGATGGAATCACCATCAGGAACAATTCCATCTCGAACCTCCGGTATAGTGGTGTCTGGCTCAATGCATCCAATGCCATCACCCTCAGCGAGAACCGGGTCTCCGGCAGTTCCGAGGGAGATGGTATCAGCGTAAGCGGCTCTACCCATATCACGTGTGAGCAGAACGAGGCAACCGGGAATGCCAATGACGGCATCACGTTCGATAACGTCTTTGAAGGGACGATCTTCCAGAGCAATGCCAGTGGCAATACCAACAACGGGATCAGGATCTTCAACGGGTGCGGGAACATCTCGGTGGGGAGGAGCACTGCCGCCAATAACGCCAATGGAGCAGGTATCAGAGCCGAGTTCGGGTCGAATATCCTCACGGAAGAGAATGACGCAAGCGGTAATACGAACGGTGGAGGGATTGTCTACCTCTTCATCGATGGAGGGTATATCATCAATAACACAGCCGGTGGCAACGAGGGAGGTATTGGTGTTGTTGAATCTGGACAGATCGCCATTCATGGAAACCGGGCAAACGGCAACGTGAACGGAGATGGTATCAGGGTCGGGAATTCCACGCATATCAGCTGTGACCTGAACGAGGCAACCGGGAATTTCAACAGCGGCATCGTGTATGTCAACGTCACCGAAGGAGCGATCTGGCGGAGTAATGTCAGCGGTAATAACGACAATGGTATTGGGATCTGGGAAGGATGCGGGAATATATCCGCAGGTGCCAATCTGGCAACAGATAATATACAGGGGAACGCAATCAGCGTCGATAATGGATCAAATATCGATATCGTTGATAACGATGCAAGTCGCAGCACCAACGGAATAGGGATCTCATACTCGAACGTCACCGGGGGCAATGTCGTCAATAATACGGCAAGTAACAATCGCTACAATGGTATAGGGCTTTCCGGATGCCACGAGGTGTATGTCAATGTCAACAGAGCGAACCAGAATACCGAGGGAGATGGCATCCATGTCAGTAATGCCACGGGTGTCGGGAGCGACCTGAACGAGGCCACTGGGAATTTCTATAACGGTATCGTCTTTGATAACGTCATTGAAGGGAATATCTTCCGGAGTAACGTTAATGGCAATAACGAAAATGGTATCGGGATCTGGAATGGGTGCAGCAATATTTCTATCGGAGAGAATACTGCCACCAATAACCTCAACGGTTCAGGTATTAACGTCGACATTGGATCGAATATCAATAGTGGGGAAAACAACGTCAGTGATAACGTCAATGAAGAAGGGATTATTTACAACGCTGTCAATGCAGGGTATATCGTCAATAATACTGCCAATCACAACCGCGGCGGTATTGCTCTCTTTGCGTGTAACCAGATCTTTATCAATGAGAACCGGGCAAATGGAAACACCAACGGAGATGGCATCAGGATAGCAAATTCCTCTACAATCGGTAGTGACCTGAACGAGGCAGCTGGAAATTTCTATAACGGTATCGTCTTTGATAACGTCATTGAAGGGAATATCTTCCGAAGCAACGTTAATGGCAATAACGACAATGGTATCGGGATCTGGAATGGGTGCAGCAATATTTCTATCGGAGAGAATACTGCCACCAATAACCTCAACGGTTCAGGTATTAACGTCGACACTGGATCGAATATCAATTGTGGGGAAAACAACGTCAGTGATAACGTCAATGAAGGAGGGATTATTTACAACGCCGTTAATGGAGGATATATCGTTAATAATACTGCCAATCATAACCGCGGTGGCATTTGGATCAGTGCGTGCAGACAACTCTTTATCAATGAGAATCGGGCAAATGGAAACACCAACGGAGATGGCATCAGGATAGCAAATTCCTCTACGATCGGTAGCGACCTGAACGAGGCCACTGGGAATTTCTATAACGGTATCGTCTTTGATAACGTCATTGAAGGGAATATCTTCCGGAGTAACGTTAATGGCAATAACGACAATGGTATCGGGATCTGGAATGGGTGCAGCAATATTTCTATCGGAGGGAATACTGCCACCAATAACCTCAACGGTTCAGGTATTAATGTCGATATAGGGTCGAATATCAATAGTGGGGAAAACAACGTCAGCAATAACGTCAATGGTGGAGGGATAATTTACAACGCTGTCGAAGCGGGGTATATCGTCAATAACTCAGCCAATAATAACCGCTGGGGTATAGGGCTTCGTGCGTGCAAACGGGTCTCTATTAATGAAAACCACGCGAATGAAAATACCGAGTCAAATGGTATCAGGGTTGAGAATTCATCAGAAATCGGTACTGATCTAAACCAGGCTACTGGGAATTTCCGAAATGGTATAGCCTTTGATAAAGTCGTCGAAGGGAACATTTTCCGGAACAACGCCAGTGGCAATAACGAACATGGCATCGGGATCTGGAATGAGTGCAGGAACATTACTGTTGGGGCGAATACCGCTACCAATACCGTCAATGGAACTGCTATCAGCGTCAGCAACGGCTCGAATATCAATATTGTGGATAACAATGTCAGTAGCAACGCCCATGGGGGAGGTATCAATTACAATTTTGTCGAAAAAGGGAATATCATCAACAACTCTGCCAATGATAACCGCGGGGGAATAGGACTCTTTGCATGCAACCAGGTCGCTCTTATCGACAATGAAGCAAGCCGGAACAGTGAGGGTAATGGGATCACTGCCGGAAATTCAACCGATATCTGGCTTTCCAGTAATATCCTCGATTCCAACGCACCGTTCGGCATCTGGTTCTTCAACACGTTGGGAGGAGCAATCCAGGGCAATGTGGTAACCAACAATAGCATTGCAGGGATTGGTATTGCCGAGGGTTCAAGGTGGATTCTGGCTGAAGGAAACACGGTCACCGAGAATACTGTTGGGATTCATCTTGGGGAAGCAGATGATAATCTCCTCTTCAACAATTTCCTGCAAAATTCCGTGAATACTGAGATCAGTCCTTATAACTCCAACAACACCTGGAGTGTCGAACGACAGCCGGGGCCTAACATCATCGGCGGTCCCGAGATCGGCGGAAATTTCTGGGCTACCCCCATGGGCGACGGTTTCTCCCAGGTGACACCGGATATCGATGGCGACGGGTTCTGCGATTCGGTCTTCGAGCTGATGCCTGGGCATGTGGATGAGCTCCCCCTGGCCGGGAACGAGATCCTCATCTATCCCAACCATGTCACAAAAGGGGATCGCGTCTCGATCCAGGTGTTTGGCAAGGAGGAGCCCTTCGCGGGAGACATGACCATCCACCTGGTCAATGCGACCCTGGGGACGATCACCTCCCTCCAGACGGTGGTCTCGTCCCCTACGATGGTGACCGGCATATTCAACCTCACGATAGCGCCGGTCGGGACCTACGATCTCAGCCTCGAATGGCCTGATCACCATGTCCGCACGATAACCAGCGGCATCATCATTTCGGAATCGCCGCTGGGATCCCTTGCGGCCTTCCCGGAGATCTTTATCCTCCCGGGAGTCCCCCAGACCTTTGAAGTCGAGGTCCCGGAGACAGGAGATCTCTTTGTCACGCTCCAGAAACTGCCTTTCACCGGTGATCAGCATTACAGCTTCGAGTCGGGACTCTCGCTCGAAACCGGAGGGGTTGTGGTTGCCTCAACGGAAGGAAACCAGGACCAGATCCTGCACCTGGTCGATCCTGCCCCGGGTACCTACAACGTCACCCTGGATGCCCTCCAGAGCGGGAGGGGCAGGCTGATCATCTGGACCGCCCTTCCCCAACTCCCTCTCGGGAGCTGGGTTGTCTCCCCCATCTACCGGCCGTTCGGGTCCACGTTCCACCAGGTGATGATACCGTCCGGCGTGCAGAATATCACGTTCCGAGGGGAATCGATGGGTGAATGGAGCTACTACCATGTCTATTACCGGCAGGTTGGTGCCGACCGGCAGTGGCTGAGTTCCTTTGCGCCCGAACCGGTGCTGACGATCGAAAACCCCGAATCCGGGCTCTATATCCTGGAATTTGTCGATACCCAGATGATATCCACCGAGGACCAGAGCCGGGAGGTCCTCCTCAGGGTGGAATCAGGAGGTATCATCGAGCCGCCAATCGTGTATTTCCCCGAGATCACGGATTATGCTCCCCGGAGGGGAGGGAACACCGGCGGAGTCACCCTTGCTATCCAGGGAGGGTGGCTCGATCCCAATGCCACGGTATCGCTGCACTCCGAAACGCTCGGGACCATCACCTCCGATTCGGTGGTGGGATCAGACGATCAGCGTTCCCTGAGCGCCTCTCTCGACCTGAGTGGGAAAAAACCGGGGAGCTATACCCTGATCCTCCAGAACCCCGAATCACCTCCCATCACCGGCCCGTCACCGTTCATCATCGAGGAAGGAGGGCGCTCAGACCTCTGGACCGGGATTGTAGGAAGGGAGAAGATCCGGGTGGGAAGGCCGGCAACCTACCTTCTCAACTATGGGAACAATGGGACTCTCGACATGCCGGCACCGCTCATCGCCCTCTCGACCGATCCCCCCTCCCAGTACACCTTTGCGAGGTTCAACAGTTCCGGGGAGTGGAAACAGATGGACGGAGAACTGGTGATCATTGCAGCCGGCCCGGCCGATGCCCCTGATATCTTACCGGCTGGATCGTCATTCAGCGTCAGCGTTGAGGTCAGGACCGATGAGTCCGGCGAGTTCACCCTCACGGCCACTCCTTATGGAGGGGACCCGATCTTTACTGCCCCCCAGTCCTCATCAGTCATTGATGCCTACTGCACGGCACCAGGTATCCCTCTTGTCTTTGGAAGGTCCTATCCGGGAGAACCTTCCTCCTACCAGGGTCCGTTCGGTTATGGCTGGACCCATTCGTTTGACCTTCGGCTGCAGCAATTTGAAGACGGCCACATCGGGATAGGGGGTGGAGACCAGTATGATCTCGTGCTCTATCCGGAGGAGGATGGCACGTATGCAGGAGAACGGGGTTATCCTACCCTGGTGATGAACGGCGATGGGAGCGCCACCCTGACAGCCCTTGAGGGGAGTATCACCCGGTTCCGTACCGATGGGCTTCCCGGTTCCACGGAGGACCTGAACGGCAACACGGTCTCGTTTGTGTATGACAGCAGTTCCCGGCTGATACGGATCCAGCACAGCTCCGGTGACCGGTTCACACTGGAGTATGCCCCTTCAGGGAGGATTTCACACCTCGTTGACCATGAGGGCAGGGACACGGTATATACCTACGATCCCACGGGAACTCTGCTCCTCTCGGTAACCCGGCATGACGGCAACACGACACACTATACCTACCAGGAGCAGGAGGGTGGGTATGCCCTTGCAGGGGAGACCTACCCGGGAGGCATCAGCCAGGAGTACCAGTACGGCGGTGACGGGCGTCTCCGTGAATCCTCGGTCAATACCGGGGAAGAGACCGGGATCATCGCGTACGATGAAGAGAAACGGGTCACCACCATCACCGATGAAGCGGGCAGCAGGTCGATCGTCAGGGTCAACGAGTTCGGGCAGGTCGTGGAGCAGCAGAATTCGCTTGGTGCAAGCATCACGTACCAGTACAATAAAGACGGAGACCCGGTCCTGATCACGGGTGCGAAAGGGGAGGAGTATGCCTTCGAGACCGATGAGCGCGGAAATGTGGTCCGGACCATCAACCCCCTCTCCCAGGATGTGGCAATGGGCTATGACACCCGGTTCAACGCGCTCGCCTGGGTCCGGGACCCACGGGGCAATACCCTGAACTTCACCTATGATACCGCCGGCAACCTGAAGGAAACAAGGTATCCTGACAATTCACATGAACAGTTCGTGTACGATGACGCTGGGAATATCATCAGTATGACCGATCGGAACGGTGAGGAAATCCAGTACTCGTACAACTCCCGGGGGCAGCTGACCAGGAAGGACTACCCGGACGGCACCTCTGTGGCATTCTCCTACGACGCTGATGGGAACCTGATCTCTGCAGCGAATGAAGAGGGCCCCATCACCATGGAGTACAATACCCGGAACCAGCTCACCCGGATCACGTACCCCGGCGGGCTCTCCCAGGCATATACCTACGATGAGGCAGGGAGGCTTGTCCAGCGGACCGAGCAGGACGGGTTCACGATCAGGTATTCCTACGATAAGGCCAGCCGCCTTGCGAGGGTGGCTGACGGATCCGATGCAACCATCGTTCGCTATGCGTATGACCCGTCCGGGAGGCTCTCGAGGAAGGAGCTTGGGTCCGGTGCTTTTACCACCTATTCCTATGACACAGCCGGGCAGGTGACAGAACAGGTGAACTATAACAAGGATGGAACGGTGCTCTCCCGGTTCACCTACACGTATGACCTTTCAGGAAACCCTGTCACCATTGAGACCCTCGATGGAATCTGCCACTATGACTATGATGCGATCGGTCAGCTCACGCACGTGACCTCTCCCGATGGGAACAGCACGTCGTACCAATATGACGCGGCAGGGAACCGTATCTCGGTCACCGACAAGGGTATCACCACAGCATATACCACGAATGTGCTGAACCAGTACACCCAGGCGGGCAGCACCACATTCACCTACGATAAAAACGGGAATATGGTCTCGAAGACCGAACAGGGAAACACGACCACCTATGAATACAATTTCGAGAACCGCCTGACCAGGATCACCTCGCCGGATGGCATCTGGGAATACGAGTATGACGCCCTCGGAAATTGTAAGGGAGTCACAGTAAACGGAAACCAGGTGTGGTATGGCATCAACCCACTCGGCATGGGAGATATCACCGCCGAGTACGATGGTGAAGGGCACCTTGTCACCCGGTATCTCCATGGCGCCGGACTGGTCGCACTGCAGGAGGGGGGAGGATCACGGTATTACTACCACTTCAGCCCCCTTGGGCATACTACTGAAATTACCACTTCATCGGGGAATGTGGTAAATCGGTACCAGTATACCCCCTTTGGGGAATACAGGACCAAGGTCGAAGGAATCGCAAATACCTTCACCTATGTCGGGGAATACGGAGTGAAAGATGAAGGGAATAGGCTTCTCTATATGAGAATGCGAATGTATTCTCCAACAATTGGCAGGTTTATTGCTGAGGAACCAGTTAGGATACAAATTTCAAATTTATATGGATATTGCGATAATAATCCTATCATTCAATTTGATCCTAAGGGTTTACTATCAATTTCTTTAAAATATGCAAACCGTGATATAGCAGCTTATTTTGAATATGGAAATTATGGTGGGAAATATCGAAATAATGGTAAATCCAATGTCCCGCAGTATACAGGTAGTTTTGATGCACAACCAAAAGATCGAGCTGATGAAGCATTTAGGATACATGATTACTTGGTAATGCAGGGTGACGCTAATGCTGCATTGAAGGCAAAAGCATATCTTTTAGGAGAATTAGGTCTTGGATATCTTACGGGCCACCCTCCAACTATGGGGGAAATAGTCGCAACAACAGGATTTTTTTCGATCCCAAATGAAGTTCTAGATGCAGATGCAGATCATTTCAAACAGAATCCCCAAAGCGGCTCCTCCAAATCCGGTTCGGGCGCAACCTCCGATGACCCCGAGGACAAATTCGGTCCCACCGGTTACGATCATCCTGGTGCCCCTTCAAACGATCTGGACCGTTATATCACCGGAGCCCAGCCACTCAGCTACCGGGTGGATTTCTGGAATGCAGAGACGGCAACGGCAAACGTCTGCGATGTGGACGCCTACGACCAGATGGATACCGATCTCAACTGGAGCTCCTTCCGGTTTACCGAGGTAGGGTTCACCGACTGGAGAGTCCCCCTCACGCCCTGCCAGTACTTCAATGTATTCGTGGATACCCGGCCGGCGATGGACTATATTGTGAAGATCGAAGGGAACTATAATCCGTCAACCGGTATCGCGAACCTGACCTACCATACCCTGAATGCCACTACTCTGCAGACTCCCGAGGATCCTCTTGAAGGATTCCTGCCCGCGATCAGTGTGAGTGGAAAGGAGGTCGGGTGGTTCGCCTATACCATCTCGCCGAAACCGGGGCTCTCCACCGGGACCGTCATCGAGGACCAGGCCTTCGTGAACTTTGACTACACCGAGCACCTCCCCGCACCGAAGGATGCACCCTGGAAGAACACCATCGATGCCGGTGCACCCTCGAGCAGCGTTTCGGTATCGCTGGTCAACGGAACGGGGATGCTGTGTACGTTCAGCGGCAGCGATGATGCTGGCGGTTCGGGGATCAGGGATTATACCCTCTACGTTTCCGACAACGGCGGACCTTCCCAGCCGATGCTGAACCGGGTAAAGACAAGTTCCTCGACCCTCCAGGGAGTTTCCGGCCATACCTATACGTTCTACTCGGTCGCATCCGATAACGTCGGGAATACCGAGGGGGCACCCACATCGCCTGACAGCACCCTGACCGTTCCCTACCCGACGTCCCTCACGCTCATCTCTCCCAACGGGGGAGGGCAGTACCCGCAGGGATCGAACGAGACCATCCTCTGGAACTTTGCCGGCACTCCTGGATCCATGGTGATGATCGAGCTCCTCAAAGGAGGATCGGTCCATACCGTGCTCACCTCAGGCACCGCGGTCGGATCCGGGGGAATCGGGTCCTTTGTCTGGAACATTTCCCACAACCTGACGGTGGGATCCGATTACACCGTCCGGATCACCAGCACCAGCAACCCTGCATATTACGATACCAGCGATGCACCCTTCTCAATTGGTGGTGGATCACCCATCACCGTCATGTCACCAAACGGCGGTGAACAATGGAAACAGGGGTCCACCCAGACCCTCACCTGGCAGTATACTGGTGAACCAGGACCCCTTGTCAAGATTGAGGCACTCCGTGGGACAAAGGTCCTGGCAACGGTCGCCCCGAGCTATCCCATCGGATCAGGAGGGGCAGGTTCCTACCCCCTGACGTTCCCCTACGGCACACCGCTGGGATCGGATTACTTCATCAGGATCACCAGCACGAGCAATGTGAACTACACGGATACCAGCGATGCACCCTTCAGGGTCATTCCCCCCATCACGGTTATTGCTCCGAACGGGGGCGAGGAGTGGCAGCAGGGGTCCACGCAGACCATCCAGTGGAACTACACGGGCAACCCGGGACCCACGGTGAAGATTGAGGCACTGCGAGGGGACACCGTGCTGGCAACAATCACGCCAGGGACCTCTGCAGGGTCGGGAGGATCGGGATCGATGAACCTGACCTTGCCCATGAACACCCCGCTTGGCACCGATTTCCGTATCCGGATCTCAAGTACCAGCAATGCCATTTACACTGATACGAGCGATGCCTCCTTCAAGATCGTTGCCAATACCGGATCATCTATCAGCGTGGTTTCTCCCAGCGGCGGTGAGAACTATGTTCAGGGCTCCACGCAGACCATCCAGTGGGATTACACCGGAGATCCCGGTCCCACCGTGAAGATCGAGGCGCTGAGAGGGGAGACGGTTCTGGCAACGGTAGCCTCGAGCTATCCCATCGGATCAAGTGGATCAGGCTCCTACGACCTGAAATTCCCCTACAGCACACCAGTCGGATCTGATTTCCGGATCAAGGTCACCAGCACCAGCAACCCTGCCTGGAGCGACACGAGCGGGACGTTCACGATCAGCCCGGCAATCACCGTCCTTTCTCCCGATGGAGGAGAGGAATGGAACCAAGGATCGATGCATCCGATCACCTGGACGTATTCAGGTAATCCTGGTACAGCGGTGAAGATCGAGGCACTTCGAAATGACAAGGTGCTGGCTGTCATCACCCCGAGCACCCCCATCGCATCAGGCTCGTACAGCCTGACCTTCCCTGCCAACACCCCGCTTGGGAACGATTACCGGATCCGTATCACCAGCACCAGCTATCCGGCCTGCACCGACACGAGCAACGGGATGTTTGCGATCATTGCCATATAAAGGAGCGGGACATCAGAAGATCTTTTTTTCCTCTCTTTTTTGAATCGGTGGAAGTTGTTTGGATTTCCCTATCATTCGTTTGGTATCATCCCCGGATCCAGGAAAGGCAGTGTACACGAAGTGATGTAAAATTGGAAAAGGCCCTGTATCCTACTCAGATTGGGTAACAGGAGAATACA
>MVZQ01000025.1 GCA_002068435.1 Euryarchaeota archaeon ADurb.BinA087 | reverse complement strand
AGCCGATGAAATGAGGAAGCGTCTTGGCATCTCCCATTGAATACAAATCATCGGTCCTTCGTGATCTCAGCCATCCTGATCCCCTCATTGCAGAACGGATTGTCAGGGAGATCGAGGAGACCATCGGTCCGGATCCCGATTGCGGGGAGCCTCTCTCTGGAATGTTCAAAGGAATGTTCCGCTATCGTATCGGGGAGTGCCGGGTGATTTATGCACGATACCCTGATTCTGTTCTTATTTTGCGCAGTGGTCACAGGAGAGCAGTCTACCGGTAAATAGTGCCGGTCTTTTTCATACAGGCCGATTGAAAAGAGTTCCCGTTTTTCTCCTGCCCTTTCGTGGCGTTTCCGATTGGTATCTTCCTGCCGCTGGTGAAACAACCGATATAAGGGGGGAGATGCCATATTCTCCTCTATCATGGAGGAGGAGGTATCATCCATACCCTGATCCTTGCCGGCGGGAGCGGGACCCGGCTGTTTCCGCTCAGCCGGGGGCATTTCCCCAAGCAGTTTCTCCCGATCTTTGACGGCCATTCCCTGTACCAGCTCACCCTCCGGAGGGCCCTGATGTTCTCCTCCCCTGGGGAGATCATGGTGGTGACCAACCCCGACCAGGAGTTCATCGCCCGGGACCAGGCCGGGATGATCGGGTGCGGGTGCCGGATCCTCTCCGAGCCGGAGGGAAAAAATACCCTCCCCGCCGTCTATTACGGGATGCGTGAGATCGAGCAGTCATCGGGGCCGGCGAAGGTCGCGGTCCTGCCCTCCGATCACATGGTGCATGCCGGTCCGGTCTATGCGGATGCGTTCCGGAAGGCCGAGGAGCTTGCCGATACGTGGCTGGTCCTCTTCGGAGTGAAAGCGACCGGGCCCCATACCGGGTTTGGCTACATCAGGCCGGGTCCCGATCTCGGGGGGGCATATGCCGTGGATTCCTTTGCGGAGAAACCCGACCAGCCTACCGCCGAGCGGTACCTGCGGGACGGCTACCTCTGGAACAGCGGGATGTTCCTCTTCTCGACCCGGCTCTTCTTTGACGAGTGCGGGGTCCATTCCCCCGAGGTCGTGCGATCCTTCACGAAAGCCGTCCCCGATGCGTACAAGGCGGTGCCGTCGGTCTCGATCGATTACGGCCTGATGGAGAAGACCTCCCGTGCTGCCGTGGTTCCGCTCGATGCCGGATGGAACGACCTCGGTTCATTCGACTCCTTCTACTCGTACTTCCCGAAGAACGGGGATACCAACGCGGTCCGGGGCGAGTATATCGGGCTCGACTCGACGGGAAACCTCGTGATGGGGGACCACCTGGTGGTGACGATCGGGGTCCATGACACCGCGATCATCGACTCCGGGGACGTCACCCTGATCGCCCCGCGGCACCGGGCCGAGGAGGCGAAGCAGGCGGTCGCCCTCCTGAAGCAGCAGGGTGACCCGCGGGCCGACAGCCACCTGACCGAGTACCGGCCCTGGGGCTCCTACACCCGGCTGGAGGACGGGCCTTCGTACCGGATCAAGCGGATCACTGTCCCGTCCGGCCGGCGGCTCTCTCTCCAGATGCACCACCACCGGAGCGAGCACTGGGTCGTGGTCCACGGGACCGCAAAGGTCCACATCGACGGCCAGGAGCACCTTCTCCGGAAGGGGGAGAGCACGTTCGTCCCGATCGGGGCGGTGCACCGGCTGGAGAACCCCGGACTCGTCCCCCTGGAGATCATCGAGGTGCAGATCGGGGAGTACATCGGGGAGGACGATATCGTCCGGATGCAGGACGATTATCACCGCGTTGAGAAATGAGGAGAAGGCAGAATACCGGGGAACGGTGAGGTTCTGAATAACCGGTGAGGAAACCCGGAAGGAACCCGATAGAAGGGTGAGAGAACCACATGCCACTGGACAAGGATGATAGCAAGCTGATCGAGGACAAGCTGTACCTGATCGAATCAAACCTCCGGGCGATCCGCGAATACCTGGATGAACGGACGGCAGAGATCCAGGAACTCTCGGACGAGATCATCGCGATCGTGCGGAAAGGCTGAGGAGCGCTGCTCAGGGACCCTGTGCGAAGCCTCCTGTATCGGCGGGACCGCAGGGAATTGCTTTTTTTGGACCTGATGTTCTGGAACGATCCGGGTTCCCTCTTGCACCAGGAAAAAAGGGGAGGTCAGCCTGATCACCCCCGATGCCGGGGGACCATCACTGGTGGAACGTGGCTGCTCCCTGACGGCAATACTAGCGTGATAAGAGCAGGCCCATTCCGGATCGTAGCCTTTTTGTCATCCCACCACTCCGATCATCACCGCGCCGATGATCATCACTCCCGCACCGATCATCCTGCCGGCAGCCTGTCGCTCGGCGAGCAGGAGCACCCCGAAGAGCACGGAGATCACCACTGCCAGCCTCTTCACCGCGATCACGTACGGGACGACTGCCATGGTATATGCGGTGTTGATGGCAATCGCCTCACCGGCCAGCAGGAATCCGAGGGCTGCAAACGGTATTGCCCAGGGGTAGCGGAGCAGGAATGGCGATCCGCTGCCGGGATTTCCGGGAGGCACGACCACCCACCGGCCGGTGGTAAGGGTGAGAAACGCGATGCCGAGCAGCAGGAATACTATCGCTGACCCGAAGACCGGGTCGGATGCGAGCACCACCTGCTTGTCGTAGTTCACCGAGATGCTGTACAGGAATGCCACGAAGAGCATGGCGAGCATCCCCCGGTTGGTTACCAGCCTCACCAGGGGAGCGGTGAACGAGACGCGGCTGCCGGTCCCATATTCCAGGTTGAGCAGGTATGCGCCGGCGGTGACAAGAAGGATACCGACCGCTCCTCCGGGAGAGGGGAGTTCCCCGAGGATGAGAAACGATGTGACAATGAGGAACACCGGGGTGAAGGCAAGCATCGGGGCGCAGAGGGAGAGATCGGTCGATGCAAGGGCCCGGTAAAAGAGGATGGTTGCGATCAGGTTGATCCCGACGGTCACCGCGACCGCAGGGAGAAACCCTGGCCCAAGAGGAGGCATCCCGGAGAGAGCAGAGAGGGTGAGGAGGACGACAGCCCCGGTGAGAAACGAGAACCCGGCAACCGGGTACGGGTGCATGCTCCGCAGCACCACTTTTGCGACGAGTCCGTAGGCTGCCTGGCAGCATGCACCGAGCAGGGCAAGGGCAAACCAGAGCATCTCGATCGATCCATGGGGGATTGAGCGTGATAAGGATGAGGGCGGGGATCATCGATCCCCGAAAGCCTGGGACGGCGGGACGGGGAAAGGAGATGCGATCCCCTGTGCAGAGAGGGGTGCAAAGGCAGGGTACCCCCTCCCCTCAGCTGGTGAAGAACTGCCTCCCTGCCGAAGGGAGACCTCTCCGCTCTTCCTGGATGCCGATCCTGAAGGGTATCCTTATCCGGTTTTATTCCCTATTATGAGTGACCTCTCCTGTTCAGGATGGGTAAGAAACCCCCGTAGTGTAGCGGTCAATCATGCAGGACTTTGGATCCGGCGACACCAGTTCGAATCTGGTCGGGGGTATCAGAATGGACCTTTTCTTTTTACATTGTTCTCAATCTCGTGTTTTCTCTCCGGGGCCGGTCGTTCCCGCTTTTAGTTCACCCTGAAAAGCCATTGTGGGGGGGTGGTTCCCTGATCCCGACCCCTCCTTGGGAGCGCATTCCCCAACGAAATGGTTCCGATGACGGGAGACTCAATCCCCCGGTGATTCCGACAAGCACCTGCCGGTGCCGGGCACCATCGAACTCGCAGAAGGAGATCCCCCGCCAGGTGCCAAGCGCCAGGCGGCCCTCGATAACTGGTACCCTGAGAGAGAATCCCATCAGCGAGGCCTTGATATGGGCGTCGGAATTCCCTTCGGCATGCCGGTGATTGCCGGTCACCGGTACCAGGCGGGCAAGACCGGTGAGGATATCTCTCGCAACGTCCGGGTCAGCGTTCTCGTTGATGGTCAGGCCGGCGGTCGTGTGGGGCATGTACACGGAGCAGGTACCGTTGGTGATCCCTTTTTTTCCAGTTCGGCGGCAACAAGGTTCGTGATATCGATCATCTGGGTTCTTGAACCAGTTGGGACCTCAATTTTTGTCCACTGCATGGGCTCACCTGGTTGAGGCTTTTCTGCCGTGCCACAAAGCCTTACGCTTCATGATCCGGTCCGGGCTGGAAAAGAAGAGCAGGAGTGCTTCCGTTTTCATCCCGTCTCCTTTGGAGTATTTCCTCGTCAAGAGTTCCACGTCTGTTGTGGGTGGCTTTTTGGTCCATTGTTGAACAAGGTATCCCTAAGAGGCTTTTTCTGCGCTTAGTCCCCTCCCTCCAGCCCATTCGGAGGTTGCTGAATCCGGCACGGTCAGAGTAACAAGACGATAGGGATGGACCGATCGCAAGTCCGAAACGGGGCACTCTGGATTACTTTCCTTCAGGTGGCCGAATGAGTACAGAACTGCTATGCAAAATATTATAATGCAGCACTCTGCTCCCACTACTACCTCCAACTGCATACAATAATTTTATTTGAGGGTGCAAGACTGTCCGGTTTTTTAATTCTGCCTCTGGAGGTGGCGTTGATGAGGATGCGGGTACCGCAGTGGTTCCCGTTTGAGAGAATGAAAAGAGGTTCAGATGGTTATGAAAAGAATTCTTATCGGTTTGATGGTTCTTGCCATGATTGCGGTGGTCGCACTCCCGGCAGGAGCAGAGCCAGTACCGGTCGATCCAATTTCAGTAAGCGTTGACCTGTTACCTGGCGATTCGTCGAGCGTTGAGAAGATGGTGACTCCTCCGGACTATCCTCCGGTCCTTGATCTCCTTCTCCTGGAGGATGAGACCGGGAGTTTCTATGATGACATTGCCGCGATGCAGGGGGGATTAGCATCCGATATTTGGGAGGGCATTGTAGCCGAGGTCACCGACTTCCAGGGAGGAGTTGCGGGGTTCCGTGACTTTGCCCAGGACGGATGGGGAGGCTCCGGTGACTGGGTGTACAATCTCTATGCAGATCTGACTGGTGACAAAACCACGTGGCTTACTGGGGTTGGTGTGCTCTCTGCATTGGGAGGTGCTGATACCCCTGAAGCGCAGCTTGCTGCTCTGAAGGCCGCTGTTGGACATGGATGGGACAGTGATGGTGTTGGAGGAAATGACACGGGGCCGATGCCAACATGGAGGACCGGTGCAACCCATGTGATCATGCTGGTCACTGACGCTCCCTACCATGTACATGGCGATGCTGGCGGATGGCCAGGCCCGACCTATGATGAGACCATTACCGAACTGAACGCAGCAGGGGTTCACGTGATCATTCTTACTGCACCAGGTGCAGGAGATTATTCGGGTCTTGCCGCTGACACTGGTGGCTCAGTCAAGTCAATCTCTGATGGCAGTGCCGATATTGTCGATGCAACTCTGGCAGCTCTTGAGGAGGTCAAGACTGATGTCTGGTGGGAGATAGTCTCTATCGACCCAGAGATCTCGGTTACCTTTGATAAGGAGGTTGAATATGATGTATCCGGTGGAACGATCGTCTATTTCACCGAGACCATTACCGCCGACTCGTGCGCCCCGGCAGGCGAATACCATGCTTCGGTCAACTTCTCTGCGAATACCTATCCTGAAGAGGGAACCGTGCTGGGGACCCAGGAGATCACGGTGACGGTTCTCCCGATTCCGGTGTATGTTGATGTGAAGCCGGGATCCTGCCCGAATGCCTTCAACACGAAGCAGAAGGGAGTAACACCGGTGGCTATTCTCGGGACCGATGAGTTTGATGTTACCACCATCGATCCGAAATCGGTCATGCTGAACGGGATCGAGCCACTCCGCTGGTCGTACCAGGATGTTGCCACCCCCTACATGGGAACTGACAACTGCTGCTGGGAGATGGGAGGGGACGGATACCGTGACCTTGTCCTTCACTTCGACAGCCAGGCCCTTGCGGGCACCCTGTCAGGGTACACGGTGAAGGGAGATCCGATCGACGTGACCATCACCGGATCCACCTGGTGCGGTGCTTCGATCGAAGGGTCCGATTGCATCTGGGTGGTACACTAACCTAAGACTGAATCATATCACTTTTTTTCAGATAACTCTAAAATTTGGTCTTTCAGATCCATTGATACTTTAAAACATTTTATTTCAAACGGATGAACAAGATTCACCAAAAAAACTACATGATTCCTTCGAGGGACACATGCATACGAGATGAAAATGCCGGAGGCATTTTCATATAAAAAAGAGGAAAACGGCTTGTGCCTCTCTATTTCCCTTGGTTCTTCTGTTCAGACCCGGATGTGCTGATGTGCGGGCTGTCATCTCCCTATGCGATACACACCGCTCCAGAAGAGCAACCTGGTGACGGTTCATTGACGCATTGGTATGCAGGTAAAAAATCTCGATTCAGTGTTCCTGCACAAAACGCTGGGAGGCCCAGGAGTAATCGGATACGAGAAAAAAAAGGGGTATTACCGTTTGGTAGAGATCCGTGTGGTCGTCGTCTTCTTGAGCAGGGTGGTTGAACTCGAGTCTGAGATCAACACGTCATCGGTTCCCTCGATAGGTATTCCACTCGTGAGTGTTCCGGTAATGGTAAGGGCAACGGTAGCTCCCTTTGCTGCACTCTGGACCTTGGGAATCGCTGCTATTCCTCTGTTTTCGAACTGGAAGACCAGGTCGGGATACCCATCCGCGCCTGAAGCACCTGATGGTGAGCAGACATCAGTTATTTCCCAGCTGACCGGGGAAAGCCCCTCGAGCGTGACCGAAGTGGCATCGATGGTGGTCACATCGAGACTTGCTTCACCAACGATCGCGACAGGGACATTGTTTCCTGCATTCCGGTTTATCTTGTTCGGATATTCTCCCGGCCTGATGTCGAGATCCACAACAAGGGTCTTCTCGACAAACGTCACGTCATCCATGCAGAAGAAGTTGTACATTGTGTCGTTCACGAGGACCGCGTCCACCAGCCCGGGGAAGTTGGCGCTGAGGAACCGGGGTGTCGCAAGGGCTCTCATCATTGACGAATTTCCCACGTACACGCCATCATTGTAGCCTTCAAACGATACCTGGGCCATTGGTTCCCCCGAGATCCAGGCACCCTTGAATTCCACATCATGGGAGAAGTTGATCCAGCCTCCGAAGTTATGAGAGTGGATCCGCGTGTCGCCTGAATGAGCAGCATAGTATGCCTGGGGTGAATTCCAAATCATCCAGTCGGGGTCCCAGGAAAGTCCTGCATAGCCCAGGGAGAGCTTGCCATCGGGGGCCTTTGTTGCGTTCAGATCATCAAAGTTCACGATGATCTCTTTATCAAGGTACCCTGCTGCGCTGACCGATCCAATGCCAATACATGACACCAGAAGAAGAGTTACTACTAGTCCAATCGCCACCTTTTTCATTTTGTTCCACCTTCGGGTTAGCGACGCAAATATTCTGTGCGTCAGCTCCAGTCTGTTGTGAGGTCTTAATTTAATTCTTGCGAAGAAGAGTAATCAGACAGGTGAATATATATATTTCAGAATTGAGATAGTTACGTGGCTGCGGTCTGCTCCTCAAGTTTCCACCTTCGGGAAGGCGGCGGCCATTGATTCTTCTGTTGTCTGGTTTCCGTTCATCTTCCGGTTTGTATCCTCTCAAGGTTCTCATGGGGGTCTCACGGATGTGGGCGATCCCCTCAGGTGACGTGAGAGCACCCGGTGAGAATGGACTATTTATGGTCCCGCGGGCCTTCTTGATGAAGGGATCCTATGAAAAAACAACCTGCAATTATCGTGCCCAAGGAAAAGAAAGAGGAGCTGCTCGCTGCAATCAAGCGGTATTATTCCGAAGCGCAGGGGGAAGAGATCGGTGACCTGAAAGCGACCCTGCTGCTGGACTTTGTCACGGAATACCTGGCACCCGAGTTTTATAATCAGGGGGTTTCCGATGCCTGCCAGTACATGAACGAGCTGATCGACGACGTGTTATCCCTCCAGAAATAATCCCTCAGAACAGCTGCCCTCAGAACAGGGGTCGTCCTCTCTGGTAATCTCATTTCTCCCGGCTGCGAGAGGATTTTTTTGAAATAACAGGGATGTTTCATCCGCGATGAGGAGGGGGTTCATTCAAGTGGCCACCCTCCAATCGACACTTCTCGCGCGGCGAAGGGAACGAACGTCAGTCCGGGGGGTCTGATCCTGTTCATCAGGGAGAGCTGTTACCATGACCGTTCGAGCAGGTACTGCAGCACAAGGTACAGGACCACTATCACAACGATCACAAAGAGGATGAATCCGCCCAGGGAGACGGGGATAAAGACGAGGAAACGCATCCGGGAGAGGATGAACCAGAGTACGACTGCGACGACAAAGAGAAACAGCAGTAGGGAAAGGTTCTCCCGGGTTTTCTCCCGCATACGTTTCAGCTCTGGTGTGAATCGACATATATCTTTTCTATTCGTGAATCCTGGTCCGAACGGAAGGAGAAAAGAGGGAATTGTGCTGGAACAGGCTCTTATATCGGCAGCCGTGATGAGGTTACGGGTGTTGTTGCGGGAAGGTCTCCCGTTGAAAAAAGAGGATTATATTCCGACTGTGTGGCTGACTGAGGGGATATACGCAACGTTCGTGAAGGGGGCGTTGTACCCGTCAGGGAAGGTGATCACGGTCCGGGCAGGGGAGAGATCCAGGCTGACGAACCGGGAGAACCAGTAGCCCCGGACCTTCTGCTCTGCGAGGGTGAAGTCCATCGACGGAGTGGTGTAGGTGGTGCCGGTCTCATCTTCCGCATGGTCGGCGAACGATTCGATCGCGAGCGTTGTCCGGGAGGGGCTTACGGAATCGATCCGGACTTCCTTTCCTGAAAATGATTCGAGCGCTGTTTCGAGCTGCTGCTCCGGGTGGGCGATCCGGGTATAGACCGCGAACCGCTCCATCCAGGAGAGCGAGTAGTCCACTGTGACATCAGCATCCCCATTCTCATCGATGTTCACCGCAAGGCTGGTGATCGTGAAGGCAGCGGCTGGGGTGGCAAGGATCCCGGCAAGCAGGAGGACTCCCAGGAGGAGGTGTCTGTAGTTCATACCGTATTCACCGTTGTACTCCTCTCTTTGCGGCATCTCCCATAAAGGATCGCCTTCCCTCTATCTCCCATAAAGGATCGCCTTCCCCATGAATCCACCTGGATCATCCTTATTGATGTCCGCGAGCTATATTGGTGAAGATTCCATGACCGAGGAGAAGAAGCAGCGAGCCGTTGCGGTGCTGGTCATCTGGCTACTCCTCGTGATATTCTTCATGGTCCTTGGCCGGAGCCTCTCGCTAGAGATCTTCTTTGTCCTCTGGCTGATCGGGCTGCTCGTGATCGTGGAACTGATCGGTCCTTCGTTTGTCAGGCCGTCATATCTCCGTTTTCTCACCTACCTGGTCGCCGCGGGCGTGATCGTGTTTGCCGTGATCGTCGCGCAGAAAGTGATGGAGATCCTGAGTGCATGAAACGACTCCCGCTGCTGATCCTGGTGATCCTTTCTGCGGTGTTCCTCGCGCTGCTCACCCCGTATGTGCTGGAGCCGGAGCTGTATACAAAAGAGAACGGGTCGTACACGTCCTACCATTCGGACCCGGCGATCATGTCAGCCTATTCGTACGAGCGGTCGACCGATATCCAGGCGATGATGCAGGAGCTCCTGGATGCTCCCCAGCAGATCGTCCTCAATATCCGGATCAGGGATTTTGAGGAGGCGCAACGCGAGTTCGAGCAGTACAAGGAGCGGTCGGAGTACTTCAGCAACGTGGTGGTCAACCTGGACCTCTCGGAGTCGGCCGTGGGGGATTTCCGGCGGGAGAACCGGAAGAACATGGAGGCGCTTGAGCGGATGATCAATGAGAGTGTCCGGTTTGACGAGGTGAACCGGCTCGAGATCAAGTACCGCGACGAGGAGAACCCTGCCCTCCTGTATACCGTTGTCCTGGAGGGTGAGGCGATCCAGAATACCCTGAAAAAGACGAGTACCCAGTTTGCCGGGCGGGAGCCGGATCTCCTCGCGGTAAGCAGCGAGCTCGGGCTGAATACCACGCAGTACCAGGAGGCGGTCGACACGATGGAAGCGATCGTGGAGGAGGACCGGAGGGCGCAGCAGCAGCGGGAGGAGCGGCAGCTCCCGCTGCCGCCGGCCTCCCTCTCGCTCTCGGTATCTCCCGGGTCCGGCCGGTACCTGGATCTCCTCCGGGTGGCCGGGACGTATACCTATTCGTCAGGGGAGCAGGTGACGCTCGTGCTTGACTCCCGGGACTGGCAGACGGTGGTGCCGGACGAGAAGGGGGTCTTTTCCACCACCCTCCCGATCGGGCGGATCCGCGAGGGTCAGCATGTCCTCTTTGCCACCACGGGGACGCTCTACTCGAACCTGGCGACGTTCTCGGTGATCCCGACCGATACGGTGCTCTCGTTCTGGATCTACCAGGGGAGCGATCACTGGGACGAGGTGCTCCTTGACGGGGAGCTGTTTGCCGGGGAGATCCCGGTGGCCGCGGCACCGGTCCGGATCCTCGTGGATGATATCGAGGGAGCGGTCGTTGAGACCGATGCGGACGGGTACTATTACGGGTCGGTCAACCTCACGAAGGGGAACCACACGGTCCAGGCGGTCTTCGATGATCCCGGCTTCCCCCTCAACCCCTCGGAGAGCGAAGTGAACCAGGTGGATCTTGCCCCGTCGGTCCCGCTCCTCCTTGCCGTGGGGGTGGGGGCAGGGGCGCTGCTCCTTGCCTCGATCGGGGCACTCTGGTACGTGCGGAAGCGATCCCCCCCGGTGCTCCCGGAGAAGGCGCCTGCCCGCTCCGGGCCGCTCCTTCCCCGGACCGAGCCTGCACCCTCCGGTGAGGTGCTTCCCGGTGCTCCCTCGCCCGTGGACACCCTGATCCGGTATAAGGAGCTCTTTGCTGCCGGTGACTGGAGCGGGGCAGCCCTGGTCCTGTACCGGTCGGTGATCGATCGGTTCCTGCCGGCGGACACGGACACGCTCACCCCCCGCGAGGTCGCCTCCCGGGTCGCCGGGACCCCTGCGGGGGCGGCGTTCGGATCCTTTGTCACCCGGTACGAGGAGGTCCGGTACGGGGGGATGCCGCTCCAGCCGCAGGACAGGTTAGTCTCTCACTGGAACGAGGTCCTTGCGGCATTCGAGGCAGGGGGGGGTGCATGAAGCCTGCAGGTGCGCTCGCGATCCTCCTTGTCCTCCTTGCCGGGATCGCGATCACCGCCCACCTCTCCACGACGGATCTCGAGTTCTCCCGGTACAACGCGGGGTGGACCGGGACCTCGGGGTTCTTCTCTGACCTTGAGCGGCGCGGGGCCCGGGACCTCGGGTCGTACGATGACCTTGTTGGGAGGAGTGATACGACGCTTCTTTTGATCGCCCCGAACGGCTCGTTCTCTCCGGGGGAGATCGCGAGGGTGCGGGAGTTTCTCCGGGAGGGGAACAATACCGTCTTTGTTGCCGATGAGACGGGGGAGTCTGAGAGCCTGCTTGCGGGGCTCTCGAGCCGGGTCAGGGTCCGGCCGGGAGCGGTCTGCAGTGCCGAGATGGAGTTCTGGGACTACTACACGGTGATCGCGTATCCCCGGGGATCCGATCCGCTCATTGGCAACGTCTCATCCCTCACCTTCAACCGGCCGTCATCGGTCACGGGGGGGGAGGTGCTCGTCGCCACCACGCTCATCTCGTGGGTGGATGCCAACGACAACTATCACCTCGATGAGAACGAGACCCTCTCCTCCTACGGGCTCCTCTCCGGTGAGCGGCTGGGGAACGGCACCCTCTACGTCCTCTCTGACCCGAGCCTCTGCATCAACGGGATGCGAGACGCCCGGCTCTCCGGTGACAACGGGGTGTTTCTGGCACAGCTCCTCTCGCTTCATCCGGATCTCCTGGTGGAGCAGACGCATTCCCTGACCGGCAGGGCCGATCCGGTCCTTGCCGCGGTGCTCTGGGTGAAAAAAACAACGATTATTACAATTTCTGCGCTTATAGGATCGGTACTGCTCGTGGCGGTGGCCTTCTGGCGCAGGTGGATCTGACCGATCATGGAGACACGAATCACAGACCAGGAACTTTCCGCACTCTCCCGTGCGTATGACCGCATCCGGGGAGAGATCAGCCGGTATATCGTCGGGAACCAGGACCTCCTCGAGATCATCTTCATCGGGCTGCTTGCCGAGGGGCACGTGCTCGTGGAGGGGATCCCGGGGACGGCAAAGAGCACGCTTGTCAAGGCGACCGCCCAGCTGATGGGCTGCGAGTTCCGGCGGGTACAGTGCGGGATCGATACCCAGCCGGCCGATGTGATCGGCGTCCGGGTCTGGGACTCCCGGCAGCAGGAGTTCGTGATGAAGAAGGGGCCGCTCTTTTCTAATATCCTTTTAGTGGACGAGATCAACCGGCTCCCCCCCAAGAGCCAGAGCGCTTTTATCGAGGCGATGGGGGAGCGGCAGGCCACGATTGACGGGATCACGATGCCGATCGAGCGGCCGTATATCGCGATCGCCACCCAGAACCCCCTCGAACGGGAGGGGACGTTCCCGCTGATCGAGGCCCAGAAGGACCGGTTCATGTTCTCGCACCGGTCCGCGTTCCTGGAGGGGGCGGCCGAGCTCGAGGTGATCCGGCGGGAGCATACCGGGGAGCTCGACTGGCCGTCGTACTTTGCCTCGCTCTCACCAGTCCTGCAGAAGGCCGATCTCCTCCGGTTCTCCCAGGCGCTCCGGCGGGTGCATGTGGAGGAGCCGGTCCTTGCCTACATCCGGGACCTCGTCATGGCGACCCGGGAGCATTCCGATGTCGAGCTCGGGGTCTCTGCCCGCGGCTCGATCGCGCTCGTCCGGGGGGCGAAGGTGCGTGCCGCGATCGCGAACCGGAACTACGTGATCCCTGACGATGTGAAGGAGCTCGCCCCGTCCGCGTTCCAGCACCGGCTGCTGCTCACCCGCGAGGCCGAGCTCTCGGGGATCGCTCCTGCCCGGGTGGTGCAGGAGGTCATCGGCGCCACCGGGGTGCCATGAGGTTCTCCCGGTGCAGCCGGGGGATCGCGGCACTTGCCGTCGTCCTTGCGCTCCTTGCGCTCTTTTTCGACGCGCTCCCGGCAGCGCTCGTCTCCGGCGGGCTCGTGGTCTTTCTTGCGGTCCGGGGAGCGCTCTTTCTCTCCGGGCTCTCCTCTGCTGCCCGATCGCTTGCGGTGGACCGGGCACTCTCCCCGCTCCTGGTCCGGCAGGGGACTGCGGTCACGGTCGGGACAAAGGGGCGGATCATGGTGCCTCCCGGGTACGCGGCCACGATCGCGGACCTCCCGCCCCACGGGGCGGTGGTATCGGGCGCGACAGAGGTGGCAGCCGCCGGGGACTTCCGGCTGGACTATGCGATCACCCCGATGACGACCGGGGAGCACGCATTTCGGGGGGTGATCCTCTCCTTCTCTGACCCGTTCTTTGCGACCACGCTCACCATCCGGACGGGCGGGACGCTCGCGCCCTCGCTCGTGGTGCTCCCCTCCACCGAGTACCCGGTCGGCGGGCGGGAGGGGTACGGCGAGCGGGAGAGTGCCGCGTTCTCAGCGCAGAAGAGCCAGGAAATCCGGTCCTTCCGGGGGTACCTGCCCGGCGACGATCCGCGGCGGATCGACTGGAAGCTCTCGGCCAAGTACGACACCCTCTATGTCCGGGAGTACCTGGGACGGGCGGAGTTTGCGACCCTGCTCGCAATCGACCTCCCGGACGCCGGTCTCCCCTATGACCGGGAAGCGTTCGAGCGGCTGAAGGAGGCGGCAGCGAGCGTGATCATCGCCCGGATGCAGGACCGGGTCCCGTTCTCGGTCCTCCTTGTCTCGGGTCCGAACCTGGTCTCGTATACGCCCCTGGACCGGGACCCGCAGCGGCTCGTTGCGCTGATCACGAAGCTGGCCCCGGTCTCCCGGCTGCATTACCTGTACCGGTACCGCAGCACCGGGTCGTTGAGGCGGCGGTATGCACCGCTCGCCTCGTCATCCGAACCGTTCGTTCAGCGCCTCTCCGCGATCGCTGCAGCACCCCTTTCACACCGGCTCCCTCATACGTTCGAGCTGCAGGTGAGCCGGGTCTTCCAGGCGCTCCCGGGCTCCAGCGCGCATCTCTTCACCCTGGCCGACCGCGATGCGAGCCACCTCCGGATCCTCGCCGAGCAGGCGGCGCTCCGGGGAATCCGCCTGGAGGTCCATGTCCCGAAGGAGGGGCATGACCCGGGCCGGCTCAGCCGGAGCCTTGCTGCCCCGGTGGCGGTGGTCTGAGATGACTGCCGGGCTCTCCAGAAAACCTCCGGTTCCGGTCTCCGTCCAGGAGCGAATCTTTCCGCACCGGCTGGGTTGCTGCGATAAGGGAGGGAGATCTGGAATGATCGCCGATTCCTGTCTCTGTGCAAGCGATCCCAGCCGGTTCCCGGTGTCCGCGGGGGAGGTGGCCTGGCATGGCATCCAATGACCTCCGGTTCCTCCTCCTCTGTGCCGGGGAGATCGCGGTCATGCTGGCCGGGCTTGCGTACCTGCCGGCAGCCATCGCCCTCCAGGTGCTGGTGCCGCTGTATCTCTTCCGTGACCGGCTGGACGATCGTCCCGTCGCCTTTGTCGCGGCGGTGGCCCTCGGGACGATCCTGGCCGGTGCCCTCCTCGTCCTCTTCCGGCACACGCTCCTCCCGCTGGTCATCACCGGGGCATTCGCCGCCCTGTCCCTCGCGGTCCTGGTCCTTGCCGAGGCCCGCCTCCAGCGGCACTACGGAGGGGCGGCATGAGCGCGCGCTTTGGCACCGTCCCGCGGACCGCCCTCATTCTCATCGGGATCGCGGTCCTGGTCCTCGCGGTCCTCCTCCTGACCGACCGCGGCGACCTGACGAGCGCGACCCTCGTCCTCGTGGCGTTTGCCTGCTTCATCACCAGCCTCTTCCTCTTCTCCTTCCGCCGGGAGCAGCGGATCGGCCAGCAGCCTGCCGCCCTCATGGCCATCCCGTACACGAACACGCTCTCGCGGATCCTTGCCGACCTCGGCGTCACGGGACCTGCGCAGTTCATCCCGGTCACGAACGACGGCACCTTCCCCGCCCCTGTCATGCAGTACAACCCGGTCTCCGGCAGCGACCTCCCTGACCGCCTGATCGAGGACCTGACCTTCCAGACCGACAGCGGCCATCAGGGCGTCCTCACGGTTCCCTCCGGCATCCCCCTCCTCTCGACGATGGAGCGGGAGCGCGCTCTCTCCCTTCCCTCGACCGGGCCCGAGCTCCTCGAGGCGATCCGCGAGGTGCACCAGGATCTCCTTGAGCTCACCCCGAAGGCAACAGTCACGCAGTCCGGCAGTGAGATCGTCCTTTCGCTCCAGGACTTCCGCCTGATCGACGGCTGCAAGGCGGCACAGGACGAATCCCCGGAAAACTGCATCACCGCCCCCTGCCCGGTCTGCAGCCTCGCCGGGATCATGCTCGCAAAAGGCCTCCGGAAACCCTGTTCGATCGAGCAGGTGCTAGTCGACCGGGAAGCAGGAACGGTCGAGGTCCGCCTCAGGGTGAAGGAATAAGGGGACGCTTCGGCTTCGACATCGACCTCGACTTCGATTGCTGGTCACGGCACCCAAGCTACAGAACTACCCCTGATCGACGGAAAATGAGTGATCCGATCTGCCTGGTTAATCAGATCCATTCCTTTTCATTCAGCAAATAAATATTATCTGTGCAATCCGATACACTCGCTATGTGCTCCTTTCAGGGAATAGTATGTCCTCCTTCATATCAACAACAATTCAAAAAGGTTAAGCCATATAATTTTCAATTCACTAATTCGGGGGAAATCTCTTGGTAGTACTCTCTATTTATGGAACCTGCGCAAAGTGCGGTTCCGAGGGATCAATACATCTCGTCGTCGGCAACGATGGCGATTACGAATGGTTCTGTGATCATTGCGTCGAAAGGCCGGAACATGCACTGAGGCCGATAGTCCATGCAATTTAGATACTAATATATGGGGACACTTTGTTACCTAGTTAAGCAGGAGAAATGGGAGAATGACATCAAAATCTGAGTGGGGAACACCGAAGCTGATTGTACTGGGAAGAGGAACGCCTGAGGAGCATGTTCTTGCGGGATGTAAAAATGATGCATCAACTGGTCCTGTCAAAAATAAATGTAAAGCAGAAACAGGACCAGGCTCTTGTGCAATAACAACTCCGAGTTAATCGTTTTGCCAATATTTAATATATCATTATTATTTCAGAAAAAACATGACAATTGAACATTTTATTGATTCCCCTCCTTCTGATTTTTCAATTCTGCCCTCTTTGTATTATAGATATTATTCTATTGCAGGACTTACCCTCAATCTTGAATCTGATTCAGCCATTACGGATGAAACTTTTAATACAAAATTTAAAAAATTCCAGGTTGATCTGCCAACCGCCGATATTATCACGATTCGGCATATCTTTTCAATGTGTACTCCTCTCATTGACGATACCTGGCAGTTGGTTTATAAAAAGGATCCCTGGGCGATTTACAAAAGGGGGAACTGCTGGATCTACCTTGGCATTTCAGGAGATGAAAAGAGACCAGATTTCTGGACAGCCGGAATATTCGATGAATCACATTCGAGGGGAATCATCTATCATCGCGACAATACCTCGTTTTTGAATGGGAACAATCAGAGTTTAACGCTCTTTCCTACCGATCAGATTCTTCTCGCAAGGGTGCTTGCAGATCGCCAGGCCTGTTATGTTCATGCCGCTGGCATGATCCTCCACGGCCAGGGAATCCTGTTTGTGGGACATTCTGAGGCTGGCAAATCGACCACCGTATCCATGCTCAAAGATGAAGGGGAGATACTGTGTGATGATCGCATCATCGTCCGGCATTGGCCTTACGGATTCAAAATTCACGGAACGTGGAGCCATGGCGATATTCCTGACGTATCGAATTCCAGTGCACCGCTGCGTGCCATCTTTTTCCTGGAACAATCTCAGGAGAATTCGATCGAGCCACTTGACAAGAAGGCAGTCATCCGGATGCTCCCGTTCTATGTGATAAAACCCCTGGTGACTGCAGACTGGTGGGAGAAGATCCTCGATCTCGTTCATCTCATCTCACAAGAGGTCCCGGTGTATCGTCTGAAGCTGGACAGATCAGGGAAAGTCAGAGATCTCCTAGATGAATTTCTCTGCACAGATCCTGGAAAACAGTGAAATTTGAATGGGACACATTGGTATTGTTGTGAACCTCATCGGGTGGTGAACACCCTGGCATCCTCTGACTATTGCGATACCTACGATCTGAATAAAAGTCCACTGTTCGGGAGAAGGCCCCCTCTTCTTCCCTCTCTTGTGATCGAACTCACCGAACGGTGCAATAATAACTGTGTCCACTGTTATATCAATCTCCCACGAAACGATGCCAAGGCCATCTCACGGGAACTCACTACCGGGGAATGGAAGGATATTCTGAACCAGGCAGCTGAGATGGGAGTGCTGGCCGTCCACTTTACCGGCGGGGAACCTCTTCTCCGGGACGATTTCGCCGAACTGTATCTCCATGCCCGCCATCTTGGCATGCGGGTGCTCCTCTTTACCAACGGCCGGTGTATCACGCCGGAGCTGGCAGAAATGTTCTCTCGAATCCCGCCTCTCGAAAAGATCGAGGTCACCGTATACGGGATGCAGCCCACCACCTATGACGCCGTCGCCCGTTGCCCTGGTGCATTCGATGAATTCTGGAGGGGGGTGCAGCTCCTTCTCCAACGGAAGGTACCCTTCATCGTGAAAGGGGCGCTCCTCCCCCAGAACAAGGGGGATCGGGAGAGGTTCGAGGCATGGGCACAGACCATTCCCTGGATGGAAGGTACACCCTCCTATTCAATGTTTTTTGAGATGAGAGGCAGGAGAGATTCAGGGAAAAAAAATGAGAACATTGCCCAGTTGCGGACCACTCCGGAAGACGGACTTAGCGTTTTAACCCGTGATGAGATTCGGTACAGGAAGGATATGGCTCAATTTTGTCAAAAATATATGGGGGCATCGGGAATTCGCCTTTTCTCCTGCGGTGCCGGCCTCAGTCTCTCGATCGATGCCTATGGGATCATCCAGCCGTGTCTCCGTCTAAGGATGCCTGAACTCTGTTATGATATCCGGAAAGGATCCCTGAAAGAGGCTCTCACCGTGTTTTTTCCCCGCATACGTGAAATACTGGCAGAAAATCCTGATTATCTCGAACGGTGTGCCAACTGTTTCATCAAAGGGCTCTGTGAGCAGTGTCCGGCAAAATCCTGGTCAGAACATGGTACCCTGGATACTCCCGTGGATTACTATTGTGCCATTGCTCATGAACAAGCACGGTATCTTGGACTCATCGAACCGGGGGAGTCTGCATGGGAAGTGACCAATGGCAGAGAGAGGGTTGAACGGGTGATCAATACCCTTCTTGAGGGAGACACAGGGAAAACATGATACTTGTTCTCTCCAATATATTCCGTTAGAATCAGAATAATCACACCGGTTATCATACCTATTTCAATCTCTTGGTGAAGGAGGAACAAAGATGCAGGAACTTGATATGGATGCCCGTTACATCCCGTCGGGTAATATTGTTGCCAGGGAAATTGAGGGAGAATTGATCATCGTCCCCCTCGTCTCGGGAATTGGCGACATCGATGACGAGCTCTTCTCCGTGAACGAGACGGGAAAAGTGATCTGGGACCGACTCGATGGAAAGACAAGCCTTACCCAGGTTGTCCAGCTGCTTGCGGATCAGTACTCGGTGTCCCGGCAGGAGATGGAGCAGGATGTTCGCGGGTTTGTGGGAGAACTCCTCAAGAGAAAGATGATCACCGATGCCCGAGCCTCCCCTGCTTCGTCATAAGAGGTATGAGGCCGACGGGGTCCCACTTTCCCGTGCCGCCCTTCTTGAACTCCTTTCTGCGGTCCATGAAAAAGGTGCCGATTTCCGGTTCAGGGCAACAGGAACAAGCATGTACCCCACGATCAGGGATGGTGATATCATTACGGTATCACCCATCCGTGGGGTGGAGCCTTCTGCATTTGATATCGTTGCATTCCGAAATCCTGAAAACCAGCAACTGGTAATTCATCGTGTTCTTGCCCTGTCCCCGGACACCTTCCTGGCGAAGGGTGACAACAGTCAACCAGATGGTACCATCCCCCGCTCTGACCTCCTTGGTGTGGTGACGAAGGTTGAACGGAACGGATCTCGCCTCTTCTGGCCAGACAAGCGCCGTTATCCGTTCCTTGCAACAGTGTATTTCCCGACCGTGTACTGGTACCTGATGATGAGGAAGAGAGGATATGGAATAATCCTGAAACTTTTAGGAAAGCGATCAGGGGAGTCGATCCCGTGACAGCAGAATACGCAACGGTGACGCAACTCCCTCAGTATCACCTCTGGGACCGGACCAAGGGAAAGCGGATCCCCTACTCCTTCGATCTTGAACTGACCGCCCGTTGCAATAACTCCTGCCGGCATTGTTACATCAATCTGCCCCGGAATGACAGGGATGCGATCAAGAGAGAACTGACCGCTGAAGACATAGCCTCTATTACCGACCAGGCCGTCTCCCTCGGATCACTCTGGTGCCTGATAACCGGGGGCGAACCATTGCTCCGGGACGATTTTTCTGAAATCTATACCCTGTTGAAGAGAAAAGGGCTCCTTGTCGGTCTTTTTACCAATGCCTGCCTGATCAGCGAGGAACACATCAGCCTCTTCAAACGATATCCCCCCCGGGACATCGAGGTCACGGTATATGGTGCCACGAAGGAGACCTATGAGAAGGTTACCCGCCGGCCGGGATCGTACGCGGCGTTCAGGCGGGGTCTTGACCTTCTCCTGGAAAGAGGGGTGAAGGTCAGGCTGAAAGCCATGGCGCTCCGGTCGACTGTGCATGAACTTCCGGAAATTTCCCGGTTCTGCCGAACGTATACCAAAGATTATTTTCGCTTCGATCCGCTGCTGCATCTCAGGTATGATGGGAATAAAAAACGGAATGCCGAGATCATGGCAGAGCGGTTGTTGCCGGAGGAGGTGGTAGCCATTGAACAGGCAGACCAGGAACGGGCAGATTCCCTGCTCCGTGGATGCGATGAACTGATTATCCCAGCACTGAAAAACCAGGAAAGCAATCGTCTTTTCACGTGCGGGGCAGGGGTAAAAAGTTTCACGATCGGCCATGACGGCTATTTCCGTCTCTGCTCTTCACTCTGGCATCCTGGGTGTGTGTATGATCTCCGGAAGGGATCGCTGAAGGATGCCTGGGAACATTTTGTTCCCCAAGTGCTGGGTCTCCGGTCTTCAGACCGGGATTTTCTTGAAAAGTGCAGGAAGTGCCCGATCATCAACCTCTGTCTCTGGTGTCCTGCCCATGCGTACCTCGAAGCCGGGCGGATGGATGCCTGGTGTCAGTATTTCTGTGAGGTTGCCCATGCCCGGGCGAAAGCACTGGAGAAGAGGGCAGGGCTGTCGCAATGAGGAGCACGATCCTCCCCCCCCTGAAGGTCTCCACGCTCCACCAGACGCTGCTCCGGGCATTGCGGCTGGTCTGGTCCATGGCTCCCGGTTGGACGGCAGCAAACATGCTCCTCGTCGTGATCATGGGAGTTCTTCCCATCGCGGCTCTCTACCTGACCAAATTGATCGTGGATTCGGTCACTGCCGGGCTGGCCGGTCCGGACCCGGCGGCGGGCTTCCCCCAGGTCTTCTTCTTTATCCTGGTTGCTGTTGTGATCGCCCTGTCCCTTGCTATTGCACGGTCGCTATCAGAGCTGACTTCAGAAGCGCAGTCAATGATCGTCACTGATGGAGTATCGGATATCCTCCATGCGCAGTCAATTGCCGTTGATCTGGAATATTACGAGGATACCAGCTACTACGATACCCTTCACCGTGCCCAGCAGGAAGCCCCGTACCGCCCAACCCGTATTGTCAACGGCCTGGTCCAGATAGGGCAGAACGGTATATCGCTCCTCGGGGTCGCTGTGCTCATCCTCACGTTCAGCTGGGTCATTGCTCTCATCCTCCTTGCCGCCGCTATCCCTGCCGCTCTTGTGAGGTATTATTATGCCCGTGCCCGGTTCCGCTTCGAGCAGGAGAATACCGAGAGTGAACGCCAGGCAGGGTACTATCACTGGGTACTGACCGACTCTTCCCATGCCAAGGAGGTACGGCTCTTCAATCTCGGCCCCCTTTTCAGGGAACGTTTCAAAAATTTCCGGACTGATCTCCGGAAAGGGCGATTGAAACTGGCCCGGTACCGGACACTCTCAGATAGTGCCTCGCAGGCGATCGTGGTCACTGCTCTCTTTGGAACGTTTGCCTTTATCGCGTACTCAACGCTCCAGGGAATGATCACGGTTGGGGATCTGGTGATGTATTTCCTCGCGTTCCAGCTCGGGATCGGATTCATCCAGGCCATTCTCAATTCCCTGGCAGGGTTGTACGAGGATAACCTCTTCCTCACCAACTTCTACCAGTTCCTCGATCTCGAGCCGAAGATCCAGGCCCCCGAAAATCCAGCCCTGGTTCCTGAACCTCGTGACCAGAAGATCGAGTACCGGGATGTCCGGTTCTCCTATCCCGGTGGCACAAAGGATGCAGTGAGCGGAGTGAATCTTGCGATTAATCCCGGTGAGGTCATTGCCTTTGTCGGTGAAAATGGTTCGGGGAAGACCACGCTGATCAAGCTCCTCTGCCGGTTGTATGATCCTGACTCCGGGAGTATCACTGTGAACGGGATTGATCTCCGTCGCTTCGATCCGGTTGCCTGGCGAAAGGAGATCAGCGTGGTCTTCCAGGACTATGTCCATTACTACCTCTCTGCGGCTGAGAACATCTGGATAGGGGATATCGAGCAGGACCAGGATCCAGCTATCATTGCGAAGGCGGCCAATCGTTCAGGGGCTGATGCGGTCATCCAGAAGCTCCCTGAGGGGTATAAGACCAACATGGGTCACTGGTTCTCCGGAGGGCAGGAGCTGAGCGAGGGCGAGTGGCAGAAGGTTGCCCTGGCACGGGCGTTCTTCCGGGACTCGAACATCGTTGTCCTGGATGAACCGACCAGCTCCCTCGACCCTCTTGCAGAAGCCGATCTCTTCCGCAACTTCCGGGACCTGCTCGAGGGCCGGAGTGCCATCCTGATCAGCCACCGGTTCTCCACCGTCCAGATGGCAGACCGGATCTATGTCCTTGACAAGGGGCGGATCACCGAGGCGGGGAGTCACGAAGAATTACTCAAACTGAAAGGACGGTACGCTCACCTGTTCAGGACCCAGGCTGAGCATTACCAGGTGAAACATTCCGAAAACTAAGGAGCATGCTGTAGTGGAACCGACAGTTCGGGAAGATATCCGCTTTGCGGAAAAAACCGAGAAAGCATTTCTGGAATATAAAAAGGGGAGAGTAACGACAAAATCGGATCATGATTTTGTTGATACCCTCGCATCATGGTGACGGTTCTATTCTGATTTTTTAAGATTTAAAAGGGTATAGTACCATTTTAACCACTACCTCGTAACAAATATACGAGGGAAAAATGGCAAAAATTCAATGCCCAAA
>MVZQ01000024.1 GCA_002068435.1 Euryarchaeota archaeon ADurb.BinA087 | reverse complement strand
CCGCCCGCTCGTCAGTCTGGCGATCAGTGATACTGCGCCATGCCAGATAGAGGATCAGCACCCCCACAAGAAAGGATCCCGTGATGAGGTAGGGTGTCATGTACCGGACGGAGATCCAGAACACACCGACCTCGAGAAGACCGATAATGCCGGCAAGGATATAGAACGTATTTTGCTTCATGGGATAGCAGATGTAAGTTAATTCGGACATTTAGTCATAAAAATTTTACGTGCATTTTGAGAGAAATGAACTGAATATCGCATCGTTACTGCTTTTACGAGAAAACAGAGTCGGGGTTTCCTCTCGATACTTATACCAAGGGACCGTTGCCGGCCAATCCTTCAGGATGAGGACCTCGCATCGTTTATAAGGGTGTGAAGCCGGACAGCAGTCAAAAAATATACCTGTTCCGTCAATTCTTCCCTTAAAGGAGACCGACGAGCCAAAACACCAACCCTACAGCCATACGGTGGCATCACAGCGACCGCTCATTCATCCTAACTGAAATGATATATTCGGGAAAAAAGGGAGAAGATTTCAGGGATTGAGAGATTTGAACGGTACAATCTCATCATAGACTTTGATTCTTCCGACCTCCGGGGCAGTAGTCCAGATCTCCACCCGGTTCTGGAAGGTACTACAGGGGAAGGCCACGTTCTGGCCCATAAAATGGGGTGAATTCATCGTCTGAGACTGGACTGCTCCATCCGGCTTTGTCAGGCTCACCTCGATCAGCCCCACAAAATTCATACCATTGCCCCCATTGAGAGCCACGTAGGTGATGGGGTCGGTGGTCCTCCCATTCGTCGTGACCTGGAACGTAAGGGAGTACTGAGGGGGCAGGGACTGAGTCGGTCCCGGTGTCCCCATGCCAACAGGGGGATTGGTAGTCACGGGAGCAGGAGTAGTGGGGATGGCTGTGGTCGGAGGAGTAGTAACAGGAGGGGTAACCGGTGCCTGTGTACATCCGGAAATAACAAGGAACAGGATAAGAAACGAGAGAGCAAGGGGTAAAGCAACCTTCTTCATACGTTGTAGTGTGATGATTCCCGGATTTAACCATTGTGGAACCTGACTGGTTGCGTTCTGTTAAGAGAGCTGAAGAAGTGAGAACGTGATCAATAAAAGACTTATTTTTAATAAATGATCAAAACCGCATCCTGTTGTAGAGTACTGGAGAATGGATATGGTATCTGAATGGGTGACAAAAAACCGTTTTGATCCGGAATACCTTCCGGTGATAGAAAAGAAGCTTTTCTTCGAAGGCGAGGAGAAGAAACGTTCGATAACCAACTATGTTGTCCTTTTGACGCTGGCAACAATCATTGCCACCTATGGGGTAATATCCGGATCAACGGCAACGGTTATCGGGGCAATGATTATTGCACCCCTGATGACTCCCATTATGGCGGTAACCCTTGCGATGATACTTGGCAGGGGGCTCGCATAAAAAGATCGATCCTGGTTGTCACGTTCAGTGTTCTCTACGTGATCGGGCTGGCCATGCTCCTCTCTCTCTTCATCTCGCCGATCGTCATAGGTTTCGGCTCAAATCCTGAAATTACCTCAAGAGTCTCCCCCAATCTGCTGGCTCTCTTCGTTGCCCTTGCTTCAGGGGCAGCTGGCGCCTTTGCAATCTCCCGGGAGGATGTGGGGGATACCCTCCCTGGAGTGGCAATAGCTATCTCACTCGTACCCCCTCTGTCAGTTGTTGGTATTTCTCTTTCCAAGCTTCACTGGGGAGATGCCAGCGGGGCCTTTATTCTTTTCGTCACAAACTTTCTCGCAATCATCCTGGCAGGAGGAGCTGTCCTGTGGCTCTCTGGAGTGAGCATCAGCAGGATTACTCCGCAAAGGGATACCAATCGAAAACGTGCGTTCGAGTTGGCCATCCTTGCTACCATCATCGTTGCGGTCATCCTTGGTTTCAACGGATACCGGACTCTTGAACAGGAGAGAGATACCGCACTTGCAAACACCGAAGTCACAACCTGGCTTGAGGGGACGTCTTATACCATCACCAGACTGACCCTGAATTTTCAGCCCCGCGACATCCTGCTGAATGGACCGGCACATGTCACGATCTACATTGCTGGTAGTGGAGAACTCGACAGTATCGATGAACTTGCTAAAAATATGGAAGACGCACTCGGTTACCCGGTCACCATCCAATTAGATGTCCTCCCTACCCAGGTCAATTATTATCCGAAACTTCTGAGGAAGGCTTCTGCCGGATAATATCCAGGAGCCTCGGCTACAACTCTTCTTTTCCCGCCATCTGCCGGTTGAAATGGACATAAATGAGGATTACGACAAGAACCAATCCGATAGCCACAACGATCCCCGCAATAAAATGTGCCATCAGGAGCCTCCAGATCAGTTCAGACCCGAGGGCAAATAGAAGGCTCTCTACCGCTGCTCCTATTCCCACCGCAAGAAGAACCTCACCAGGGGAGAGTCCTGCCATCAGTCCCACCACCGTTGCGCCAACGCCGCCGGTACCCTGGAGGGGAAGCATGACGAAAATGGCTACCCCTGGGATCCGCCACCTGGCCATCCAGGGATGCCCTGCCATAAAGTCCCTCCCCGCTTTCGTGAGCTGTTCTATCCAGGGGCCAAGCCGGGGTACCTGGAGGATAAGGACGAAGTTCATGATCATGAACAGTGAGGTGATGACATCGAGCAGGCTCACGGTAATCGCCATGAGCCACCAGGGTATTCCGAGTCCGATCCCAATCGGGATGATTGATTCCTTGCCAGCAGGGGGGACGTAGTAGGCCAGCATCAGCCCGCCGAGAATAAGGATCCTTTCCCGGGGAAGAATAAAGAAGCAGAGCAGAAAGAAGAGAATTGCAAGGAGAGGAGGGATGACAAGGCGAAGGTACATGGAATGCTTCGGGATCTCCTTCCCGTCGCGTAACCACCAGAGGTCCCGAGTACTCATGTTCCCTGCCGGAGTATTGAGGCCATTGCCTCATCTCTCTTTCCCCCCTATAAATAATGTGCAGAAGGAGAAGAATTCCTGATGGCGCAGTGATTATCCGTTCCTTTCCTGTTTACTTTCCAATCCGGACCAGGTAGCGGTTCTCTGCTTCCTGGTCCCACACAACCTGGTATCCGTTGCTGGAGAAGGGGGCACAGGTATTGTCCACCTGCTCCCTTGTCGCAAAAAAGGAGAGCGTTTCACCCGGGGCAAGCTTTTTCAAGAGAATTTTTAATTTGATCATCAGGTTTGTGCAAGTCAACTCGGTAAAATCATTCACCCTACTATCACCTCGCTGTAAATCTATAGCATCAGAAAAATAATATCCTTGTTGCAGGGCTGGCCTGATCCCAGAGGATACGTGCAAGCTCATCATTTTGTACTTGCCGGATCCCTGAGAGGTGTTCTTCCACGTCAATGCCTCTTCGTTCCAGGGAAGGAGCATGAACCAGGTAGCAGAGCGAAGGGACATCCCCCGTTGCAGCAACCATCTCCTGGACATTGAACACTTTATCGTTGGGAGGGACCTCATGCGTTCCATAGAGGGAGTACACGCCATGTTCAACGAAGACGACAGTAGTGGGTATGCCATCCATCGCGGTCGCAAGCGCAAGGGAAAGCCCCCCGAAGGTCCATTCGGTGCCATACGGGGGATTGGTGATGAAAATAACGAGTCGTGGAGGAATTTCCTGTTGCCCGGATACATCACGGGGGACTATCCCTCCGCTCGTGTGCGACAGGATGGGATAATATCCGGTGAACCGCGTGAGGATCTCCTTCAGCGGTCGAATCGTGATCTCCTCGATGCTGGATGCAGGTTCGCAATACCCGGTCCCCGGGTTCATCTGGAAATATCCCCGGGCTGTTGCACACCGGGAACAGGCTGCAAACCAGGGATCCTTTCCAGACTCCCCTGCAGTCCTGGAGAGGGTAGCAATCGTCCTTCCGATATTCTCAAATTCAGATGGGCGCTGGCCGTTATGGATGTTATGTACTCCATCGAGATAGGCATACAGCTCGGGGGAGAGCCCTGCATTAAAAGCTCCTGACAGGAACCGGAGCATATGGACGGGGATCCGGCTCATATAGGGGGGGTGGCAGAGGAGAAATCCCGCCTTTTTTGAGCCCTTCCACTCCCCAGCAAGGTGAAACACCAGCTGTTCCCAGAACAGTGTCCCGCCTCCCCGTTCCGTAATGGTGATACCGGGGGAGGCTGCGCCAACAGAGTCACCCAGTCCGTGCAACCGCAGCTCGTCTCCATCGACAACGATCTGTACGGATGGGAGTTCCGAGAGGGCATTCCACGCTTCACGGCTCTGGGCATCAACAAAACTGAAGAGCGCATCTCCGGTGATAAATACCGTGAAAGTCCTTTTCTGTTCTGATCCGATCCCGGCACCGTATGCAACGCACTCGGTATACCAGTTGATCCGCTCATGTGAGAGGGGAGTGCAGAAAAAAAATGTTGATGACACGGTTGCTGAGTGCTCCATGCCTTCACGCACCAAGCCCGATTGCCCGCATCAGAACGACCACCCATCCGGAGACGAAGGCAGCAAAGATCACTGATCCGACACACATCCCAACAAAGAAAAATGCTGCCTTGTAGCTCCCTTCTGATGCCATCACCGTCTGGCGGATGGGACACCCGCCGAGAAGGACACAGATGAGCCCGACAAAAAATCCCGGAATTGCGGCAAAGATCAGGTATGCACCCGGTAAAAGCCCGGCAGGCGCTCCAGGGACTGGGGTGAGGGGATCGCTGGTAAACGCCCAGAAGAAATGCTCCATAGCAGCAGGTGTCAGGAACCAGAAGAGGAGGTACCCAAAAAATGACGCGATGATGAGAGTGACATACCCTGATAAAAGCCGGGTGTGGCGGAAGAGGACATAATCCCGGAATCCTCCAATAGAACAGTACCCTGACCGCTGCGCAAGGTACCCGATCAGGATTCCGATGAGCAGGGTGACGAGGGGAACCGCATAGATGGCCACCTCTTTTGTGAGAATGCCGGTTGCCATCAGTTGATCTCCTTTTCGGCCTGGCGGAGCATGAGGAGAGTCCCCACAATGACCCCGAGTGCCATTGTGATTATGAAAAGGAGGGCAGTGATATCCCCGTATCCCGTCCGGAGAGCGGCTCTATACGGGCACCCCCCAAAAATCATGGCAAGCTGGAGGACGACAAATCCACCGATGAAATAGATGAGGTATTCCTGATAGTCAGTCTTCCTGATTTTATGCTCCTTGTGGACCTTTGCCGAGAGGAATGCCCCGATCATAACGCCAACCACGCTCATCACCGGGAGGATGGCATTTTTCGACAAGGGAGCCAGAGCCAGACTGGTGCCTGCGATGATATTGCTCAGCCCGTTCACGAGATCACGAGTATGGCAGGCAACGCAGAAGCCGTATGCTTCGGGCCCTCCGGCACTGATAAGGAGCGCCTGGGAGAACGCCGCCACGATTCCAATAAGGGCACCAAGGAATGCCGGGTGGCGGGAAAGGCGTGACATGAGGGCATAGAGTGACGTGGTATCTGATGCAGCAGGCATGAAAGTTTGCAATTATTGGGAAAATAACAACATAAAGATTTTTATTTCCTAATTAGTGCCCATATGAGGGATATTCTCAAAAAATCTTGTGCCTGCCCCTCTCCGTACCGGAGTCTCTTTCATGGATCGTCTCCATAATGTTTCGTGACCTTGGATTGTCGCTTTTTCATGGACATGAGATATCGGGAACGGATATGCCCTCTTATTGAGAAAGCACCATATGGATACACCGTTTATATTCACGCTCTTTGAAGGGCTTGACCGCCAGGGACCGGGAAGTGACGCCTGCACAAACCGGATGTTCGATATCCTGTCCCCTCCTGATGAGGCCCTGATTCTTGATATCGGTTGCGGTGCCGGCAGCCAGACACTTGCCCTTGCCCGACGGTGCAGGAACTGCCATATCACGGCTGTTGATATCCACCAGCCATACCTTGATATACTCCGGAAAAGGGCTTATGAGGAAGGGATCGGTGCGCGGATAGTCACCGTTTGCAGATCGATGGACGATCTCCCCTTCTCCCTGGAACATTTCGATGTTGTCTGGGCTGAAGGATCGATCTTTGTGATAGGATTTGAAAGGGGGCTGTCGTACTGGAAAAACTTCCTGAAGACAGGAGGCTCACTTGCGCTCACCGAAATGGTCTGGTTTACGGACAATCCGCCTGAGGAGATAGCAGCATTCATGGAGGATGCGTATCCCGTCATCACCTCTATCGCCGGATGCAAACAGATGATAGAGAAATCCGGATACGATCTCGTCGGAAATTTCAGCCTCCCTTCCGAGATGTGGTGGAGCGAGTATTACACTCCGCTCCAGATCAAGCTTGATGGGATGGAGGAAGAGTATGCTCAAAATCAGGATGCCCTCGCCCTTATTGATATGACCCGGAGGGAGATAGCACAATTCCGGAAGTATTCTGATTATTACGGGTACCATGCATTCCTTCTCAGAAAAATCTGAGTCTCATTAACAGACATCCGGAAAGAAACGCTAGATATAACTTTTCAGATTTTTTAACTTGGATCTTCTCTGGAGTGGTCGTGCATGATACTGCTGGAAAAAATCCTTCAATATTCTTACCTCTTCAGGTGTGATATCGAACGTAGACACAGCTTCCCCGTCTTTCAGGGTAACTTGGCAAGTACTCATAGCAGGGGTTTACCCTTCATCCTCCTACTTAAAATTTGTCCTGACTCATAATTGAAAAAAAGTTCAGTGGATGATCACGCTTGCTTCCTGATCGAAAGGGTTCGTCCTCAGTGCAAGGGAGAAGAGGTACGGGTAGTGTTGTTTCTGATAACGCATGTATTCAAGCCACTGGATGATCAGGAGATGATATGCCCTGCAGATGTCTCTTGTGAGATGCTGCTGGTCGTTTACGGGAAGACCAGTGAGATCTTTTCTGTGGGTGAGTTCGCTGGTAAGGTGAAAGACCGCCTGGAGCATATCGGTAAATGATTCGTGCTCGATAAGGAGGGGATTTTCCAGCAGGCGCATCAGAAAATCCTCCTTTTCGATGAGGAAATTCCGCAGTCCCGACAGATCGATGTCCTCGATCATCACCATGCAGGGGTATTTGGACAGTTCAGCACCCATCCATGTAAAATCCTCCTCGCTCCAGCTCTCTGATATCCGTAGGCTCTTTCGTACCGAATCCATCTGCGGATCGCGATCCGAGAAATAGGCAAGGAGGCTGGTTCCCACAGCGGAGAAAAAGGTACCGATCACCATATTCAGTTTCTCAAGCCTCATTTCCCGATCACGGTTCTCAAGCAGCTGGTGAAGAATAAGGGTCACCAGAAGGACTTCAATCGGCAGGAAGGCAAGATCACCCAGGAGAAACATCCCGATGTGGTGGGGATCATGAAAGATAAAAAAATGAAGAATGTAAAGTACTGCTGTTAGAGTGATAAGGCCTATTGCGAGCATCAGGGTCCATTTCTTATCAGACATGGGTGATCACTATGATTACCAGTAACCTGATTATCATTTTGAATGCGCTATAGTCGAGGCACGGCTATTGCAAGGTGGATTGGGATGTATGCTTTTTTCTCAAGCCCCACCAGTGAAGCAGGAAAGGAACCAGGCCGATGAGACCGGCAATCATTACCATCATCATGACCGGCTCCTCCCTGAATACAAGGAATGCCACGATCAGGGCAGTGGCCAGGTTCCTTGGTGCGATGATCACCGCAATGATTCACCAGGCTGCGGGTGGCTGCCGGTCGGCCAATACCTTTGGATCAGTGATTACCCATTAAAACCTCTTGAGAAGCCCCCATGGAACGTCATTCCACAAGTGCCAGTGGATTCGCATATCCAGTGAAATCCCTCCGGCCTTTTCCCCAATTATGATCGACCGGACGGCGGTCACCAGTTGGTTCATCCGGACCCTTATGCATAAAGTGTGGTTTTTGGTGCATACCGGAAGTGTGGTTTCAAAGCTGGACAGAACTATGAAACCTGATGCCGAGGTCCGGGGCAACTCAGAAAAACCGTGGGTTCCGGGCTTCGAAACATTAACATCATTCCTGACTGATGTATTTGGCACTATGTGGAAGGCAGTGGAGGTGGAGACCTGGGTAGCAGGTCGGAAATCAAGCCTCGAAGAAGCCCGGGTAACCGTGACCGAGATCATTGAGAGAGTCAGGAGGGATGGCGATACAGCCCTCCGGCAGCTCTCCCGCCACGTCGAACTCACTGAGATCGCGGTATCTGATGAAGAACGGGAAGCCGCATATGACGCTGTGGATGAGAAGATCATCACCAGCCTTGCCGATGCAAAAGACAGGATAGGGCACTTCCATGAGCTGCAGCGGTCAAGAGATCTCTGGCTGGAGGAGGTCGAACCCGGTATCGTGCTCGGGATCAAGACGACGCCCCTCCACCGTGTCGGGCTTTATATTCCCGGGGGCAGGGCTGCGTATCCTTCATCTGCACTGATGTGTGCCATACCCGCACGGGTGGCGGGGGTGCCCGAGATCTGCGCGTGCTCTCCACCCCCGATCAGCCCGATGACCCTTGTTGCCCTTGACCTTGCCGGAGTGACCGAGATCTACCGGTCAGGAGGTGCACAGGCCATCGCGGCGATGGCACTTGGTACCGGGACTATTCCACCGGTGCAGAAGATTGTCGGACCGGGAAATATCTATGTCACCGTTGCAAAGATGATGCTCCGGGAGCATGTTGAGATCGACTTTCCGGCCGGTCCAAGCGAGATCGGAATTATTGCGGACCACACTGCCGATCCACGGATTGTCGCTGCCGATGTCCTTGCCCAGGCCGAGCATGATCCGAATGCTGCCTGTATCCTGATCACCACCGATTCAAATCTTCCAGAAAGGGTTGGCCGTGAGGTGATAGATATGACCGCAAAAGCCCCCCGGAGAGAGATCATTGAGCAGGCGCTGAACAATTCAGGATATGTCGTGGTACGTGACCTTGCAGAGGCGATTGCCGCTTCCGATGCCGTCGCTCCCGAACACCTCTCCATCCAGGTTGCTGATCCACTGCCGGTCGTGATGCGTGTGCAAAATGCCGGGGCTATTTTTGTCGGGCGGTATTCTGCCGTCGCCTGCGGGGATTATGCCGTCGGGACCAACCATGTGCTTCCGACAGCGGGGTATGCAAAAACGTACTCGGGGCTCGATGTCCAGCATTTCTGCAAGACTGCCTCCGTTGAGATGATCTCCCGTGAAGGTCTCGAAGCGATAGGCGACACGGTCGAGACTATCGCCGATGCCGAAGGCCTGCATGCCCATGCAGAGTCCGTGCGGGTCCGGAGACGAAGGAAATAGAGCAACCAAAGGAATTCGTGGATGATGCCATATGGGGAACTTCCCCCGACACTCCACTGATTCAAAATCCGGGCATCACGGATAAGGGCACAAATTCTTCACTGGTTTTAAAAATCAAGGGATAGTTGGAAATATACGGTATGATTGGATTTGCTCAACCAAACAGACTATCATAGACCAGGGACTCTTCTCAGGATTGATACCTTCATTCAATCAGGGTGACCTTCCCTCCCGCGAATCTCCAGGAATCATTCCTGCAGGAGGGGATGGTCCCCGGATTTGCCCCCTGGAAAAGGCTACTATTCATCTGTCAGACGAAAAGTAATCGGATAAAACCATTCTCATTTATCATATCCGGGCAGAGAACACCCACATGGACATCGTGGCGGCTCTCTGGCCCTTTTTTCTTCCTCTCATTGCGTTCCTCGTTGCACTGATCCACATCCGCTGGAAACAGTGCACCGGGTATCGGGCAATCGGTGCAGTGCTGATGTGGCAGCTCGTCATCGGGCTTGGGCTCGGATACCTCTGGGCAGGCCTGGGCCACCTCATGATGCCGGACAGCATCGCTGGATCGATCGGATGGCCTGCTGGCAGCCCGTTCCAGCGGGAAGTCGGGATGTGGGATCTCTCGCTTGGAATCGTTGGAATCCTCTGCCTTCTGTTTCGTGATGAAGGGTTCTGGACCGCAACTATCATTGGGACAGGGATATTCTCAATGGGTGCTGGACTCGGCCACCTGTATGAGCTCTTATTCCATGGCAACACTGCGGTGGACAATGCAGGTGCGGTGATGTATATGGATCTCTTCTACCCCCTCTTCCTTGCCGCCCTGCTCATCCTGTATCATACGAAAATGAGAGAGGCACGTATGAAGGAGGGATTCACTTGAAATTATCCGCACACATCGCCATGGGGTTTATCCTGGGAAGTCTTTTTTTTGGAGGTATATTCGGAGGTATTAGCGCGGCAGATTGTGCATGCAGCGCACCGATTAATACGACAGCAGACAACGATTTTGAGGGGATGGCAGCACCCCCTGCCATCGCGTATGAAAACCACACCATCTCGTTCCGGAATAACTGTTCAGAATCGGTTTGGATCGCTGCGAACATGGGACCCAATGGCCCCCCATTTGTCCTGAATAATGTGTCACAGGGGCGGGGCTGCACCGGTTGCAGTTGTTCGGGAGCAGCAAAGGACGGCTGGAAGGAAAACCTGACCTGCTGCCCCTCGATCAACTGCACGCACCAGTCCTGCCCGAATTCGAGCTGCAGCTGCGGGGTTGATCTGCCAAATGGGGGGGGTTTGAAGTGCCTCCCGGGGTGCCGGTGAACTATACCGTGCAGGCTGATCCGCAGTACGGGGGCAATGCGGCTCTCTTTCCAAGGTATGGCTGTTCTCTTTCTCCCGATGGGATGTACCTGCAATGTGATACCGGCACCTGTTACGTCCAGGGCACCCCTGGAACACCTCCCGAGGGAATAGTCAGGTGTGGCGGGGTGCCGCCCAACGGGCCCCCTGACCAGAGTCCCCAGCTCCCAACAACAAAGATGGAGATTTTTTTTGCCCCCTCCAACTGGAGCCAGACTGACAGTGATTATTACGATGTGAGTCTTGCCGACGGATACAACATTCCTGTGCAGATCGAGCCGGTGCCAGGGACCTACTGGACTGGCGGAACTGCACACAACTGGTGTATCAGAGCCGGAGGCACAACGGACCTTCTCGAAAAGATCCAGCAGCCGGAATATCGCAATCTGAGTGCAACGATGCTTGTTCTAGGGAATAACAGGCCGGTCGCCCTCTGGAGCTCATGCAGCTACGAGACCCAGGTGAACAAGACGGGGCCAGGCCAGGCAAATGCCACCACGACCCCAGGAGAGGGAGAGCCGATCTGGAACCTCTCCTGCTGCAAGGCAGCCTGCGGAACCGAGAAGACATGTCCCATTGATACCCTCCCCGAGGATCACCGGACAAGCCAGTTCTTTGGGACCTTTTATGACCACACGTATACCTACCAGTATGGCGATGATCAGGCCAATATCCCCTGCAAGGGAGAGAAATCCAGGAAGCAGCTGACCAGCTACCTGATCACATTCTGCGGAGGAAGAATGCTCGGATCAGCATATACGCACCTTGTAAATGTCAGCCCGGGTATCCCCGCCACGGTACATGAACCCGCTATCGGGATCGATCTGACCATCTATGGTACCGAAAAACGGGTACACCAGCGGGTGACCATCCTGACGTTCGAGCCGGATCACCCGCCCCGGAACTTCACTCAGCCTCTCTCTCCAATTGGCCCTTACTACGAGATCTCATCCAATATCCCTGATGCTGAGATAACCGGGATGGAGATCAGAGCCCACTACCAGGATCTTGGTAGTACAATTGACATGGACAATCTCAGGCTGTTTACGTACAACGGAACATGGAATCCCCTCAGTCCCGGAGGCATTGACTACCAAAACCAAACCATCTGGGGGCTGACCAACAATACCGGTGTATTTGCGATCGCAGAGCATAAACCGCCAACGATCAACGAGATCGGATATACCCTGCCAGACGAGAGAGATCCCCTCACCATCAGGCTCACTGCCGTTGTTTTGGGAACAGATCCTCTTACCTATTCATGGGATGTGAATAGTGATGGGATTGGGGATTACTCACTGGCAGATCCGGTTCATACTTTTGATCACCCGGGAGAATACCAGGTCGGGTTGGAGGTGACAGATGGAAGCGGATATTCCAGGGAACAGCTTGCTACGGTTCTGGTATCGGAATATGCCATTCCCCTAGCTCCCGGCTGGAACTTTATCTCAATACCAAAGCGGCTTGATCCCGGTCGCGCCTCTGCCGGGATCGCTTTCAGACCGGTGGAGACCACCATACGGGCAATCCTGACCTATAATGCTTCATCTGCGATGTGGGAGAATATTGGTGCGGAATCGATTGTCATTCCACAGACTGGATTCTGGCTTAAATCGGGACAGGCTACCACTCTTCCTCTCATATTCGATAAGAACCCGGCGAGTGTGCCTCCTGTAATTCACCTCGCCCGGGGATGGAACGCAATCGGGCTAGGTGAGAGCGATCCGCTCGCTGCATCCCTGGCGCTCCAGGCAGTTGAGGATTCCTGGACCATACTGATACCCTTCAATAGAACCACACAGGGATACGATACTTCCATCATACAAGGATCGGATGGGATACACAGTGATGCACGAAAAATGGAGCCGGGGATCGGGTACTGGCTGTTCATGACAAAAGAGGGAGAACTCCCGGCCACGGGAGCATAATATGGACCAGATCCTTCCAATCAGAATGCGTCACCATCGACATCCGGTTCATCCGGAGGGATTCCTATGGTTCTGGTGGATGACCCTGCCCCTGCCAGAAATGAGCTGTAGTTCACTGCCGGAAGGCAACAGGAATAGACAGTGAGGTTCCATAGATGCTCCAGAGGAGGTATTTCTTTTTCCTTTCTTTCAGGGACCATTCCTCCTTAAGGGAATTATATCTTCCCCTATCAGCTTCCATCCGGATACTGACTGAAGGTCTCTGCTTTGGCGAGGTCTGCCAGAACTCCTGGAGATGGAGGTGACAGAACGCCGGACAGATAAAAGAGAGAGGTGAGTTTCCCTACTATCCTTCAGATAAAACCAGAATGCGTCATCCGTGAGATGCAAGCGTTCCTTTTTTCTCCCAATCATTTTTCCGGATTCGCAAGCCGAAAAGCCGGAACCCGCGATGACGTCGCAAAATACCCGCACATGGCATTATTGGTTATGTATGGTATCGCCACCAACCATGACAAGATATCCAGGTTCATGTTCGATCTAAGAATGAGTACATCCTTTATCTGGGAGGAGCGGGGGAAGGCAAACACAGAGAGATAACAGAGACATCAATGCGGCGATCGTCAGATACTGTCTATAACCCCCCGGCAAAAATCCCCTGGGGGATTAGAAGATGAAAATTACATGATTCCTTCGAGGGACACATGCATACGAGATGAAAATGCCGGAGGCATTTTCATATGAAAAAAGGATTAAATCGATCTCTCCCAACCCTGCCCCATGTCGATAAGCGGGCGGACCTCGATGATCTCGAAGCTCACCACGGCATGGATCATGGCAGCTGCCTGATCCCCGGCAACTTTTGCCATGTTGTTCTTGAAAGTCTCCAGCGATGGTCCGGATGAGGCGATCTCTTTCACCCGCAAGTAGACCCGTATCCCTTTCCAGTCCATAATGCTCTTCCCCGGTTCCATGATGAGATAGACAGCATAGGGATTCTCGCGGAGGTTGGCAAGGGTCCTGTTACCCCCTGATCCAAGAATCACTGTCTTTTCATCGGTCATGTGTGGGGACCCGAAAACAGCTGAGTCGACCTTGCCATCCTTGCTGCAGGTACTGATCGTTCCGATCCTGGGCTGCTTGTTGAAATACTCCATCAGTGCTGATACCATAACTGGACCGTTCTCCTACAGCCATCTGTCTTTCCTGCTATTCGATAAATGTTATGGGATACTTCATGCGTTTAAAGAGGGAGGATACATCCTCCCGGTATCATTCCGAAACGATTACATGGTGCTTCAGAGTAAATCCCTGACTACCCGATGATTCCTGCTGGAACCCTGAACCGGTCTACCGCACTCCGCCTAATCTTAATCCTGGGGATCGTGAGTCTCTTCGGGGATATTATCTACGAAGGAAGTAGGAGTGTCACAGGGCCATACCTGCTCCTCCTTGGTGCATCTGCACTGACGGTCGCCTTTGTGGCAGGATTTGGTGAGTTCATCGGCTACGCTGCGAGGCTGATATCCGGGTACCTTTCCGATCGAACCGGAGATTACTGGACCTTTACCATAGTCGGCTATCTGATGATCGGGGCGATCCCCCTCCTTGTCTTTGTGCAGGCATGGGAGGCAGCTGCCGTTCTTATCCTGATCGAACGGCTGGGAAAAGGGATCCGATCGCCAGCCAAGGACACGATACTCTCCCATGCTGCACACCAGGTCGGAAGAGGCTGGGGCTTTGGGATCCACGAAGCTCTCGACCAGGTGGGGGCGATCATCGGTCCGCTGGTGTTTGCAGTTTCTCTCGCGCTGTTTGGTGGATATCAAACAGGATTTGCCATCCTCGCACTCCCGTTTGCCCTCCTGGTTGCCGCTCTGATATATGCAAGGATAAGATCTCCTGACCCGGCAGCGTTTGAAAACGAAAGGGTCCCGGTTCAGGCACCCTTGCATTCCTCCCGAATTCTCCTCCGCTATGGCACCTTCACCTTCCTGACGATGGCAGGATTTGCGGTATTCCCCCTGATGGCCTACCATTTCAGTGCTGCTTCCGTGGTCCCAACCGCCCAGATACCGATATTTTACGCCATCGCCATGGCAGCCGATGCCTTGTTTGCCCTCGTTATCGGGAAGTGCTATGACCGGTCCGGGATCACCGTCCTTGTAGCTGTTCCCCTGGCCAGCATCCCGATTGCCGCTCTCGCTTTTTCCGGAGGATATTATCACGCGCTCGCGGCAGCAGTCCTCTGGGGAATTTCAATGGGAGGACAGGAGACCGTGCTCCGGGCAGCACTTGCTGACCTTACCTCGATCAAGAAACGAGGGTGGGCATATGGTGTCTTCAACACTCTCTATGGGGGCGCCTGGTTTGCAGGGAGCATCGTGCTCGGGATCCTGTACGAGACGGACATCCGGATCCTCGTCGGGTATTCTGTTGTCATGCAGGGGGCCGCACTCGCGGCGTTCTTCTGGCTCTGGAGGTCGGTAAAGACAAATATGAAAGCAACCGGATAGAACGCAGGAGGATCAATCCTGGTCGGCATTAGAGAGGGAGGACCATTCTTCTGCGCAACTGGAAACGACCTTCAGTGGGCGTCGGACACTTCCATGTGAGAAGACTGAAAAATCGATTGAGGGCGATCGGGAGCGGGGTATATTCATTACTGCCCCCTGAATCCCAGACCGATGGCGTATATTTTATCCTGGAGACGGCCAGGTGCGGAGGGCCACCTCCCCATGAAATTCCTGGAGGCGATCCCTTCAGAGATACCCTTGATTCGCCCAGGCCGGATATCCGAGAATCGGGATCAGTGGAGAGGTATTATCTGTCAATCGGGACCAATGGAGTGCAATGGCTGAAAAGAAGGGCTCGCTCTCATTCCTGATGCTCATCCTTACCGTCCTGATTATAATCCAGTCTGGGGTGGTGGCACTTCTCGTTCTGGAGGTGTTCATCCCTCAACGTGACAGGGCGGCAGTTACGGAAGAGGTCTTTTCCTTCTCCGGGAGTGCCATGAGAATCGATCCGGGAGGAGACATCTGGGGATTTATGGCTGATAACGGGATCCAGTACCTGCCTCTCAACCTCCCCCAGGGAGTGGTGCTCTCTTCCGGGCAACGGGTGGATGTGACCGCGGTTGTGGCAGATCTCTCCATCATCAGGACCTCGGGGATCCCGATCAGGATAATCCGGCTTACCACCCCTGCCTCTGATGACTTCTCTCTCACCGACACCCGGTGGATTCTCGATTCCACGAAGGCAAGTGATTCCTTTTCATCTCCCCACACGGGAGGCCGAGTCACCCTGATCCTCTGCCAAAACGGGACCTTTTACGGGATGGGACCCGCAAACCCGTATGCGGGAAGGTATACCATTGGCGGACAGGCCATAACCTTCTCATGGGTTGAAGCAACGACCCGATCGGGCAGCAACAAGCTAAAGGATACCGAAAACCAGTATCTCTCAACTCTCCGCGATACCCGTTCATTTGCGATCCGGGATCAGTCCCTCCTCCTCATGGACGAAAATAATAGAACGCTCCTTACCTACCGGGAAGACGGGGTATTTACCTGAAATATTCTATCTCGACCACGAGCCCGCCATCACCCAGAAATCGCCTGCAACCCGGGATCAGACAGGGCATGTCTCAAACCCGGTCTCTGCACATTTCAGGAGGGAGGGGTAATACCGCCGGACATACTCCTTCACCATCCGACGGGATGAAAACACGGGCGCGATGCTCCTGATTGACTCTTTCATCATCTTCACCCATCCGTGTGGGATCCCGTCAAGGGAGGTATTGTAGTAGAGCGGGATGATCTCCTTTTCGAGCAGGGTATAGAGCTCTGCTGCGTCCATGGCATCCCGCTCAGGGCTCCATTCTTCACCGCCAAAAGCCCAGCCGTTCTTCCCGTTATACCCTTCGAGCCACCACCCGTCACGGATGCTGCAGTTCAGGACCCCGTTCAGGGCAGCCTTCATGCCACTGGTCCCGCAGGCCTCCATGGGCGGGAGGGGATTATTCAGCCAGACATCGACCCCATGGACAAGATACTGGGCAGTCTGCTCACCATAGTCCTCGACAAATGCGATCCTTCCTGCAAATTCCGGGGTAAGCGCATACCGGTATATCCGCTGCAGGATCTGTTTCCCCTCGGTGTCATCCGGATGGGCCTTCCCGGCAAAGATGATCTGGACCGGCAGCCACCGGTTCGTCACGATCCGTTTCAGACGGTCGGGATCATGGAAGATCAGGTCAGCGCGCTTGTAGCTCGAAAACCGGCGTGCAAAACCGATCGTAAGCACGGTCGGATTGAGCATAAGGCCATCAGCAACAAGGTTCAGCGGTTCTTTCAGGTGAGAGGCCCATCTCTGCCGTTTTCGCTCCCTGATGCGGTTGAACAGCTTTGCCTTGAGCCAGACGTGGAGGCTCCAGAGTTCCTTGTCCGGGATCTCATCAATCAGTTCCCAGAGGGCGGGGTTGTCATGTTCCTGCTGCCAATGAGGGCACACAGGACCGATGTATTTCGAAAAGAGCCCTTCCATCCGTTGGTTCATCCAGGTCGGGAGATGCACCCCGTTCGTGATCACATCGATCGGGACTTTCTCAAGCGCGAGATCAGGCCACAGGTGATTCCACATCCTTCGGGAGACAATCCCGTGATTCCGGGAGACGGCATTGTGGTACGCGGTGAACTTGAGCGCAAAAGCCGCCATATTGAACACCCCCGCCGGATCGCCCGGATTCCTGCCAAGGTCGAGAAAGGTATCCCTGTCGATGCCAAGCGAAGGGTAGTACCCTGAAAAGTACTTGTCGATCAGGGGGGCGGGGAAGACATCGTGGCCGGCAGCAACCGGGGTATGGGTCGTGAAGACTGAGGTTCCCCTGACGCGGGCCAGGGCATCCGGGAAGGAGAGCCCATCCTCGATAAACTCTCGTGTTCGTTCCAGGAGGGCAAAGGAGGGGTGCCCCTCGTTCAGGTGTACTGCCGAAAAGTCGATACCGAGTTCAGAAAGCACTTTCCGTCCACCGATCCCAAGGACGATCTCCTGGACCAGGCGCTGCTCCTTGTCTCCAGTGTAGAGCCGGGAAGAGATCGCCCGGGCCTGGGGAGTATTTTCAGGGATATCGGTATCAAGGAGGTACAGGGGCACTTTGCCGACATCCACCCGCCAGACGGCGACCTTGATCGGCGGGGTTATACCGGGCACTTCGAGAACGAGCTGCCCTCCCGTGGAATCGGTAACCCTCCTTACGGGGGCAGCTTCCCGGTCAAGAAACTCGCGGATATTGTCCTGCCACCCATCGGGCAGGATTCGCTGGTGGAGATACCCCTGCGAGTACATGAATCCCACGCCTACCAGCGGGACCCCGAGATCACTGCACTCCTTGAGGTGGTCCCCGGCGAGGAATCCAAGACCCCCTGCATAGAAGGGAAGGGAATGGTGCAGTCCGTACTCGGCGGAAAAATAGGCGATGGTGAGAGCGCGGGAGGACGGGTGGGTCTCAGAGAACCATCCGTTATGGTTCTCCATGTACCGGGAGAAACGGTCCATGATGATATCGTAACGGCGAAGATATTCGGGATTTCCGACAACCCGGTTCAGGAACTGGTCGGGAATGTCCCGGAGCATCTTCACCGGGTTATGGATGCTCTCCCTCCAGGCATGCGGATTGACCTGCTTGAAGAGGACGCGGGCTTCCGGGTGCCAGCTCCACCAGAGATTGTAGGAGAGATCAGCCAGTCCGCGTATCCGATCGGGAATAGGGGATCCCCCTTGCCGGTGTATCAGTTCATCCTGCACAAATAGTCATAGCGATATCAGTGTTAAAAGAGGTATATCTTTCTCATGCAGTCCCATGAGGATGCATTATATCAAAACCATTTCATGGTGAATCGCGAGTGGTAATAAAAGAGTGACCCTCCGGCCGGCAGAAAACGAGACCATGCTGCTCTCATCCTCATCGTTATCACCTCTCCTTTCTATTCCGCTGCAGAAAATTGCCGGTCTGCCCGGAATGTCAGCTCCCGCAGCCATGCCCAGTTCTCTGTACGGGGTTCCCCTGGCTGCAGTCTCCATTGCCAGTTCCCTTCGGTAGTTGCCGGCCGGTTCATCCGCGCCCCGCTGCCAAGATCGAGGAGATCCTGCACCGGAATGATCACGACAGGTGCTTTCGTGTGGAAGGCACAACCGATCAGGTCGATTGAAATCTTCCCGGATTCCGGAAGCCTCCCGAGAACCGATGTTATCCGTTCCCTCTCTTCCAGCGAAGCCTCCTCTTCAAACCATCCTCTCACGGTATTGTTGTCATGGGTACCGGTGTAGAGCACCACGTCCTCCCCGATCGCCTCCGGGGCATGCGGGTTGTTGGGATCGCGGTTGAATCCGAACTGGAGGACCCGCATCCCGGGAATTCCAAAGGCAGCCATAAGATTCCTCACGTCCTGTGTGATCGTGCCAAGGTCCTCGGCGATGAAAGGGAGTGAAGGGAACCGGTCTGCCAGGCAGGAGAGGAGGGCGTACCCGGGTACCGGGACCCAGTGACCCTCCCCGGCAGTCGCAGCACTGGCAGGGATCTCCCAGCAGGCAGAAAATCCCCGAAAATGGTCGATTCTGAGACAGTCAACCATCGAGAGCAGGTGCCCCACCCGGTGCACCCACCAGGAGAATTCCGAGGCCGCTATCTCCTCCCAGCAATAGACGGGATTCCCCCACCACTGTCCGGTGGCGCTGAAGTAATCGGGCGGCACTCCTGCCACTGCAAGGGGTCTTCCTTTCCCGTCAAGACGGAACAATCCTCTGTGAGACCAGACATCAGCACTTTCATACGCCGGGTACAGCGGAAGATCTCCAATGATGCAGATCCCATGATCCTGTGCAAATTCATGGAGAGTGTTCCATTGCGAGAACGCGAGAAACTGGATAAACTGCTCTTCTTCAAGAGAAGTGCCGAGCTTCCTGCGCTCTTCCTCTATGGCAGCAGGTTCCCGGTCCCTGAGTGGATCCGGCCAGTCTGACCAGACGGTACCCCTGCTTTCTGAAATGGCAGAGAAGAGTGCGTAATCATCAAGCCAGCAGCGGTGTTCCGACCGGAAGCGTGCGAACCCCGGATCGTCTCTCCCGTAATCGTTCTGCCGCGCTGCAGTACGCAAAAATTCCATCTTCCGGCAGGCCTCGCGCGGAGAACCCAGAACATGGTGTTCACCAGAAAGGAGGCGTTTTACCAGCGATTGATCAGCCTTCCCTTCGGATACCATTATCTCGGGGCTGATCAGGAGTGGATTGAAGGCAAAGAGGGAGGTTGCGTGATAGGGGGAGTACTGGTGGCTCTGTTCAGTCGGGTGGAGGGGAAGCACCTGCCAGTAGCGCTGGTGTGCTTCCGAGAGCCCGGCAACAAACCGGATTGCCTCAGGTCCAAGATCACCAAACCCGAAGCGGGAAGGGAGGGAGGTGATATGCAGGAGCATCCCTGCACTCCGGCTTCCGGTCTCAAAGCAGGGAATGGGATGTCCCTCCTTTCATTTTATCCGCCATGCTGAGGGAGGCATATCGCACAGATACAGGCATGCACTTCAGGGCAAGGAAGTACCTGTCCCTCCCGCGACACTTACTCCAAGCATCGTCCCGAGGTGCCTGAATCGCTCCCACCATGCAGTTGCTGCATCGTCTCCCAGCCGCATACCCGCCTCCCATGCCCGGGCAGGACCGTCACGTATCCGGATGAAGAGGTTCTGGAGCTCCCAGGTTGGGCAGGCAGCCCCGTTCCTGCAAAACAGGGTGAATGTAGCAATCACCGAATCAAGCTGGTCACGCTCTTCTGGTCTCGATGCCCATTCTCTCATCCTGCGAAGCAGGAAACGCCCGGCACCCGGATGCTGGTTCAAGGGAACTTCTTTAAATCCCCATTCCTTGAACTCCGCAACCAAATGGAACAATTCCTCTGTCGTTGATACGGGAGAGGAGAGCAACTCATCGAGACGGCAGGAGAGGACATACCAGGCAAGGTGGGTGAGGGTGGAGTAACCCGTTTTGGGATCATCTGATGCTCTGCACTGGGAGTGAGCAAAGAGGACTCCGGCGATGTCATTGAATGCCCTCATGGTTCTGTCAAGATGGGCACGGGCAACCAGCCGCTGCCCGGCCGGTGGAAATTCAGAAAAGGGAATGACCGGGGAGAAGAGGGCCGAGAGTCGTTCAGCCGTTGCATCATACCCCTCTTTCCTGAGGGTCGTGCTCAGTTCGATAGGAGCACCTCCGGGATGGAACGAAAGCCCGAGCAGTGCCGTGGTCGCATCCCGGGAGAGGTAACAATACCGGATCGGACCTCCCATGAGCGAGAGATCGTGATTCGGCCGGAGTTCGCCGCAGGAGAGGTATTCTCCGGTGACTGGATTGGCAGAGAGCAGGGTTGTTCCCGCCCCGACGCTGTCACCAAGGGCAAGGCAGGCTGCCTGCTGTTCCCTTGTCATTACCAGCGGAAGGACACACTCCCGGTACACGACCCCTCCATCGGGATAGCTCCCCCGGTTTCCAGGAATTGCCGTAAGCCGGGCCAGGAATTCTTCCTCGATTGGGGTCCCTGTCAGGTCGTCGGCAATCTGCATGGCCCGTCCAGCGAAGCGGAGAGCCTGGACGGCTTCGCGGTCGGCGATGTCATCAAAGAACCAGGCACAACTGGTCTGCATGGCAAGGCCCTGTCGTGACAGCTCCAGCAGTGCAAGTGCCCGGTCCTGTTTCTCGCGGGAAAGCGGCCTTGTCGCATGGTCACGGAAGAAGGCCGCGACAAATCCATCCGAACGGGTTCTGAACAACCGGATACTGGCATCCCGGGCCTCACTGGGTTCGCTGAAGAGGAGGGCCGCCTCCCGGGAATAGATATTATGGATAAGGGATGAAAGGTCCCGGATGGCCGTGTGCAGAGGACCCCTCCATTCATGGCTCCATCCTTCATGCCTCCCCGAATCGCAGGAGCACCCCTCATGCCAGCGGCTGATGCCATGGGGACAACTCCATGAAGTGCACCCGATGATTTCAGCCTCGCGTTCCGGAGGATGATTTACAAGGTACTCTCCATATACCGTAAGGGTGCCCGGGGCGGAAGTTTCGAGGCGGTCCAGGCACCAGGCAAGCGCCATCTCGCCGAAGCGGTGATGATGGCCAAAGGTCTCTCCATCTGTCGCAAAGTGGACAAGATTCCCCCCGGGCGAGGCAGAAAGGAGTCGATCGGCAAAATGGTCACCATTCTCAAGCAGGTCACCGAATGCCACCTGCAGCCCTATGGAAGCATCGTGAAAGAAGATTGCGATATCGCTCTCACCGGGCAGACTGCAGAAGTAAGGTGATGTCGTATCGATGCCCTGGCCAGGGGTTGGAATGTCATCCGACGAACTGCGGGGCAGGCATCCCTGGTGGGGCGAGAGGATGGTATATGCGATGCCGTGATCGGCGAGGACGGTGAGGGTCTCCCGGTCAACAGCCATCTCAGGGAGCCACATCCCCTCCGGATACCGGCCGAAGCGATCTTCGAAGTCGCGAATACCCCACCGCACCTCAGTCTCCTTGTCTTCAAGCGGGAGGAGTGGCAGGATGACATGATGATAAGGATGGGCAATCGCACTCCCATGCCCAGAGAACCGGTCCTGTGCCTGGGAGTCTGCACCAATGATCGAGTCATATACACCCGGGTGTGCCCGTTCCATCCATGCGAGGAGCGTCGGGCCGAAATCGCCGCTGATACGGGCATAATTGTTGCAGACTGCCCGTATACTGCCGTTGCTGTCCAGGATCCGGGCAGCTGAATTGGGCTGGTAACATTCGTCGGTAATTCGTTCGTTCCAGTTCTGCCAGGGTGCGGCTGAACGCTCTTTTTCAACGATCCCGGTCCACGGGTTTTCCCTGGAAGGCTGGTAAAAGTGTCCATGGATACAGATCTTCTTTCCCATGTTATTCACCTCCCCTGTGTTTCAGGAGCAGGAA
>MVZQ01000023.1 GCA_002068435.1 Euryarchaeota archaeon ADurb.BinA087 | reverse complement strand
GAAGCATGCTGGCAGCCGACATAGACTGCACTGCTCTGGAACTGGATGGCAAAGGCGCCGTCCCGGTGGGATGAGGTGAATGGGCATTCGTCCAGGACAAAAAGTTTCCCCCCATGCCACGGTTTCTCTGACCTGATGCCGATTCCGTGGGTTGTGAGCCAGTCCCGAAGATCAAGGCCCCGGCCTTTGGTCCGCTGACCGGGGTCCGGGTCATTCCTGGGGAGAAGACTAGCAAGGTGCCGGAGCTGTTCAACCGGGACCACCTTCACTTCGTCGGGGAGAGAGACGATGTTGGCATGCCGGTGCGGCCGGTTGGATGTGTTGTCACCTTTCTTCGAAGTGGTCCCGTAGAGTTTCCAGATTCGGGCCGCGTTGAAGTTTGCAGCGTCCACAGATACCGATCCATCTGAGAACAGGGCGTCAAGAACAGCAAGGCATCCCTTCACCAGGTCCGTTGATTCGTCATCGTTCGGCAGGTCGATCCGGTAGAGCAGATGCGCCCCGTTCCCGGAGTCGGCCATGACAGGATCCGGGAACCCCTGCTCTCCAAGCCAGGTCCGGATCCGCCCGGCATGAGCAAGAGCAGCCCCGTGTTCTTCATCGGTCGATGAGACTCCGCTTGGCCGTACCGGGTCCAGGTCGATAGGAAGCCAGCGCCTGCTGAGTACGTCAGAGTCGCTGGTGGTCGGGTCCTTCCGACCCAGGTTCATCTTCACCCGGTTCGCTCTCCGGGAGAGCAGGGCCGGGTCGATAGCGTTCAAAGTGACATAGATCCCGGCGACTTCCGGCAGCGTGTCCAGGTTTGCTGTCTTCTCAGCCAGCGTATCGAAGTTGTCGAAATACCCGCTGTGGACCGAGTGGTCGGTCAAGGCGCGGAGCTCCACGATCCCGCCATCCGGGAAGAGGGTCGCGAGGGCCCTCCTGACCTTGCTGTTCATGCCGATCCATCCTGGCAGTCCGGGAAGAGGGGGAAGAGCGGTGCCGAGACCGCTTCTCCCCGGGCGACCCGCTGGAAACTCACGAGCGGGATGATGAAGTGCCCGGCCCGCGTGTAGAGGATCACCGCTTTCCCTGCCCGGTTGATGGCTGCATGTCCCTCGATAGACATGACCTCGCCCTCCTCCTTTCCATGCGCAGATGTCTTCCGCTGGACCTGGATGATCGGCACGACCCGGCCGTAGAAGAGCAGTGCCCGGACCTCCTTTGCTTCGATCCGGTAGGACTCGCCATCTATCTCCACGAGAAGGATCTCGTTCTCACCGTGCGAGAGCGTCCCGGGTTCAGTCACCACGGTCACCCCGCCTCTCGTGCTTGACCTTCAGGACATAGTTATGGCCGGTGGTCCGCCGGATCCTGACCTCGGCAATTGCATCACCGTACTTCTTGATCTCTTCAGATAGTGCCTGGGGGAGTAGATAGAGCGGGACCGGCGAAGTGGAGTACTGTGTCATAGGCATCAGGCCACCTCTGCGGGCCAAATCGAAAATTCAGATAACCATACATTTTTTAATCCGAGAAGAGAGGATATTCTGGGTCCCTCAAGTTGAATCATTGTGGAAGATGCTTCTGATTTTGGGGGGCCCACTACTTTTTCCTGCATGTCTCACCCTCCTTCAGGACAAAGAGTCCTTTCCGCAGAAAGAACTCCCCGATGCCCACGAACCCGGTCCGGCGTTCATAGGCCTCGACTGCTTCCCGTGTGACCACGAGCTGTTCCATGGTGTTTCGTTCCTGCATGCCGGCAACCCGTGCCGCCACATGCACACCAGCATGGCCAAACGGGTGAAATAAGGGTGAACGGGAGCTCCTGAAAGTGGGTCAGGATAAGCCTGACTGTATCACATAAAGGGAATCACCTCGAGATCCACCCGCACTCACTCGCAAGCTCCCAATCGAGATCGGTAAGCAGGACAGGGATAGAATAATTCGCGGTCCCGGGGCCGGGGACCTCAATCTTTTGAATGGTTACCGGGGGAATCGGGATATCTCCTCCAGGTGTAACCTGTGGGGAAGTGTTCATCGATGGGGGGAAATCCGAGATGCACCCGGAAGTGCAGAACCCCAGGAAAATTGATATAAAAATATGAACCTTGTCCATCGCAATCCAGATTCCTCCGGAGGTGATATCCTATAAGATGGACAAGAATATTTATAATCGCTCACATTATGAGAACCCAAAAATTCCTCGTGGAATTCGCCACAATAATCCATTCAACACTCTTTCGACCCGGTTCTCCGGTTGTATGACCTGGAGAAGGAAGGCATTCTGTCCTGATACTTGCGATCGATTCCATCCGACCTCGACCAGGTATTCCCCTGGTTCCAGTCCTGCGGTATCGAGGGTATATTCCCAGGTATTTTCCCAAGCCCCCCTCTCCGTCGCAACGACCGTGGCAGGTCGGACCGGGATGCGCAGACCGGTCTCTTCGATTACATCCGTATCATACATCCGCGCCGTTATCAGGTTTTCCGGTGCCATGTTCATGGTACCGTTCACCAGCACGTACTCTCCTGCGGGAACTACCAGGGCACTACCTAACTCCACGGTCGAAAGATGCAATGCGGGCTCTTCTATATAGACCGTCTGGATCACACATGAATCGTCCGTGCCGCTTCCCATGATCTGGTTCTCCAAGAGATTTGCGAGATCCAGAGCAGCGGAGATATTATCGGCTTGAGCCTCGGTTTCGAAGAGAGGTATACCGTCCGCCGTTATCATACGACATATTCCGGCCGACACGTTCGCCGAGATCGAGTAGTTCCGGTCCTGTCCCGGGTCCTGGACTATAATCATGAAGGGGCCACTATGGAACGTTTGGGTCGTCTCCGAATCCAATGTCCAGAATATTGTTCCAGTCGGGGACGCATTGACAACCTTGCTGTCGAGGAATGAATATCCTAGCCCCCACAGGGTGGCAGATCCATTGTGATAGCAGTCCCCGGTGATTGTGAGGGGGTCTCCTTTCGCAAGCACAGTGTCGTGACTCGCCTGGATATGAATTCCTGCGGCACAGGGGGTGATAACCGATATCAGTGCAGCAAGTGCCAGGACACAAACTGGAATTTCTGTTTTCAGGTCTGGTGACATGTCTTATCTCCTGGGCATAGGTGCCCTGTGAGACATCAATAGGATCCTTTAAACGATCTCTGTGCAGGAACACGAACAAACACCAGCCCTGATGGATTTTCCAGGTTTCGATATGAAGGATATCCCGGGGAGCCATTGTCTTCTGCGGGGGAAAAGCACCGATAGAAAGTTCTTTCATCCCGGGATTTCAGGAGCCGGGACAGAGATCTGATCAGGATGTATTCCTGTACCCTGGATCCTCCTGATCACATCGACAGCATTGTCTGTCAGGGCTATCTGTGAGCTCCTGCCAAGACGCTCCATTGCAACAACCCCCTCATCATACATCTTTGTGATCCGGCTGCTCACAACCGAAGGCGCGACACCAAGGGCTTCGGCAATATCACGCTGGGATGTGTCCGGGTGATCGAGGAGATAGGAGAGGATCTTCCGATCCGATCCGTTCTGGAATCTGGATATCACGATCTGGTCGTACGATGACATCCCCATCCCGCTCAGAACATACCGCGAGAATACTCCGTCCTGGAAGGAGGTGATCTTCCCGGTGAGCGACAGGATGGAGAGGTGGTAGCGAAGCGTCCCCCTGTTCATACCGGTCTGCTCCCGGAGCGCATTGAAGTGGATTCCGGGGTATTCCTGGATAGTATTGAAGACCCGCAGCCTTGCGGTATTGTCAAGTACAGTTTTTCTCGAGATAGTGCGGAATCCAAAATAGGCGCCAAACCCGATTCCCCAGAAAAGGAGGATCTGTACCGGCTCCACAAGAGCGGGAGATACGGAATGGACCATATGGCAGATGAGGTCGGACGGCCTCATCTGCCACCGGGGGACGGGCACCCCCGTGCCATCGACACCGAAGAGGGGGATGTAGACCAGTTCCAGGACGCAAAATCCGATAAACAGAATCCATAGCGTCATGGAAAGGGCGGTATGAAATCGGTGTGATTGACGGTTCTCCATGATACCCTCCTTCCCTTCGGAAGATACCCGGATTGTCATTGTTCAGATCTGGTCAGAGGCGCTTATAACCTTTCTGTGCCGGATCGCGAATCATCGCGAAAATAGTTCTGGATCTGGCACAGAGATCGTTTATACACTGGGGTCAGATTATCGTCAAAGGGTGAGGACAAGCCCCTCATCCCGACACAACATTCCGGAAGTGAAGAGGCTTTCCCTGCTGTCATGAATTCAGGCTCTGAATCGACGTATCGCGTGAGAACCGGAAGGAGCGAAATCGTGATATCAGAAGAGAATTGGAGGAAAAAAAGATGAAAGGAAAAGGGACAACCAGTGGATGTATGCTTCTCATCGCAGTAGTACTAACTGGTAGTATAATGCCGGGGGTGAGTGCGCTTTCTCCCCAATGGGTACTGCCTGAACTGAAGATCGATGAATCGTCAGAACTTGAAATTTTAAATGGAGAATTGAGTCCAGCGGAAGGTAAAAATCTCTATTCCATTCCTGTTGGTGCAATAATTCAACATTCGTCAGATGGAATCACACGCGTATTCACTCCTGAAGGGACACAGATTATATCTGCCATAGATGCTGATTCAAAAAAGGTGCCTGTTCCATCTGCCGGATTATTACCAGTTACCCATGTTCATCGGATTCCAAGTGGATCGGATATTATCACACAGAACAATATAACGAAAGTCTACAAAGATGAGGTCTGTATTTTGACCGTTCTTGGTTACGGGGACACTGAGAAAAAATTGCCGTATCCTTCTTATGAGGGATGGATTGAACAAGCAAATAATTGGAGCATCGATGAGATCGCACAGTTTATCGCCTATTGGGATGTACCCTCATCACCGTCTTCGCAGTCTGACTCGGTCATTTTTCTCTTCAATGCTATAGAGCCCTCAAACGGGCAGGGAATAGTGCAACCGGTCCTTGAATGGAACAGACATGCGTATCGTGACTGGACTGGCGCGGCATGGTTTGTCCCATATCAACAGGAGGGTTATTATAGCGAACCAATCGATGTTGACGTAGGCGATACTATTAAGGGAACATTGGGCTGGAATCCTGGTCTCAGTCAATGGAATATAATATTCAAGAATGAAGACACTGGCATTTCGACTATGAACTGGTCTGGATGTGTTGGTTACCAGAATGATGCGGTCTTTTGCGCTCTTGAAGGATACTATGTCGATGGCGACTCAGAAGTGCCGGGTGACACGACATTCTATGATATGCGGTTGAAAGATCTGAATTTACAGAATGTGGAATTTAATTGGGAAGAAGACATTGATGAAGTTGCAGAGGGGTATCTTTCCGGGTTAGATGTCCAGATCCATTCCGATTCGATGGTGACATTACACACGGCAAACTGAACGGAGAGATACCTGGGATGGAAAAAACCACGCTAATTTTTTTGTTCTTTGCGACTTTTATCCTAGTAATCGGCGTATTATCGCTCATTACCAGCCAAGTTACAGACATCTCATCAATGGATAGGAGGAACGAAAAATGGGAACCACCAAATGTGACGCCAGGGAAACAACATTTGGGTATTCCGGTATGGTTTCATCCTAGCAGGATAGAGATACATGCAGGGGAGATAAAAGAGGAACAGATAATTCTCAAGACGAGAGCGAAGGGTCAGGGGCTGGTCATACAGCGGATAGTCCCGGTAAAAGAGAAATCAGTAAATTCTGATGAGGAAATTCCCATGCCGCGATACCTGAATGTAAGCATGTCGCCGTCCGAGTATGTCGTATCGCCCAACGGGACATACGTCTCCACGCTTATCATATACACCGAACCGCAACTCCCGGAAGGGGAGTACTTATTCCGTGTCAATATGAACATGACTCCCGTCATTACTCATCGGGGTTGGATTACGGTGAATGTAAGCGGAAAGGTGAATGAACTGAAAGATTAAATGACTCCTCGACCGTTGCCTGAAATATGAGGGGGAGATCCTCTTGTTCAGGTATGGTTTCTCTTTATACGCACACTACCTGGAAAACACCTGAATAACGCATGGATTCCGTTTTAATGAATCGTGAATATGATCACACCCATGGTCTGTTGGGGATCGAGATGCAGACCGTGCTCATCCGGGAGAATCATTGATACAGAGAATCATCAATACCGTCACGTGCAGTATTGCGAATCATTCTGCTGACAGTTCTGGATCTGGCACAGAGATCGTTTATGCACCTAGGTCCGATTACCCATGGAGGGTGAGGATAAAACCCTCATCCCACGACAGCCACAAGGAACGTAAAAACTACCTACGCTGTCACATTTCCGGGCCTTCCTTTGGCATTTGCCACCAAGCCTGTGAAGGAGCAAAATCATGAAACTCTATGGAATAAAAATGCGATCGGTTTTCATGCTGGTCCTCATACTTGTATCCGCACTGATCGGTTTAGCGAATGCGGAAGACGAGAAAGGAGTCGTCCGATCAGATGCCACTGCAGAGCAGTTGAGCCTAATCAATGAGCTCTATGACAAGGACATTACTGTCCTTGAATATATGGAGAAGGTCCACCCGGAACACCTTGTCGGGATCCCCGATTCATATAGGAAGAATATGGCCGGTCAGAAGATGACCTGGTGGGCAACGGAGCCGGGACAGGACAACGATACCAACGATGACCAGCCGGCCCTGGATCGTGCCACTGTTTCTGTCAGTGCGACTGGATACAAGTTTGACTGGAGGACCATCCGTTTTGGAGGAACCTGTACTGCATCGGGACTGGAGGAACCTCCCTGGTATATCTATGTCGAAGCGTTCCTGATTAACCGGGGAACAGGGCAAACCGTGGATTCGACATCGGCAAGTTCACAACAGGGGGTATGGTCAGTCACCGCATCGAAAGATAAGTTATATCCTGCGAATGGCCAGTACTACGTCCATGCATGGGGGTATATTCCTACGCCCTACTATGCCGAGGACTATGACGACACTTCGGTGTTCAGCTTCCCCTAACCATTTTTTCAGCCATGAATAACCATCGATGTTCCAGCGGCCTCCTGATAATCGTCATCTGTCTGGTCACTATTCCCTGGACTATCAGCGCAGAATCCGTACCTGGAACAGAAGCCGTTCTCTTTACTCTTTCGGGAGAACCGTTCTATAGTACCTTGGAAGGAGACCGGCTTTTCTGGCTCCAGGATAATAAATACCTGAGTGCTTCTGAACGGGGGTTTTACGGATATAACCTTACAGAGGGAACGAAAAAACAACTTATTAAAATCGGAGAACAAGGGCAGATGAGTTCAGACAGCACGATTCCCATCATACATCAGGTTGAAATGGCGAGAATCTCCCGTGACCGGGTTGTGTTCAGCGAAAAAGGGATCATGCTGATGAATATCTCTACAGGATCCCTGGCTCAACTTACCAACCAGGATGATGCATTCCTACCAGTGTCCGATCTCAGGTTTAGCCAGAATCCCTCGATTGATGGGGACCGGGTTGTCTGGACCGAACATGAGGGAGTCTCCCACTCCAGCGTTGACGGGGGAAAGATCGTCATCTTCAATCTGACGACCGGGGAGAACCAGTACCTCCCGACCGGTTCACCGGGCCACCAGAGTACCCCTATGATTTCAGGTAATTTCATACTGTGGAAAGACTACCGATCCCATGGTCCGGATGATCCGGAACTTTACCTCTACGATCTGATGAACGGAACAGAGGAGCGTCTGCTAACGGAAAATCCGGTAAAGAGCACCCCGTATATTTCTGGCGACGATGTGGTATGGACAGAGGAGATCCATGGGATCCATACAATCATCCATTACTCCATCGCTTCCCGGGTCAGGACCGTTGTCGGGCAGGGAAGCGTGCACCAGGGGCATCTTCCTCCCATCTCGGATGAGCGGGTTGCATGGCTGCAGTCCATGAATCCTTTCGATTTCCGGGACAGCAGAAGTGCAATTATGGTGATGGACCTTCGCACCGGGGAAAAGACCCAGATCACTCCTTTCCGGCGTGGGCTTTCTCATCCGGTCATCTCAGGGGAATACATCATCTATACGCGCGGTGCGGGAGACGACTGGTCCAGGGAGCCACGCGAGGTCGTGCTTCATACCCTCTCGTCTCGCCCAGGAGAGACTGGAATGAGTGATACGGGCAGGAGTAACTCTCACTCGCCTGTAAACAGTTCCCTGAACCAAGGCGGAGCAATACCACCGACATCGTCGCCCGGTTTCGCCTACATCACACTGATTGGGGGCTGTATCACAGCACTGGCACTTCGGAAGGTTCTGCGGTAGGTGATCGGATTCATAGAAAATCATCAAATTTTTATGGTTCCCCTTCTCTTGTTACCCGATAGATGATTACAGGACGAAGGATCTCCTTCTCGCCAAGTGAGAGCGTCCCGGGTTCAGTCACCACGGTCACCCCGCCTCTCGTGCTTGACCTTAAGGAAATAGTTATGGCCGGTGGTCCGCCGGATCCTGATCTCTGCTATCGTATCTCCGTACTTCTTGATCTCTTCCGAAAGTGCCTGGGGGAGGAGATAGAGTGGGACCGGCGAGGTGGAGTGCTGTGCCATGGGCATCAGGCCACCCCTGCAGGCCAGATCGAAAATTCAGATAACCATACCTTTTTTAATCCGAGAAGAGAGGATATTCTGGGTCCCTCAAGTTGAATCATTGTGGAAGATGCTTCTGATTTTGGGGGGCCCACTACTTTTTCCTGCATGTCTCACCCTCCTTCAGGACAAAGAGTCCTTTCCGCAGAAAGAACTCCCCGATGCCCACGAACCCGGTCCGGCGTTCATAGGCCTCGACTGCTTCCCGTGTGACCACGAGCTGTTCCATGGTGTTTCGTTCCTGCATGCCGGCAACCCGTGCCGCCACATGCACACCAGCATGGCCAAACGGGTGAAATAAGGGTGAACGGGAGCTCCTGAAAGTGGGTCAGGATAAGCCTGACTGTATCACATAAAGGGAATCACCTCGGGACCTTCGGGAGCGTGGGGACATGTCGGAGGACAGGAGCCGGCTTTGTCCCGCTCTTCTGCATGATGAACTCCATCAACTCCGGGCCATGCCTGAGTACGAAGTCCTGGATCTCGTCCTCGCTGGCTGTTCCAGTCCCCATCAGAGATTGCCCGCAGACGGCACAATACTCCGCTGCGGGCGGCATGATCATGTGGCAGTGTGAGCAGACATGGGGCTCAAGAGCCGACTTCTTCTTCTCTCCTTCTGTGTCTTCAAGACAGTAGACCCTCCGGAGCTCCCGCTCGATATCCTGCCCGGTGAGGTGGGCATAGGTGCGGAGCATCTTGGAATGGACCGAACCCCACATGATCAACTTGATCACACTCTCGGAGACACCTTCCTGGACCATATGAGTGATCCGGGAGTGCCGGAAGAGATGGGGAGTCAGGCGCTTCTCAATCCCTGCACGTTTCCCGATGACCCGAAGCTGGGCGATGGCAGCCTCGTTCCTGAGGAGCGTTCCCCGGTAGTTGATGAAGACCGGAGCGTCTCCCTCAGGAGTCCCGGGATAGTCCATGCGCCACTGTATGATATACTCCATTCCTGCGATGATAGGGATGTACCTGGGGACGTTTGTCTTGAAGTTCACGTTCACCACGATCCCGTTCTTGTTGAAGGTGAGATCCTTCCACTTCATGGCCCCGGCCTCGCCGATGCGGAGGCCTCCCTCATAGATGAAGGTGATCATGGCCCGGTCGTAGCTCCGGTAGCATGCCTTGTAGAGACGCTGAATCTCCTCAGGAGTTATCATCTGGGAAGCGGTCTTGGTCATCGGGTTGTCCGGCGGGACCTTGATCCTCATCACCTTCTTTTCGGGCAGCGAGGTGAGCTCGTTTTCCACCAACCAGACAAGGAATTGTTTCAGGATCCGGACGAAATCGTGCTTGGTGTTCTGAGCGAACGGAGTGCCCTTCGTAGTATTTCCATTCTTCAAGGCCTCGATGCCGTTGTAAACATCGGAAATGGTCATCCCGCTGAACTCGGGGAGGAACCTGCGCCAGTGCACAAGGGTGTATGTGATCTTGTTCACCCTGGACAAGCCGATACATCCCGAGACTTTCTTTTCAGTGACGAACTCGCGGATCAGAGCAATGTCGTTCTGCGTTATCCAGCCCTTTTTCAGTCCATTCTCGATGGATTTGTCTGCGAATTCAGGCCTCATGCCCGAGAATTGCGCATGGTGTTGAATCAGTGTGGAAGATTCTGCCATAAAAGGGCGTCTGAAAGGATGTATATAAATTTTGGGTAAGAAAATTGAAGGTTAACTTCTGAAGCCCCAGCCGTGCAGCGTTACCTTGTATCCGGATATTCAGTCAAGGTTTTTAAGGAACATAACAGACGCTGAACTATGACAGCTCGTACCCCACGTGCTATAGACAATGATGCGTTCTATCGCATTAAGTCTGACTATCCAGATCGCTCGATTGCAAACGGAATGAAAGCAGGCATTCTTAACGAGAGAGATATTTCCCTCATCAAGGCATTTGTGGCCGAGATGCAGGCCTCACGCAACACCAGCCTCAAAAGGGCACACAAATTCACTTACACGCTCGTTGGCTGGCGCCGCTTCATCGGCCCTTTTGATCAGAACGACATGGTTGCACTCTACGCGGGAATTGCGGCCCTGAAATCCGGGACCAGCAGACGCGGCAAACCCTTCATGAAGAACACCATCACCGACCACATGATCATTCTCAAGCAGTTCTACCTCTGGCTCATCGAGAATGGCTATTCACAAATCCCCGAGAAGAAACTCCGCAACCTCCGACCCCCTAACCACGAGACCATGACAAAGGTCGCATCAGACCTTCTGACTCCTGAAGAGATCACGGCAATGGTCCGTGTATCAACCCGGAGTTGCGACCGTGCGGTCATCATGATGCTGTACGAAGGGGGCTTTCGCATCGGCGAGATTGGCATGATGCGATGGGGAGACCTGATCTTCGACAAGTGGGGAGTTGTGGTGAACGTGAACTTCAAGACCAACAAGCCCCGCTACATCCGGCTCGTAATGGCCCGCGAGTATCTCGCCTCATGGAAGAACGATTACCCCTGCCACCCGATGAACCCCGAGATGCCGGTCTTCATCACCGAGCACTATAATGCCCTCACGCACGGATCGATCAATCTTCAACTCAAGCGGATTGCGAAGCGGGCGGGCATTCAAAAGCGGATTACTCCTCATATTTTCAGACATTCCCGAATAACCCACATGATCAAAGAGGGAGTATCCGAGAGTGTGATCAAGCTGATGATGTGGGGCAGTCTCACGACGGACATGTTCCAGACCTATGCACACCTCACCGGGAAAGATATCGATAGCGAGATCCTGCGGACGTATGGGATCAACGAGAACGAAACCGGTGAGGCTATCAAAGAGCGCCGCCTGGAACCCATCCAGTGCGTGCACTGCCGCCATATCAATGCCCCGATGTCAGAGTACTGCAACCTTTGCGGCCGGTCACTGACCGAAGAGGCCACAGAATCTGATGATGAGATGCACGAGAGCATTCTGAGGAATCCCGCTTCCCTCAAGAGATTTGTGCAGAAACTGGAGGCAAGGGCTGCGAAGGGGGAGGTTTAAAATTTTGATAATAAATCAATATTTTATCATTCTGTCAGTGAAAAACGCCAGGCCTCCAATCTAATTAGGCCCCATAGATCTATACATTTAATCCCATACACTTTACAATAATCTGGTATTCTCGTGATTTCTGGCGGATTTTTTAAATTCTTTCTTTCTGTCCCACTTCTTTCTTCTGTGACAAGATAATAGTCATATTTTATTCCGGTTATCGGTAGTTGATTACCTTCCATTAACTCCATTGCGTAAGTGATTAGGAATGGATCAGCTTGTGGTTTGTCTGATTCAAGATCAATAAATTGGGGATATTTTTCATAAATCTCTTGAATTTTTTGAATTTGAAAGGGCGATGGATCGCGGGCAATGCTAAAACGTTCGTCCATCTCTCGAAACCAAATCCAAAGATCATCCTCTTTCGTATCTAATCTTCCTGATAATTCCTTTTTGACCTCGCTATGGGTCACTATTCTACCCTCGACAATTAATCCCTGAAACCCAGACCATAATGGTAAAAAAATATCCCTCGGTAAACCCCCCAATTTGATAAATGTGCTGGTATCGACAATATAAATGGGTTTTACTTGAGTCATTGGTCAGTTTTTCATGCTTCTCTGATTTTTTCAAAATTTTTGATCGTGTCCAAAAATCGGCTAAGATAATCCCTCATGGGATGATCTCACTGGTGACAAAACCAAAAGGAGATCACCCCAGATGGATATCGTGCACTCAATTGAAGTAAAGGTATGCATTTCTGAAGAGAGCCAGCCGATACCAATCGAGAGTCTTGTAGCATCGGTGAAGAAACTTCAAATCGAAGCCAAGCTCCTTGAACATATACTTGAGGCAATGAACGAATATCTCGTCAATTCCTATTGCGGCAAGAGATATTCAAGGCGTAATCCCGAAGAGCGATATATTCGCGCCGGGACATCAGAGAAGAAGATAGTGACATCAGTAGGATCCATACTCCTGAAGTTGAATAAAGTCCGGGACATTCAGGAGAACCGTATCTGGAAACCCCTGGCAGAAGTTGTACGGTTTGCAGGAAAACAGGTGTATCAACCAGATATCGCCATGGTCAGTATTGATTTCGTTCAGAAACTCAGTTACCGGGATACTATAGAAGAGTTAGGGATCGTAATTCCAGATGTACCGTCACGGATGACCATAAATAACCGGATAAAACAGATGAGCAGATTGTTAGAGGTGAATGAGATCGAGACCCCCATGACGATAGCAATGGCGGATGGAACCAAGGCGCACTCACAGGAACCGGGGAAGAAACAGAATAATGTCAATGTTCTTCTCGGTGTGAGTGACGAGAGGAAAGTGCTACTCGGTGTCACGGTGAATCAATCCTGGCAATTCCTCTCCGATCTCGTTGACAATGAGAAGGTACTCTCCGAGAACGCAGTCATCATCAGTGATGGGGATCCAGAACTGAGGGCTGCATTTGCAGATGGAGATATTCAGTTCCAGACTGACCTGATTCATGGGTTCCGTTTATTGGGCTATAAGTTATGGGAAGATGGCAAATTAAGCCTGGAAGAGAGAAAGAGAGTAATTAATGAACTGAAAAAGTCATTGCTGTCCCTGAAAAACGTTGTTATTTTTCACAAATCGGATCACCATCATATCGGTGCTAAAATAAACCAGGTTGTTCAAAGTATGGAAAACCTGGCCAACCGATTGACCGAGAAAGGGTGTTTTCAAGCGGCTGCTTTTCTCAATACCTATTCAAATACACTGGTAACATTCGCCCGATTATCTTTATGCGGCATTGACGTTCCCTGGAACTCCAACATGATTGAACGGTTGATGGGTGAGATATCGAAACGGGTGAAGCACAAATGGATGCGATGGACCACTCAGGGACTTGAAGCTATATTGAGATTCATCCTCGTGCGGTATACCAGTCCCTGGTTGTATCGACGATTTCGCCATGAATACATGGGACTCCATGGGCTTTCATCAATTGCAATTCAAATCTCGATTGAATCACGTTCTTATTAGTTCCTCAATACCATCTTGAACATATTGGATAGTGCAGAAGGGGGACTTCACCCCAAACTCCGATTAGGATAGACGCCGCCGCCCCCGACGGGGCGCCCCCGCGGCGGCCCCACTGGTTCTCTTCTCTGATTACCGAAATGCTTGTGAGATGGGATAACTCATTCCTATTGTTGCCGGTGAGATCTTAGCCGATCTTGTGACACAACCAAATTTTTTACTTTGATATCTAAATAGTCCATAGCATCTGGTTCAGAAATGATTCCTTTATTTGAGCTTTCTAATACGAGAGAGACAAATTTTTCTCCCTTTTCGACATAGCACCGTTTATCGCCGGGCAATCCGCCCCCTCTTTCTTTCTCACTCTCCTCTTCTTTTTTCTTTTTAAGGTAATCTTCGATTTCTTTGACTATTCGGAGATATTCCCGACCATATTGCTCAATATTAATATAGTTCAAATTCCTTAATCGCACCAAAGCGCCTTGTTCGCTTATTTTATATCTCCTGGAAATTTCTTTTGCCCCTTCAGAAATTACACCGGATTTGATTTTTTCAAGAACGCCAATTTCATTGGCTAGCTCCGCTTTTGGTAGTATGAACGCTCCTGCGAACCTATCACACCAGTTTTCGATTTTTCTAATATTGGCATTAGATGAGGTATTGCTCTCAAAATTGCAAATAACAGGTTCTTTAAGAAGTATATGTGCATATTCATGAAAAAGCGAGAAAAGGCGCCCTCGGATAGAGTCCGAATGATTTAATACGATAACATACGGCAAATCATCGGATAAAGTGAACCCTCTTCCATCTTCCATCGGCATTTTCATTTGAAAAACTAAAATATTTTTAGATTCGGCCCAATTCCTCCACCGACTTAATGCAACCCTCTCATCTTTCCACGAAATCTGTTCCTTTATGCTTATACCCGATAATCCCCGCTCTAATATTGCTACTTGTTCGGGATTGTCTGATAGACTATATTGATTAATATCCCCACTCGCTGGGCGATCCAGTGTTCTCAATAATTTGTTACCGATCTTTTGGAGTCTTCTTGCCTTCCTGATTGATAACAATGTTTCTTTGGAATACGATGAAACTTGATTACTTGGAAGTTTCCTAAAATCCTTTGGTAATTCTGGCTCTTTTGGCGGGCTGGATATAAAAAATGCTGCTAGTGGCCTTTTGATGGTATTTGAAATAATCTCAACTTTATTGATAGGAATCTCAATTTCTTCTTTTCCTGATTTCCAATCGGAAACAATTCGTTCAGATATTCCAATCTTATTTGCAATCTCATTATAAGACCAGCCCGAACTCTCTATGAGCCATGCGAAGACACTTTTTTTAATTTTCACATTGAAGGTATTTCCAGTCATATTCACGCATTAGCCGATTTTTATTCACTCAATTGTATCGCATTTAATTCTTCAAGTTTTCTAATTGCGTCACATCCGATATTTTCGTGCAACCACATCATGACGATTGCCCTGACAACTTCTGGTTCATTATTCCCATAAAAGGGAATCAATCCTCGGATGATTTGCCAATGAATTTCGTCAAGGCGAATACTCTTCGCGGTTTTTTGGTTTGCTTTTTTCTGATGCGGCATTTTTCCCAAAGTCATCTCCAATGATTGTTAGATCTATATGTACTCCAATAAGAATCTATTTGTATAAATAAATACATTCTTTATTCCGCCGCACATCTCTCCCTCATTTCCCATTTCCCAAAAAATTCCTCCGTAAAATCAATATTCCGTCGCATTCCATCAACATCACTTCCGCGCCTCATCTCCTCCAAAATATTCACGCAGGAAAATCTCGCTGCGGTTGCACCGAATTTGCGATCGAACCCCATGGTTAAGTTAAATTTATATTCTCCCACGATCTTGAAAAGATCAAGACAATGATCCAAAATTTGTGCAGAGAAATGACGTGGAGGTTCAATCGGTTTTTACATTCGCCAAAGAAAGCGGCGTATTTGGCCCGGTTCATTTCCATCAACATCATCTCATTCTTTGCACTGATGGGCCGGCTTCTGGTCCCGTCCATGGTACAGAACTCTGCAGATAAGGGGTCCAGGGTAATTTTATTGAGCGCCCGGATCTCTCCGTTCTCGCTCTCTTCTTTTGGTTTGCGGCGACGACCGCTGGTTTAAGCTCCCAGGCGATCTCTCGCGGTACTCCTTTGCCAGGTCATGAGCTCCCGCTCACCTAAATTCACCTGACCCATTCGTAGTCCCGGCGATTGCCCGATGAGGCTTCAACCGCTTTTTCCTGTATCTTGGACTCGGATGCTCCGGTCCGATTGTCTCTGCACCGTTGTTGAACACTCACCTCTGACAGGTGACACTCATGAACCACGCAATGAAAAAACCCCTCGTCGTCACCCAGGAAGCCGTCGACGCATATGAAAAGAGGACGGGATTCCACGGGATTGGACAGATAATGGTCGAAGATGGACACTGGAAGATTGTAGCCGGAAAGGGATCTGTATGCAGAAAACTCTAGATGGCAGCTCACCCAGCTCGTTACCCCTAACTACCGGTGAGACTGCCAATCAGCATCTGATCTCTGAACATAAATCCCTGACTCAATACCAGGGAATCTCCGGAGGCATATGATGGCCTCCCCCCATTTTAAGCGGATCCGCACGCTCGAACGGGAGGCCGCGGCCATGCTGGAGGCCCGGGGATATGTCGTCCTCCAGTTCAAGGACCAGGAGGCCCCGGGACACCTCTTTGCCACCCGGGACGACCACGGGCTCTTCATCACCCTGATGAGGGTACATGACTCCTTCTCCGGCATCGAAGAGGTTACGAAGTGCTACGGGGGCATCATCCGGCACCTCCGGAACTTTCCCCGCCCCGAGGACTACCACTTCGAGATCTGGGTCTTTGTCTTCTCGACCGGGCGCTGGCAGTACTATCGCATCGGGCACAACGAGGTGACCGAGGTGGACCATGGCGGGTAAGAGGGAGAGCCCTCCCACACCGGTCCAGCCCATCTCGACGGTCCGGGAGATCCCGCTCTACCTCATCCCGCGGGTGGTGGCCGACCAAATCAATGAAAAACGCGAGTCGGTCTTCCAGATCACGGTGACCCGGAGCAACTGGCATTACTATACCGTGGTGGTGACGACTTCGGAGGTCCGCCAGGCCCCAACTGCCGTCTCCGTTGAACCGGTGCCGGCGATGCAGGAGAGTCAATGATGGTGAAACAGAATCCTCACAGGGAAGCCCGGAGCCTGGAGATCGGTGGTGACCCATGGATGACTCACTTCACCAAGCCATCGCACTCCTGATCGCTCCGGGGCAGGTCATCGAGGTTCGGGCCCTCACCGACCAGTGGATTCACAGCGGCTACTTCGACGACTGTGAGGAGCTGGCCCGGCAGGTGGCGGCCCTGGATACCGACCAGGGCGTGCAGGGGATCTACTTCACGCTGAACGAGGTGAACCCGGCCCTGCTCTCCCGCCGGGCGAACCGGATCAAGATGCGGCTTGGGAAGAAGGACGCCACGACCAGCGATGCCGATATCCTGCGGAGGCGGTGGTTTCCCATCGACATCGACCCGGTCCGGCCGAGCGGAGTCTCCTCGACTGATGAGGAGCACCAGGCCGCACTCGTCCGGGCCGCGGAGATCGCCGCGTTCCTTGGCAGGGAGCAGGGGTGGCCCACCCCGGTCATGGCCGACTCGGGGAACGGGGCCCACCTGCTCTACCGGATCGATCTCCCGAACGATGAAGAGAGCCGGGACCTGGTGAAGAAGTGCCTGGACACGCTTGACACGATGTTTTCGAACAGCGCGGTCACTGTAGACACTGCGAACTTCAACGCAGCCCGTATCTGGAAGATCTACGGTACCACCTCACGAAAGGGTGACAATACACGGGACCGTCCGCACCGAAAATCGCTCGTGTTATCATTTGGCGACCAGTTGAACGTGGTTGATACATCGTCATTACGCAAATTGGCCGGATTATTTCCGTGCGCTCCACCGGAAATAAAGGGGTATAAAAAAGCTCTGGATCTCCGGGAATGGCTCACCTGTCATGGCCTTCACGTTGCCCATGAGAAGCCCTACCAGGGCGGGACGCTCTTTGTCCTGGACGCATGCCCGTTCTCAGGAGATCACCATGACGGCGCGTTTGCAATCCAGTTCCCGAACGGAGCAATCCATGCCGGGTGCCACCACGCGAGCTGTGGCGGAGGCCGGCAACGGTGGCAGGAGCTCCGGGCGAAGTATGAGCCGCGACGTGCGGAGCAGCGGGAACAGCACGAGCGTTCCTGGCGGCGGGAGCGGGCGGTGGCCAGGGCGGAGCAGGAAGGCCGCGTGGTGCCGCCTGCATCCTCTTCTCTTCCTGCGGAACACCGGGCCGAGGCGCGTGAGGTGCTCCGGCACGGGGACCCGCTCGCCCTGATGCTCACCGCGTTCGCCCAGGAGCATGTCGGCGACGAGATCCTTGCCCGCTGCATGATTCTCTCAATGGCCTCCCAGGCGGTGAAGAACTCGGACGGGCTCCACGTCTCGGTGACCGGCGACAGCGGGAAAGGGAAGACCCATGCCTTCCGGAAGATGCTCCGGCAGGTCCCGGACCGGCTGAAGGTGAAGGGCACAGTCAGCAACAAGGCCCTCTATTACATGAAAGACCTCGCACCCCGGTCGGTCCTGATGAGCGACGACACCGAGCTCTCCGACAGCATCCAGGAGATCCTCAAGTCCGCGACCTCGAACTTCAACGAGCCGATTACCCACACGACGGTGACCAAGGACCTCTCCTGCCGGGTCTGCCGGATCCCCGAGCGGTGCGTGTGGTGGATCGCAAAGAAGGAGGGGACCGGCGACGACCAGGTGATGAACCGGATGCTCACCTGCTGGATCGACGAGTCCCCGGAGCAGGACGCCCGGGTGCTCGCGGCAAAGCAGCGGAAGGAGCAGCAGGACCCAGACACCATCACGGATGAGACGCCGGAACTGCGGACCTGCCGGGCGATCTGGGAGGTCCTGCACGAGCAGATGTTCTGGGTGGTCATCCCCTTCTCGGCCCGGATACGGTTCCACGCGATCCGGAACCGGCGCAACCCGGACATGTTCTACGACCTGATCAAGAGCCACACCGCGCTCTTCTTCCTGCAGCGGGCGCAGAAGACGGCCGAAGACGGGACGCTCTGCGTCTATGCGACCGAGGCGGACTTTTCGGCCGCCAACGAGATCTTCACGCTGCTGAACGGGACTGCCGGCGGCCAGGAGTCGAAGCTCACCAAGAAGGAGGCGGACCTCCTCGCGGTGATCCAGCAGGCCGGGCGGTCCGAGTTCACCATCCAGGACCTGCAGCGGCTTACCGGGAGTTCCTACTCGAGCATTTACCGGACCATCAAGGGCTACGACAGCCGGGGGAAGAACTACACAGGGCTGCTTGAGAAATGTCCGGCCCTCTCCTACACGGACCGGACGGTGACGATGAACGAGGAGGACGGGATCAATGTGCGCCGGAGGACCGAGGCGTATGCCTGGGACCCGGAACTCTACCGCTACTGGGCGAGTGGCGGGGCGTGCTGGCTCGACCGCGACCCGGGAGGTGACGGCCCGGGTCCTTTGCAGCCTTTGCAGCAGGATTCCTGCAGTTTTCCAGCAGGTGCTGGAAATGACCGGGATGGTTCCGTATCTTCCGGTTTTCCAAATAATGCCCATAGGAAGGAGAATTCTGTACTGAAGACTGATGATTTGCAGCAATCACAGGAATTTGCAGGTGGCCAGGAACCCGGACCGGACCCTGATCATTCTGTGCATGATCCTGAATCTGCTGCAACTGCAATTCAAAACGAAGCAATTATGGCGCAATCTGGGAATCTGGAGACGCAACACAGCCGGTTTCCTTCCGGCAGGTGTACGCAACCTGCTGCAACCATGCAGGCTACATCATTCCCTGCAGGAAACGATGAGCGGCCCAGAACCATCCGGGTGGCCGATTACAAGCCGCTCGACATCCCGGAGCCAGGTACCCCCTGTTGCGTCTGCGGGAAGAAGGGATCATGGTTTGTTGAGAAACTGACCACAGAGCGGAGGGCGAGGCCCCGGGACCAGCAGGACGCCCGCCGGATCTGCCGGTCGTGCCACGCTTTAGCAGTGAAGGCGGAGCAGTCAGCGAGGCAGCCGCTCCCCGGGACCGTCGATGTGTCGCGGTGCACCAGGCTCACGGTCGATGTCGGGAAGTGCTCGATCTGCGGGCTGGAGAAAGCGGTGTGGGCTGATCCCTCTGATGTGGGTGTGCACTTATGCGAGCACTGTTACGAAAGGGAGGTGAGAGGGAGAATGGCGGGTTGAGATCTAATTGAGAAGGTTGTTTCCAAATTATTTTCCTTTTTAATCTCTGATTCCTCCCATTTATTCAATATCTTATGACATTATGTGCTATTATGTAACCCAGGGGGAATGGTCATGATGAGATAAGGGGGTGTAATGATTTTAGTAATAGGATAAATACGGACAATAAATCCAATTTCGATAATATTTACAATTCTTCCCACATTCTGAATATGCAGTGTGAACACGGTGAGAAGGAGCATTTCTTCCATACATGGCGAAAAATGCAGCTCGATCACTGGATAGATTTTCAATATCCATTTTCCCTTTGCACCAACTTTTATTATAAAACTTACAAAGGGGTTTCCAGAATCGTTTGCGCATTTTTTAGGCCTCAAACCCCCTTATTATGACAATCTGGGGCAATATTCGGTATAATTCAAGGCTATTTCTGGATTTGCTTTCTGTTATTGATTGAAAACCCGTGAAAGGAATAAAATATTTCATATTAATCTCTTTCCCACCGCATTGGAATAGAATTTTTTCGCTCCATTCTTTTTATTCCATCCAAATTGAGAGAATAGATCCAATCCAAACTTACAGGAGTGAAATCAACTAAATCAGACGCAACATTGATATTTCGTTTTTTCCCGTCAATAAAGGGAAACTGAGGCCGGATATGATGATGGCCATGGATAACCCAGCCTCGCCACCAATACGGTACATCGTCAGGACTGTGAGCGAGAAGGAAATCTTTGTTTTTATATGTGAGAATTCCCGTTAAAGGAAACCACGCATCTTGAAAATTGGTTCTTCCCATCCATTTTCTGTCACCTTCAAAATCATGATTACCCAACACAAATACGATTTTTCCATTCAATTGAGAAGCATATTTTACCATATCTTCGCTTAAATGCGCGAAATCCCCCAATGAAAAAACTATGTCATCCGATTTGACCACACTATTCCAATTTTCAATAATTTTCCGGTTCATCTCCATTGAATTTTTAAATGGGCGATGAAATAGCCTGACTACACTATTCGGGCCATCATACTCGTTAAAATGAGTGTCACTAATAAGAAATATGTTTGACATGTTCCATTACCCCAAGTATAATTTCATTTGTTCATTTTTCTCTCTCTGATTGTTGAGTAAACGAGAATCAGTTTCAATATGGTTCCATACAGACGGGATGATCCTTTTTTGAAATATCTTTTACTACAATTCTACCATTCTGACACTGACACTGAAATTTTTGCATATAGATGAAACCATCAAAACTTTCCAATGCCTTTTTTGGTTTATGAGATAAACTATGAGCTAAAAGAGAGAGGTATTCCTGATCTTTACTATTTTCAGTAAATATCCTATAATGTCCTGCATATTTCACTTTATTGTTCCAATTATTCAGTTTAATATCAAAATCTCTTTTAACCACGATTGTTCCTCATTTCTTATGGATAATTTTTCAAATTGTTGGAATCCCCCAGTAATATCCCATTCTCGAATTTAAGTAAAATGTTCTTCCTTTTTTGTATGAAATTTTACTACATAAATAATAAATTTTCTTTTAAAATTTTGGCTCTGTAGAAATCCTAAAACCACAAGAGGCGTAACAACGACCAAAAGATCTAAGGTACAGTGTCTCCTTATGTTGATGTGTCGTCAAATAAGGAGACAAATAAGAAATCAACGAGCCGGAATATCAGATTTATCCAAGCCGCAATTTCCGTGGTGAAGTCAACTCACCTCAAACCGTATTCCTGCAAGTATTCCAAGAAGACCTACACCCAATACCAACTTTTCGTCCTCATCCTGTTCAAGGATTATCGAAACCAACATTATCGCGAGTTCATCGAAGATGTTGGAGACATGGAGAACGTTCAGGAAACACTCGATTTATCCGTCGTACCTCATTTTACCACACTCCAGAAATTTCTCCGCCGAATAAAATCTCTCTATCTCCGAATCACCTTCAAGAAAACGGTGGACTTGTTCTACACGATTGACGAGGTTATTCCAATAACCGCCGTCGATTCATCCGGATTTACCAGTGGCTACTGCAGCCATTACTTTTCCGAAAGAACCGGGAAGATCCGAAAACATTTCCTCAAAACATCCATTTCCGTTGATACCGATGAAGGTGTAATCACGGGCTATCTCGTTTCAAATGGACGGGTGCACGATACCCGGCATGCCGAGAAATTACTCCCACAATGCCATAAGATGAGGAAGTCTGAGTGCTACGTCATGGACAAAGGTTACGATTCTGAAAATATTCATCAATTGATCCGAGATGACCTGCATGCCCATTCAGTTATTCCGATCCGTTCCTGGAATAACGAGATCATCAGCGGCAAATACCGCAGAGAAATGGCTTGTCAGTTCGATTCTACCAGATACCCAAGACGGCAAATCGTCGAAACCAGGTTTTCAGTCCTGAAAAGAAAGTTTAGTGGGGACCTCAAAGCCAGGATCTTCCTCATTCAGATGAAAGAAATCGCTGTAAAAATGATTGTCTGTAACATCCACAGGCACTTACAATTTTTCATCCTCAAGGTTTTCTACAGAGCAAAAATTTTATGAAATTCAATTTTTTATTGGGGGTGGGGGTAAGGGAGGTATGGGTTGAATTGTTGGAGGGGTTGTTAAATCAAAGGAGAATCTTATTCCCTTATCAAGTCCGTATTTGTCTCTTATTGCTACATAATTTGAATAGTCCTTTTCATTGAGTTTCTTTCCCTTATTTTTCAAAGATAGAAGAGATGCAGCATCTTGAACATCTTGATCGAGATTTGACATTTTTTGTCCATAGCATATCACAATTACTTCTGGAACAGAGGTCAAACTGGTTATATTCTCTCCATATTGCCCCGAAGCGTCGGTAATAATGCGGGGAAGAGTAGTTTCAACGAAAGCATAACCAGTATTCTTATATGAGAATTTTTCATTGGTAGCAATTCCCACAACCATATGATTCTCATCTTCAAATTCAAGGAGAGCAACACCAAAACCAAGCTGTTTCAGAATATAAGCTAATAATACAGATTTTTGCGAGCAATCTCCCCAATTATAATAGAGTCGTTCGTAGGGATATTCAACCCAAAAATAATCAAGACCATCAGAATACTGTATTTGCTGAACTATGCTTATTGCAACACGCGCCTGATCTTCGTGATTAGTTGAAACAGCCTGAATTTTTCGTATTAAATCACTGCTGTATTTATCCTGTATCCTATCAGAAAAAACATCAAGATAACGTCCAGATTTAGGACGTTTCTCACTCAAATAATTGTAGACTCCTTCATATACAGTTGTTTGAATTGCTCCGTTATTCCCATGCAATGTATAATCGAATGAAACACTTTTTTCCCCAGTTTCAAGTTCTTTGACTGAGGGATCTAAAATTCCAGTATGATAGTTCACAAATGACACAGCGGATGAAACGGCATAAACAATCCCCGCAAGACACAGGATAATTAGCCAGAAGCAAATCCATCCTTTTATTGACATACTAATACAATCAAATGTAACAAAAGATATTATTAATTTTTGGTGATTGTGTAGGATCCACCCCTAACCTTTAGTTAGGAAGGGGATATGGATCTTATGGATTTCCGGGAGATCGG
>MVZQ01000022.1 GCA_002068435.1 Euryarchaeota archaeon ADurb.BinA087 | reverse complement strand
CATCATTATCGGTGCAATGCTGATATCCCCCCTGCTCGGCCCGATTTATGCCCTTGCGATCTATGTTGCCATCGGAGATGTGAAAACGACCATGCGGTGCGTGGAGATCCTGGGGCTGATGGTCATCATGCTGGTCTTTATCGCTGCCGTAGCTTCATTTGCCCTCTCATTCGTCATCGATCTCACCCTGACCCCGGAAATCATGTCGCGGATGGACCCCAACGCGGTGTTCATCCTGATGGCAGTCCTCCTTGGCTTTGCAACGATGATCGCTCTGTCAGAGGGAATTCCAGAAGGGATTGCGGGGGTGGCAATTGCCGCAGCACTTCTTCCTCCAGCAGTAGTCACTGGCATCTCACTGGCCCTCTTTCCCGAAGGGGCGGTAAAAGCCATTGTCCTGACGCTGCAGAATGTGATCGGTCTGATTGCCGGAAGTATCATCGGGGTGATCTTTCTTCACATCGGCCCGCGGGATATCTTCGCCCAGATACAATCAAGGCAGGTTATCATCCGGGTCGTATGGTTCCTCGTAATCCTGATCCTGTTTCTCGTGATCATCTCGTTTCTCTTATGACGGGGGAGGAAAGGGTCAGAGAGAATAAGGCAGAACGGGAAAGAGTCTGTTCCCGTTCTTGTCAGAATAACCAGACTTTTCTTGGGGCGGGTGTTTCCAGGGGCATTTCCCTGTAATCGTCGAACCAGAGCGCATGGGGATTGCTCTTCATTACCATGAATTTTCCGATCAGGGCTTTTTCTGCAGCCTGGTGATACCGCATGAAGACACATCCTGCCTGTCGGCCGACAACTTCGATCTTCCCTGTCGCATGGGACATCACGAACCGGGCCCTCTTCGCAAGCCCGGAGCACGCCTGCCAGGCCTGCTGGATCACATGGTATGACTGTTCAACTGGTACCTGAAACAACCTGTTCCCCCGTGAGGGACGGCACTGGAACACATAATACGGGGTCACCCCTGAAAATGAGAGCTTGCGGAAGAGACTGGTGAAAGTTTCCGGGGAATTGTTCACCTCGTTTAAGACAGGGGTCTGGTTGACCACGATCACCCCTGCCCGGTGAAGCTGCTCGAGCGCCTGTAATGACTGCGTGGTAAGCTCGTTCGGGTGGTTGAAATGGGCCATCAGGTATATCCGCTTCTCTACCGTGGTGTACCGGGAAAGGACCTGAAGGAGGGAGGGATCTGAGAGGATCCGGAAGGGGTTATAGGCAGGAATCTTGCTCCCGATACGGATGATGTTCACATGGGGGATCTCCCGTAATTCTTTCAGGATCCTTTCAAGGTATGATGTCTCGAGGATGAGAGGATCGCCCCCGGTGAGCAGGACGTTGGTGATCTCTGGATGGGTCCGGATGTATTCTAATCCCCGGGATACGTCTTTTACCGTCTCGCGTTCGCAGTTGACAAACAGCCTCTTTCTGAAACAGAACCTGCAGATCCCCCCGCATACATCCGAGAGCAACAGCAGCCCCGTCTGCTGGTACTTGTGCTGCAGGCCGGGAAGTTTCGTGTAATCCTTCTCGTGCGAAGGATCTAGGGAGCCGCCCCCCTTCAGCTCCCGCGGATCGGGTATGACAATCTTCCTGAGCGGATCATGGGCATTATTCCAGTCGATGAGAGAGAGGTAGTAGTCATTGGTCCGGAAAGGGAACGTTTGACAGACCTTCTCCATCTCCTTCTTTTCTTTTACCGGCAGCCCGACTAGGTTGTCGAGCTCCTCTATGCTATGGATGTAATTCGGATGCATGGGTCACCTCCTTGGCGTGATATCCGTCCGGTCAGTCAGACTGATTCGTGGTCAATACCGTTGTTTCGGCGATACAGAGGTTCTCTTAAAAATCAGGACAAGCCGTTAGCCTTCACTATCTTCCTCATGTTTTAAACCCTTTTTCCCGGATGCCCGGCATTCAAACGGGATGCGGGAACCGTTCTCCTCAGTTCCCTCCTGATCTCCCCCTGCCACAATCAACATATACTCCCAGCAGAGAAATGGTCATTCAGTTACCGGATGAGTGCTTATGGAAGGACCCCTGGAACGGATTGAAAAAGAGCACGGGACGCTTTCCACGCTCCAGAAGATCCTCCTCTCGACCGATGGATCGGTAACCTCCCTCCTTGAAGCAATTGAAGGGGAGGAGGTGATGATCAGTACACTCTCCCAGAACGTAGTTCCTGCGGACGCAAAGACTGCAGAAGAACTGGAGATCCGGCCCGGCGATCAGGTGAACCACAGAATCGTCGAGCTCCGGAACAGCCGCACGAGAGAAGTGCTCATCTACGCGGTATCAGACACCCCGCTTGAACGGCTTGAACCCGGATTCAGATCCGACCTGATGCGGGCGGATATCCCAATCGGAAGGATCCTGAAGAAGCATGCTATCGAATCGCGGCGGGAGATATCCCATGTAGGGGTCCGGGGCTCTGATGCACGCATTTCCCGGATATTTGGCATCGCTCTCAATGATCAGGTACTGTTCAGGAAGTACCGTATCATCAGGCAGGGAAAGCCGTTCATCTCGATCGAGGAGGTATTCCCGGAACGATCCTTCCGGATGGGTTCGGGCGTATTCGTTAGTGCCCCGGCACGCCTCCATCTTGGCCTCATCGACCTGAACGGATCCCTGGGGAGGATCGATGGCGGGATCGGCATTGCCGTTCAGCTTCCCCGTACGGTCATCACGGCAGAACATTCACCTGACCTTATCGTCAGTGGAGGAACACCCCCGTCTGCCAGGAGAGCAGGAGATACGGCACATAGGGTGCTCTCCTCGCTTGGTATGTGCGGGGGAGCCCGGATCCACATCCGGGCAGTCCCGCCCGGCCATGTCGGCCTTGGTTCAGGGACTTCACTCTCTCTCGCCGTTGCCAGGGCACTCTGCGAACTCTCCGGGATGCCCGTACCGGTAAGGGACCTTGCCATGATGACCGGGAGGGGCGGAACATCAGGGATCGGTACGGCGGCATTCGAATCAGGGGGGCTGATAGTTGACGGCGGTCATAGTTACGGTCCGGGCGGAGAGAAACAGGAGTTCCTTCCTTCTTCGGCTTCGCCGGGGATCCACCCGGCACCGGCCGTAACCGGACTCAACTTCCCGGAGGAATGGGAGATCCTGATCGTTATCCCGGAGCCATTAAGCACGGTGAGCGGGGCTCAGGAGACCGCGATCTTCCGGGAGTCCTGCCCAGTTCCTCTCCATGAGGTCCGGGAGATATGCCATGAGGTGATCATGCGGCTCCTTCCCGGTGTTATGGAGCATGATCTCGATCTCTTTGGTGCCGCGGTCAACCGTATCCAGGAGATCGGGTTCAAGCGGATCGAGCGGGAACGACAGCCACTACACCTCCGCGAGCTGGAGTCATGCCTTCGCAATGCGGGTGCAGCATGTGCCGGGATGAGCTCGTTTGGGCCCGTGGTGTATGCTGTCTCGGGTTCGGGTCTGGACCGGCTCGAGGCTGCGGCAAGGGATCTTCTCGGGAAGAAACAGGCTGCGTTCATCCGGACCCGTGCAGACAACCATGGGGCCATCGTCCGTCACCTGTGAAGAGAAGGGATCTCCCGACAGGAGATAGTCCAGCCTTGGAGCACAGACAGGGAAACGAATCCTTTTTACCACCAGGTCAGCACATACTACTTGTTTTCCATGGAATTTGAGAAACTGGGTGCATTTTATCTCGGAAAAGAGTACAGCCTCGCTGACAGGAAACTGCTCGACCGTCTCGTGATGTACGATTCCCGTGACCTCACCACCCATGCCATCTGTATCGGGATGACCGGGAGCGGCAAGACCGGCCTCTGCATCGATCTCCTCGAAGAGGCGGCCATCGATGGGGTTCCCGCCATCATCATCGATCCCAAGGGGGATATCACCAACCGGCTGCTCATGTTCCCGGACCTTGCCCCTGCCGATTTCCTCCCCTGGATCAACGCGGATGATGCCAGGCGGAAGGGAAAGACAACGGAAGAGTATGCCGCAAGCCAGGCGCAATCATGGAAGGATGGCCTTGGCTCGTGGGGCCAGGACGGGGCACGTATCAGGATGCTCCGTGATGCGGCGGACCTTGTGGTGTACACCCCGGGGAGTGATGCCGCAGTCCCGGTGTCCGTCCTTCAGTCGTTTGCAGCCCCTCCCCTCAGCTGGGAGACTGATGCCGAGCTGCTCCGGGAGAAGATCTCCGGGACCGTAACTGCTATCCTCGGCCTGATCAAGGTAGCTGCAGACCCGCTCAGCTCGCGGGAGCACATCCTCCTCTCCTCGCTCTTCGAACACTACTGGCGGAACGGAAAAGACATGGACCTGGTGACGCTGATCCAGGCGATCCAGAATCCCCCTCTCAGACAGGTCGGGGCATTCGATATCGAGACCTTCTTCCCGGCAAAAGAACGGTTCGCCCTCGCCATGCGGCTGAACCATATCATCGCCGCACCCTCGTTCCAGTCGTGGATGAACGGGCAGCCGCTGGATATCCCGGGGTTCCTCGCCACGAAGGAGGGGAGACCCCGCCATTCGATCTTTTATATCGCCCACCTGAACGAGGACGAACGGATGTTCTTTGTGACGCTCCTCCTCCACCAGGTCTTGGCATGGGTCAGGTCCCAGACCGGGACTACGAGCCTCCGTGCCATCCTCTACATGGACGAGATCTTCGGATTCTTCCCCCCGGTTGCAAACCCGCCAAGCAAGGAGCCGATGCTCACCCTGCTAAAACAGGCACGGGCGTTCGGCCTCGGGGTGGTCCTGACGACCCAGAACCCGGTGGACCTCGACTACAAGGGTCTCTCCAACTCCGGGACCTGGTTCATCGGCAGGCTCCAGACGGTGCAGGACCGTGAACGGGTCCTTGACGGGCTGGAGGGGGCGGTCCAGGGGGGCAGCTTCTCCCGGGCAGAGCTTTCCGATACCCTTTCATCGCTGGACAACCGGGTGTTCCTCCTCCACAATGTGCACGAGAGTGCCCCGGTGATCTTCCAGACCCGCTGGGCGATGAGCTACCTCAGGGGGCCTCTCAGCCGGGATCAGGTACGCGTCCTGATGAAAGGGAAGACCCCGGATGCCGGGATACCCCCTGCTGGCAGGGCAGCATCGGTGCCGGGGGCAGCCCCGGCAGCGCCCGTTTCCGACAGCACCCCGCTCCTTCCTGCGATATCCCCGGATATCCCACAGCGCTACCTTCCCGTCCGGGTCCCCCGGGAGACCGCAGAAACGGCCATCCTCCGTTCAGGTCCCGGAAAGATCGAGGGGGCCTCGATCCTGTACGAACCAGCACTCCTTGCCAGTGGCAGGATCCATTACACGAGCACGAAGCTGGAGAAGGATGCAGAGCGGGATTTTGCCCTTCTCGCCCCATTCTCATCGGCTGGCAGCGTGACCTGGGAGGGTGCAGTGCCGTTTCCGGGGCCGGCAGCCGACCTCTCACCTGCGGTACCACCGGAGGTACGCTACTCCGTTCCTGCGGAGATGGTCCGGGCATTGAAGAAATTTTCGGCCGAAAAGCAGGCACTCACCACCTTCCTTGTCCATTCCCGCGGACTCAAACTCTCCTCCTGCCCTGCGGTAAAACTCATCTCTCACCCCGGGGAGCCGGAGACCGAGTTCCTCCTGAGAGTCAGGCTGGCTGCACGGGAGCGGAGGGATGCCGAGGTGGATGCCCTCCGGAAGAAGTACGAGGCGAAGGTCGAGACGCTGGAAGACCGGCTCCGTAAGGCAGAGATGGCTGCCGATCGGAAACAGGCGGATGCCGATGCCCGCAAAAGGGAGGCGATGATCTCAGCCGGCGAGACGGTCATCGGCGTCCTCCTGGGACGGAAGAGCACCCGGAGCGGATCAGCTGCTGCGAGCAAGTACCGCCAGAGCAGTTCGGCGGGAATGAGCGCACGGGAGGCCGAGGAGAATGCCCGTGCACTCGAAGATGACCTCCGGGAGCTGAAAGATGAGTTTGAGAAGGAATCAGCAGCGATCACGGCGGGCTGGGAGAATGCGGTGAAAGAACGGGAGGAGATCGTGGTGAAACCAAAGAAGACCGGGATCGAGATCGTCTCGTTCTTCCTTGCGTGGGTACCCCGCTGGCAGATCACCATCCGTGACGCGGCCGGGACGACCAGGACTGAGCGGATTGACGCGTCAACCGGCCAGTAACCTTTTTTATATGAAAATGCCTCCGGCATTTTCATCTCGTATGCATGTGTCCTTCGAAGGAATCATGTAGTTTTTTAAAACCGCGATGGAAAACAGAGGGACCATCCCTGCATAAGATGCAGGGTTCCAAACCAGAGCCAGGATTCTCATTCCGATATACCACACCCGAGACCCTGACAACCTTCCCATTCAGTGACAGGAGGTCATTCACCAAGCGCCTCCCGGCTGCGCTTCTGGTAGAGCACGACCGGGTCAATCTCCTCGTAGGTAGTCTCGCTGGTCCGCATGATGACAGTACGGACACCAGCATTCACGATCATCTTCGAGCAGAGGAAGCAGGGCCAGATCTGCGTGAGTGCCTCGGTCTCCACCTCGTATCCCGCGAGGTAGAGGGTGCAGCCGCGTGCCAGTTTTCCTGCCTGGAGGAGGGCGTTCATCTCGGCGTGGACACTCCGGCACTTCTCATAGTTTGACCCTGAAGGGATGTTGTGATCGTTCCGCCAGCACCGGTTCAGTTCGGTACAGTCCACCTGCTTTCTCGGTGCCCCGGTGTATCCCGTTGAAACGATGGTGTTGTACTCGTCAACGATGATCGCACCGAAATTCCGGCGGAGGCAGGTCCCCTGGTGGGCGCAGCGGAGCGCAAGGTCAAGGAAATACTGGTGGCGGTTCGTTCGCATGAAAGGAGGGTTGTTCCATGATCGGTAAATAACCCTGTGGAACGGCTCTTGTTCGTTCTGATTGATGATTTTTAAGATGAGAGGTGGGGGTGGAACAGAAGTCACCTGTAGAGAATAACAACCTTGGAGGTTGAACTGGTGGAGGTAATGATGGTTGTCCCGGTATGCTGTTTATCTTTGAAAATTCCCCTTCCCGGAACATCGGGAGGGAGAGCCTCATCAGGGAAGAGGACGATGATCATAAGAAGAGAGCATGTGCACGGATCAGAAGGATGTCGAAAAGAAGGTCTGTGATGTGTGCGGCAGGGAGGCGATCGGGATGCAGATCCTTGGGTGCTGTGCATCGACCGTCTGCGATGAGCATGCAGAACAGCAGTTACGCGGATTGAAACCCGGGGAGAAGCTGCAATGGGGAGTCTGCTATTTTGTCCGGTTTCCAGAATAGGATTGGCGCAGGACCGTGGGCCTGAAATCCATCTTGTGGCTGAATGAGGATAGTTCTCCCTTTTTCAACGATTTTTGATAAATGTTCCCTCACGATACTCCCTGAATGCCTCTCTCACTTCTGCATCACTGTTCATCACGATCGGTCCCCTCCAGGCGATGGGCTCACGGATGGATCTCCCTGACAGGAAGAGGAAGCAAAACACTCCGGTCCCATTCGCCGCCGCAGCAACCGCGTCACCATCAGAGAAAAGGATGATGTCATGATTCCTGACTGCGGCTCCTGCCTTGTCAAGTGATCCCTCTCCACCGATCACATAGGCAAAGGCGGTATACCCTGGTTTCACCGGGAAGGCTGCCCGAGACCCGGGGGGCATACTGACTGCAAAGAATTCCGGATCGGCAATGATATCCTTTACCGGTCCGGAAATCCCGCTGAATCTTCCGCAGATGACCTTGACTTCTACCCCGTCGCCTGCGGCCACGACCGGGATCTGGTCACGCCCGATCTCCTGGTATCTCGGATTCATCATCTTGGACTGCCGGGGAAGGTTCACCCAGAGCTGGAATCCCCCCATCGCACCATCGACAGGCTTTGGCATCTCCTGGTGGATGATGCCGGATCCAGCGGTCATCCACTGGACATTCCCCGCATCCACGCTCCCGGAATTGCCCATGCTGTCCCCATGCTCCACCCGGCCGGCGAGCATATACGTGACTGTCTCGATCCCGCGATGGGGATGCCAGGGAAATCCTGCAAGATACTCTTCCGGCCGTTCTGCACGGAAATCATCGAGCATCAGGAATGGATCGAAGAGAGGTACTTCAGGATATCCAAAAGCCCTCCGGAGCCTGACACCGGCTCCCTCCATCGTCTCCCGTGATGACGACCTCCATGCTATCGACCTTTCCCGTGTCATGAGGAGGCAATAGGATTAGAAGGAGATGAACGTAGTCATGCCGGCACCTATAGCCCGGAAGTGGAGGGTTACATCAGCCGGGTCAGGCCGGGGTTCTCCCCCATTGCCGGAAATATCCTCAAGTACGCCCGGAACGGAGTGCCAGGTCCCCATATATCCTTCTCCCGTTCGGGACCAGGGCGACCGAGTCGATGATCATGGCATCCTTCGCGTTGCGGTTCACCCTGATCGCTTTCATCCGTTCGAGGACCCCGATAAAAGAGAGCATATCCTCACGGCGGTAGCGGGTCCTCTGGACGAGCATATCGACTGAGGCAGACTCATGGAATTCTGAACCGAGCAGCCATATAATCCATTCTTCAGGGGTATGGATGAAATCAGGCATGATGAACATAGCGTTCCCATCCTTCACTGTTTCTCATGAACAATAAACCTTGCCGGGAGGAGAAAAATATGCAAGGGGGAAGATCCATATGGACTTATCGCCGGCTCCGTTGTTTTCTCCCATAGCCCTCCCGCCGGGAACCTGGCACTGGCGTACGCCTCCGGGGAGCACGCTCAACATAGATCCCCTGCCCTGACTCTCCACGCCTGGTACAGGCAAAGTCGATAAACCCATTGTAGGGATCGGTGCGAAGCAGCCGGACGGTGACCTTCTGGCCGACCCGGAGCCCCTGCTCTCCCTGGAGGATCCTGCCCTCGGCAGGGGGAGAGATCATCCGGGCGTAGATCCCATGCTCGGTGACACCGGTCACCAGGGCTTCGAACTCCTCGCCGATGCGGTCCTTGAGCAGCACGGCCGCAGCAGCTTTTCGCATGAACCGCTCCACCTTTTTTGAGCCCTTCTCCCGGTCCGAGAGCCAGGTAGAGAGATCATAAAGCTCATGGATGGTGTAGGGACTCTCTTTCCCATCGAGGACCGATTTTACCAGCCGCTGGTTCACCAGGTCGACATATCGCCGGTTCGGGGCGGTACCGTGGGTGTAGTCGGTTACAGCAAGCCCGAAGTGGCCGGTCGGGGGTTCTCCTGGCTCCAGGGTCATGTACTCCCCGGGCCCGAGGAGTTTGACGATGGTCAGCGAGAGGTCCGGGAACCGTTCGGGATCAGCCTCCTTCCTTTTCAGGAGAAACAACGAGAGTGCCTTCGAATCAGGCTCCCGGGGAAGCTTTTCGCGGTAGGCTGCAGCGGTCATCACGATCTCGTCCCAGTACCGGGGCACCCGGACCACCCGTTGGATCATCGGAATGCCGGCTTTTCCGAGATAGTCCACCATGGTCCCGTTTGCCGCAATCATGAAATTTTCGATGATGAACCGGGCTGCGTTCATCTTCTGTACGATGATATCCCGGACGATCCCGTTCTCCGCAACCGCATCAGCCTCGATCGTCTCGAGTTCGAGAGCCCCCTGCTTCATCCGGTACTTCTTCAGCCGGCTCGTCGCCTGGGCTTGGAGACGGATCTGCTCTTCGAGGCCGGGGACGGCACTCACGCTTGGGGGGATCGTCCGCTGCCCATCCAGCCATTCGCCGACCTCCTCATAGATCAGCTTTGCCTTGTTCGATACGAGAGCACGGGAGATCCCCTCCTCCCGGACATCCCCGTCGGGAAGCACCGTGTATTCTATCACGATCGCCCGGTGATCGTTTCCGGGGAGGAGCGAACTGATCCCCTTCGAGAGCCGGTCCGGGAGCATGGGGAACGTCTCGACCCCGGTATACACCGACGTTCCGTTGTGGGCTGCACGGTGGTCGGTCTGGGAACGCTTCGGGACGAAGTGATCGACATCCGCAATGGCAACCATCACGTGGATCTCATCCCCGGAGCCGCGTTCGCAGTACTCGATCTGGTCAAGGTCCATGGAATCAGAGTTATCGATAGATGACCAGAGCAGGAGGCGGAGATCCCGTACGTTGTTTCCTCCATCAGGATCGTTCTTCTCATCGATCGATTCGACCTCCCGCATCACCGCCTTTGAAAATCCCGGCTCGAACCCGTATTTCCGCATCGCATCCCATGCGATGGCTTTCAGGTCAATAAATTTCTGTTTTTTCATTGTTCAACTCTGAAAGATTCGTTTGAATGCATAAAAACTTCTTGAACCTGCTTTCAGAAGACAGGGAAGCCCTCTGCATCTCCCTCCATGAAGACGACCGGGGCTGCCATATCAGTCACCAGGCCTTCATCTCACCCAAATCATCTCCTCGTTTCCAGGAACAGCACAGTGATGTGAAGTGAATCGCTCAGGGGGGGGGACAGAAGAGGGGATACGGCATTCAGGACAAATGACCGTCCTGCTCCTCCTGGGACGATCCTGAGGATTTAAGTACCTGACGGGATGAACCTAAGCTGGTTCAACTATGGCAGCACGATCCTGGAGAGAAGCAAAAGAGATCGCCGACCGGGAAGGGGCGGAACTCGTGTTTCACAACTATGACACGAAGGAATACGGGGCATGTTCACGGGATACGACCTTCGGGTGTTTTGTCAAAGGTGAGTTTGTCGAGGAACGATGCATCTGTATGCCGGCAACATTCTCATCTGAAGAACTCGAGAAGAAGGAGCAGGCGTTTCTCGCAGACAACCCGGGATGGGCCGATTGACGAGAAGGGTATTCTTTGTTATTTGAACTCAGACCTTTAACTTACGGGATCCTGCTTTGAGGATCTCTCTGGATGCCGATTTGATATCGTCGGTAAGGACAGTACAATCCCCTATCTCTGAGAGTACTTCGGAGATTGTTCGTCTCTTGGGGTAATGTTCGATCATTACGTCGGAGAAGCTCATCTTTTTATTCTTCTTGAGACGTTTCAAACGTTCATATGCCTCTTCGGTTAATCTGATCGTCCTGGTCGCCATGTTCCGTAACTGTGTACATCTGTTCTGTTTTCCTAATTACCTCTGTGATGTTACAGAGAGACTAGGGTCAGGAAAAAATTTCGGGATTTCGCGCCTTAAATATCGACTGCTCTTACTTCAGGTTCAGTTCGTCACGGATCCGGTGGACGAGATCATAGACCGCCTGCCTGAACTCTCCCCCGATCTCCTCCCATGATGGGCTGGTCTTCCGCTCTTCTTCCTTATTTGACGGGGTAGGGACTGTGCTTGTATCCTCTGGGGGTTTCTCTTCAGGCTTCGAGAAGATGGAGAGGTACCCGGTTATCAGGACGACAATGAACGTGAGAGGGTACAGGATCAGTTTCACAAACTGGAGGGTTGGACTGATACCGAGCGAATAAAATGAATCAATGAATGCCATTACCGCGAGGATGAACGAGACGAGCAGGACACTGGCGATTGCATTAAAGAGCGGGAAGGGGAGATTGAAGGGGAACCTGAACGTGGCAAAGATCTCCCCGAACATAAAGAGCACCGAGAAGATGATGATCAGGGCTGCATTGGCATACAGGAGATCGACAAAGCCCGAGAAGAGCGGCCAGGAGACGTTATCGGCGATATATCCCAGTATGATTAAAAATATCAGGAAGAAGAGTATCCCGATCAAACCGGAGATGAGGGCTTTTATCGCGGAAGACTCCCGGCAACCATTGTTATTCATTTACAGAACTCCCGTTTTGAAGATTTTTTTACCTGAACGGCTTACCGGCACTATTTTCTTACCCGCTTTATAGAACATACCCAAGATAATTTATCAACATTCTCCCATTCTACAGGATTTCCAATAAATCCGTTATGATCCCGGGAAAAGTGATGGTCAGGATTTTCCCCCGTGCAGGGGAGGTCATATCTTCTTCTCGAGGAGCGCCCTGATGGCCTTCAGCTCATCGAGCATCTGGATCTCTGACGTTTTCATTAAAGGAGCTCTCCCCCCGGTCCCTGTGCCATCCCCGCCGACCGAGGTTCTTACCATGCTCCGGATCAGTTCCCGGAGTTCTTCCGCATGCACAATAGCCTCGATACGAATCTCGGCTGCCTGTGCCTGTCCTGAATAGCCGGCAGTCTGGATGGAGATAGTAGAGATATCGAGTCTCCGCATCACCGGTCCCTGCCTGATATCAAGGTTCGTGATCCGGTTGTAGGGGACTATTCCGGTCCGGCGGAAGATGACCCCTCGCTTCCAGCGCATCTCGTCCTCGTGCAGTTCGTACCACATGCTCTCGTAGTACAGTTTCGTCCAGATGGCAAACAGGATAACTAGCACCACCAGGCCTCCGATTATGCCAAGAAAGATGCCAGTGTCAACCACTGAAGAAAGATACATTGGAAGGAGGATCACAATGGCCAGGAACATGATGAGCAGGAGAAAGTCAACGATGAACCAGGTCACCAGCGAAGGCGAGGGTTTGAACGGGGTGTGGAGAGGGAAGTGGTCGCTTTGCATGATATTCCTGGGATTAGGGGCGAGATAAAATCATCCGGGCTGATGAAAATGATTTCATTAAGAGGGGTAGATTCAGTCTTCTACAAAATCAACGAAATCCAGAGATGGGAATCGGTTTCACGTCTGGGACCCGATTCGGCCTTCGTTACTCTTCCGGACCGCCGGGATCAAAACAGAAGAAATAATGTAGCTAATCCACACACTGTCAGGTATCCAGGAGGCAGAACCGGGTATGCGTTGGATCAATCCATATGCAGTTGTTGCTGGCGTCGTGAACCGGTTTCCACGAGCAGTCCTCGCAGTGATGGTCGCTCTCGCCATCGTGGCAATAGTGTTCATGGGGGCGATTCCGCCCTACACGATCTCGGACGAGTACATGGACAAGAGCGCTCCCGAGGGGGTTGTCTTTGATACCTACAGCAACCGCTACATGCAGGACACCTACATTCTCCTGATCCATGCGGGGGATATCACGGACCCGGAGCTCCTTTCCGACCTCCTCATTCTCGAGGAGCAGATCCGCCGTATCGATGAGGTCAGTTCGACGACCACCGTTGCGGACGTGGTTGCACAGTTCAACGGCGGGGTAATCCCCGGCACGAGGGCAGAAGTCCAGGCAATAATTGACAGCCTCCCTCCCGACATTCGGCAGCAGTTCGTTCCCGACCCGCAGACTCTCTTTGGGTACATCCTCATTGACCAGGGGTTGCCTACGGACAAATCCTTTACAATCGAACCGGTCGTCGTCAATACCATCGCGCAGGCTACCCTCCCGCCAGGGGTGTCAATCGAAGTGACCGGCAATACGCCACTTAACTTTGAAATCTTCGTGGCGATGATGATCGGCTTCGTACTCCTGGTCATCGCCGCGATGGTGCTCATGCTCGTCATGAAATACCTCCTCTGGTCCAAGATACGATACTGGATACTTCCGGTCGTGCTCCTCACCTTCGGGCTGTTCTATACCTTCGGTCTTATGGGCATCTTCGGAATACCCGCGAACGATGGGGCTATCGCGGCATTCCCCATTCTCCTCGGGCTCGGCATCGACTACGCCGTCCAGTTCCACTCGCGGTTCGACGACGAATGCCGCGTTCACGACCGTAAGGAATCGCTCTCACTGACGATCACCGCGGCGGGTCCTGCAGTCCTCACTGCTCTCGTGGCGACGAGCCTCGGGTTCCTGGCAATGTTCATCAGCCCGATTCCCATGATCCGGACCTTCGCGCTGGTCTCCATCATCGGGATAGTCTGCTGCTACCTCACTGCGCTTTTTGGGTTCGGGGCATTTGCCCATGTGTTGGGGTACGTCCCGAAAGCCCCCGGAAACACCATCGCCGACCGCATCATGACCGTCTATGATACCGGTCTGACTGCGATCTCATCCGGGGTCGTGAAAATTGCCGTTCCACTCGTGCTCGTCGCGGTCGTCATTGCGATGGTAGGTATCTCGCTCGACCCTGGCATTCCCGTCGACGCTTCACAACAGTCGTTTGCACCGTCAGACATGCAGGCCGTGGTCGTTGCAGACGAGGTCGAGTCGATTGCAGGATCGCTCACCCCTCTACCGCTCTACGTCCAGGGCCTCGATCTCCGGACGATATCAGGGATCACGTGGACCGATCGTTTGTGCGGCCTTCTGGAGGAAAACTACGATAAAATCTCAAGTATCGACAGCATGTCTACCCTCGTTCGCTCATACAACAACGGAGTGCTCCCCATAAACCAGGCAGAACTCGACCGCGTACTCGCGTCCATCCCGTCGGATCAGCTCAGTCCTTACCAGGCCAATGATACCACCTCGGTCATCAGGATCAACACGCTCTCGATGGAGATCAACGAACAGGTCGCCTTTTCGGACAACGTTGAGCGGGATATCGCCTGGCTCGGGCCGCCTCCCGGGACAATGGTCACCCCGACCGGGTCCTTTACCCTTTACACCATCCTCACCAGCCAGGTGATCGAAGACAAAGACAAGATGACATATCTCGGGTTTGCCCTGATATTTGTCTTCCTGCTGCTCGTATACAGGAAGGGGATTGCCCTTACGCCGCTTGTCCCTATCATCTGTGTTCTCGGCTGGAACCCGATCGCGATGATCCTACTCGGGCAGAGCTATAGCATCCTGACCGCGGTCCTTGGCTCAATGACGATAGGGATTGGATCCGAGTACACAATCCTCATCATGGAGCGGTATCTCGAGGAATACCAGGAGTCCCATGACAGGATAGCGGCGATGCAGCGGGCCGTCCGGAAAGTCGGCACCGCTGTCACGGTATCAGGACTCGTTACTGCAGCAGGCTTTTCCGCGCTCATGCTTTCGTCCTTCCCGATCCTCTCCGGGTTCGGGCTTGCGACCGTGGTCGTGGTCATCCTCTCGCTGATAAGTGCGGTCGTGGTGATGCCTGCGACCCTCGTGGTTGCCAGCCGGTTCGGAGCGGCAAAATCTAGCCCGTAAACCTCACTATTTTAGGGTACGGTGGCATTTCATCCACCATTATTTCACCCTCTCAAAGGCTCTCATCTCTCTCACTCCTGGGGTTGCGCCTTCGGGTCACCCAACCGATGTGGCGTCCCCGATGATACGAAAGGGCGCAATCGAGCACCAATAGTTCTTCAGTATGACGGGGGCATCTCTTTTTTGAAAGGGAGGGAAGAACTTCGATAAGTGATTTATTTTCCGACGTGATTTATAAGAAAGATTGGTAGTGAAAAAAGCACGATACCCTGTTTTATTGGTTCTTGTGTTTTCGCCAGACGGACCATCCGGCATAGGCAATAATTACCCCGACACCCGCAATTGCAATCATGAGCGCGGGGTTCCCGGTTACTGCATCGGTGCCTTCGGGTGACTGGACACTGACCCCGAGGCTCGCCCTGTCCGAGAGCATCAGGGCTCCGAGCCCGTCCCGATATTTCACCTCGGTATCGAGCGGGTACTGTTTCCCTGATATTGCCGATTTTGCAGAAATTTCAAACTGAGCGGTCCGTGTTTCACCGGGCCCGAGAAACCCGAGCACAGCAGAATCCTCTGCAGGCACGATAACCTGGCTCCCGATGATCCTTGCCTCGGCATTGGATGCAGGGGAATCCCCCGTATTCGAGTACGATACATTGATGAGGGCCGTTCCACCCGGGCTTATCACGATACCGGGGCTGTCCACCCTGAACTCGGCTCCTTTTGCCACCGTTATCCCGACAGGGACAGCAGGAGTGGTGCGGGTGCTGCCATCGCTCTCGCGATACGTCCCCTGAAGGACAGCAGGATACCCCCCTGCCTCGGTATGGTCTTTCACGGCGATCCTCACCCGTACTGGTGCGGTCTGCCCCGGTTCGAACCGCCCGATGTACGTGCTGCCTTCAACGACCTGGAAGGTCACGTTGTCAAACGGGACAACGCTGAAGACGACCTCGCTTCCTGTCGCATGACCGACATTTTTCACCTCGCCGGTCAGGTATCCCTGCGTCCCCGGGATGAGGTTCTCCTGCTGCACGTTGAGGAGAACCGGCCTGACCTCGGACTTAATGGTGATCCCGACCGGAATGGTCAGTGACATCTCGCGGTAAAGCGGCTGGATCGTCGTATATTCTGCCCCTGTCATCGGTATCGCGTAGATGTAACGGTACGTCAGGTTGAGGAGGATGGAATGGGTCCCGGGGAGGGATTCCTCGTCAACGGTCCCCTGGATGGTAAGGGGGACCTTCTCTCCCGGCCTGATATCCCCGGCCAAGACCGGCGGAGTTTTCAGGCTGACCGGTGCATCGGACGCCCAGGGGCTCACCACGAGCCCGAGTGCCGTGCGTGGGTCGTAGGTATCGGGGGCGAGGAGCGGGGCGATCTGGACAGAGGTGTCCTGGTCCTCGTTCGTCAGAACAACGGTTATTGTGAAGGTATCGCCAGGGTAATACTTGGGGTCACCGACGACTTGTGCCGAGAGAACAGGCTCGAGACCTGTGTCGATATAGGTATACCCGAGAGCGAGGCAGGGGGGAGCTGATAGTGTGATGCAGAGGAGGAGCGCAGCCACGAGGCGGGTGCAACGCCACAATGCGAAATATCTCATGGCGCTTTGCCTTGCGACTCTGCCTTCTTTTTCCTGCGGTACCAGAGGAACGCTCCCCCCGCGATCACGAGTATCACAAGGACCGCACCGGCCATTCCGGGTGTCGGATCGGCCTGGACATCGATCAGCACCGGGATATTGTCGGAAGTGTAATCAGTTGCGCCCTCGTCGGTGTACCGCACCTCGGAGTCTGCCGAGTACGTCTTTATCATGGCACCGCCATCGGTTTTCACACTGAACAGGGCGGTAGCGGACTCTCCAGGGCCGAGGTCACCGAGGTAGGCGGTGTCGTCATCGCTCGAAAACGGGTTGATGACGCTGATACGGGCCTTCGCATTGTAGACCGTCGAGTTTCCGGTATTCTTGTAGGTAACGCTCACGGTGCTTGTCGTACCGGGATGGACGACCGATGGAGAACTCACCCGTTCGAACGAAACCTTGTCCTGGAACGATACCCCGGCGGTGACTGTTGGGGAGGTTGCAGCAGCGCCCTCGAAGTCCTTGTATGCCGCATAGAGGGACAGGGGATACGAAAGCCCCGGGTCCGCATCACCCGAAACCGCGACCTTGAACCTCGGCTGGACGGTGCTCCCCGGAGGGAACTCCCCGATATAGACACTGTTGCTGAACGGAACGAACGGACTTGCCCCTTCGGGGACAAGGAAGAGGGACGTGCCGATCCCTGTGTCCTGGCCGGTGTTCCTGATGGTGAAATCGATGACCCCCTCCCCTCCTGCAGAGAGATCGTTACTCTGGACCTTTTCGACGGCGAGAATCACCATCCGCCTGATTTCTATCGGCAACGGAAGTACGGTCTCATTTTCCTTGAAATAGTACGTCATGTCAGCGGTCCCCTGCTGCTCGATCCGGGGCACATAACTATAACTGATTCTGGCAAGCATCGTGTAATTACCCGCCGGGGCGGCCTGCGGTACGTCGACACTGAAGGTTACCGGAACGATCTGTCCAGCTTGAACCTCGCCTATGATTTGAGGGTTGGATCGCACCAGAACAGGAGCATCGCCGGGGAGGATCTCGATTTCAGTGGACTTTGCGGTGGTGGGGAGGTACATGGGCTGCATGGAGAGATAATTATAGGTTTCCAGCGTGATGGTGCCCTTGTTCCCGATGTTCACAAGGAGCTCTTCGGTCGCCCCGGGTATCAGTTCAGAGGTTGATCCGAGGGAGATAAAAAGATCGGGCCCCCCCGAGAGGTAGCGATCCCCTGCCAGACAGGGGGTTATCGATAGTCCAATCCCGATACATGCGATTAAAATCCCCGTCATGATTCCAAAGCGATCCATCCAGACCATTCCCCGACCAATATACGATGTGATGGTATTTCGGGTCGGATTTTATTAATTTACCTATATCGTGATGAGCAAAAAGGAGCAAGGTCAGGGGGGAACTGCCCGCTTCCTGTGGCAGGGGCGTACGTGATCAGGCAGAGGTTGCTAAAATAGGGGAGAACTGCCTTGTCCCGCCAAGATCGAAATTTGACAAAAAGAGAGCAACGCCCCGGCCGGGATTTGAACCCGGGTCAAAAGCTCCGCAGGCTTCTAGGATGTCCACTACCCTACCGGGACTCAATCAGATGGTGATCTGACCATAATCATATCATTTCATCTGTTAAATAACTGTGCGTTTATCCCACCGGAGGTACGGATCGGAAAAGGCTCCTCCAAAAACATTATTCATTACAGGACGCAAGTATCCGGGAACAAAAATGCTGGAGGTATTTTTTTCATAAACAACCTTTGAGCCCCGATTTCAGGATCCGGGCATACCTTATGAAAATCACGAAGTGATTTATTGGAAAAAAGAATTATTTCTTCTCTACCTTCTCTTCCTTCAGTACCTTCTTGGCGATGATAAATACCACGAAGGCCACGATGATGAAATAGATCAGGTCGGCGAGGAACTTGCCCCAGGTGATCACGATCGATCCTATGGTAATGGATGCGGTCTGCCATGCACCACCAGGGATAAAGAAGGTAATGATCGGCATCAGGATATTGTCAACGAGTGACTTGATCAGTGCAGTCGCCGCTACACCGATAATGAATGCTATGGCAAGGCCGATGACCTTATATTCGTACAGGAAATCCATGAACTCTTTTATCATACTCATTTAGTTCTACACCTCACAAATTGTTTAATAAAACTGTTGAAAGTGTTTCAATTTAAAGGAATCGGTCAATGAATGAAAAATTACGCATATTAAAGGCTAAATAAGTTCTTTTCAGAATAAATTCTGTCTTTCTTTTCTGAAACGAGATTCTGACCCGGGTACCGTAAACCTAAGTATAATTAGTGATAATGATCAGGTTTCTTCGGCCAGAGGCCTTTTCCTCATCTCATCAAACGAGATATCGTTCAGGAAATGTAAAATGCCAGTCAATTCAGTGATAGTTATATAAATAACCCGATATTATGGTATACTGGTGAAGTTACATGGGATTTAAAGATGAAGTATTAACCCAGATTGCCGCCCTGCTGACCGCTGCCTTCGGGCTGGTCGCTGCACTGGCATGGAATGGAGCGATCCAGGCACTTTTCAAACAGGTGTTTGGTACAGCTGAAAGCCTCAACGCCCAACTGGTGTATGCAATTATCGTTACAATAATTGCAGTACTTGTCACGATATGGATTGCACGGGCCGTTGCCCATGCAAAGGGCGAAGAGAAGAAATAATCAATTATTTCTTTCATTTTTAATTCGCAATCCAGCTGAATCCGGATCTCTGCTGGTAGATTCATAAGGAGCGGTCCAAAGGGGTTGAAACAGGACCGATACCCGTTCCAGACAGTAATTGCCCGGTTTCTGATCCACTTATATGCCAGTATTGACAAATAATCACGTCACTCCATGATCATCCTCCGCTGCCGAGCCTGCAACGGGACAGGCGAGGTCACGAATGAGCAGTACAGGATCTGCCAGGCACTCAAATCACATGCCGCAAAGCGATACTTCCATTATCCCATGGAAGAGAGCGCCGGTGACGAGAACGAGCAGCAGAAACAGGATGCCTGCAACGGTGTCCCGGAGAAAGTGGACTGCCCCATCTGTGAAGGGGTAGGTGAAGTTGCCTTTGAAGAGGATGACTGGGAGCTGAGGATTGTTGCCGACGAGGATGAGCCCCTCGAGGAATAAGCCGTTTTTGTATGCAGTGGATATATGGATGGATACCTTTCCAATACCAGGCTTCGCTAAAGATCCCGTAGCTTCTGCCCGAACTCCGGGAGAAAATCCTTTTTCCGCGACATGACCCCGGGAAGATGCACCGGCTGGGCCTCGAGCCCGAGCGAAGAGAGGACACCAGGATCACCGGCGGCGATGAGGTGGCTGTGATTCCCGATGACATTGGTAAACAGCACGAGATAGAGATCGGCTGCATCCTCCTTCCTGAGCCGTTCGAGAACGGCACGGATCTCATCCTTGCGGCCCTGGAGGAATTCATCGGATGCCATCATCACCTGCGAGATGACAACCTCCCTGCCGAACAGCGAATACCGCTTCGTGTCCCGGGAGAGGAGATCCGGGAGGGGGGTATGATCGAGGTCCATCCCCTTCTGGATCAGCTCGGTCCCGAACGTGACCGGGTCGAGGCTACATATTCCTGCCAGGTAGGTAACCGCCTTCTCATCTGCAGGGGTCGTCGTAGACATCTTCAGCACCAGGGTATCTGAGAGGATCCCGGCAAGGAGGATTCCGGCGACCGGGCGGGACGGGTCCTTTCCGGCCTCCATGAACTTCATCGCGATGATGGTGGAGGTGGAACCGACGGGCTCATTCTGAAACCTGACTGGTTTCAAGGTTGTGATCGCCCCGAGCCGGTGGTGATCGATCACTTCGAGGATCTCGGCCGCCTCGATCCCGTCCACCGCCTGCCCGTACTCGTTGTGGTCGAGGAGGATCACCTGTTTCTGTATCTCGCCAAGGAGGGTATTCCGCGAGATCGTGCCAAGGAGCCTTCCCTCCTTGTCTACCACGCAGGCAGTCCGGTACTTAGAATCGGTAACCGCCTTCTTTGCATAGGTGAGAGTGTCATCGAGCCGAAGGACCGGGACATCGGTGGCAAGTACAGAGCCTGCCGGAAGCGAGAGGTGCACCATCCTCCCGACCGAGAAGGCATCGAGCGGGCTAGCCAGGATTGAGACACACTTCGCAGCGGCAGCGTCGAGCGTGCGGCTCCCGGCAGGGGCCCCTTCTGCGATCACAAGGGCCGATATCCCGGCGGAGATGAGGGCGAGCTGGGCAGGCTCGTTGTCTCCAACCACGGCAACATCCTCTCGTGTCAGCCGGGAAAGAGCGACGTGGAGGGCATCGATCACGATCCCCACCCTCCCGCAGATCTCGCGTTTCCCCTCGACACAGATGCGGGCATCCAGGATCCGTGCAAGCGTTGCAAGGGCGATAGGGCCGATGGAGAGCGGTGCATCGCGCCTTGGTGTCACATATGCCCTGGCAAGCCCGTGCTCGCTCACGAGCCCAAGGAACTTCCCTTCGTTGTCGATGATCGGGATGTTCCTGATCTCGTACTCGTCCATCATGGCAGCGACATCGATGGTGGGCATATCCGCAGGGGCCTTCTGGGTATAGAAGAACGGAATATCGCCGACATTCGGCTCGACGCTGGATATCTCGAGCGGTGCAGGGAGCCCGAAGTATCCCAGGGCAAACCTGGTCTCTGCATTCAGGTCCCCCGAACAGGAGGCGATATACCGTCCCGGTTCCCTGGAGTTGAGGAGATCGGTATACCCGATCACGCTCCCGATGCTGTCAGTATCAGGCTGACGGTGCCCGATCACGTACACCTTCTGCACAATCTCTCCCTTCCCTCTTATCCCACTATAATGTGAAGTACACAGGTTTAACCCTCACCTTGAAATCAGGCCAGGAATGCCCCACGGCAAACCACGGCTCGAAAAAAACCTGTCACCGGAGTTTACCGTGATGAGGATATCTATATGCTTGCAGGAGAGATTTGATCCCGCAGAAAGAATGAAAAAGATCGTTATCCGAGGGGCTAGGCAGCATAACCTCAAGAATATCACTGTGGAGCTGCCGCGGGACCAGTTCATCGTCATCACCGGCCTCTCCGGCTCGGGCAAGTCCACGCTCGCGTTCGATACCATCTATGCCGAAGGCCAGCGGCGGTACGTGGAATCGCTCTCGGCATACGCCCGGCAGTTCCTCGGGCTGATGAGCAAGCCGGACGTGGATGCCATTGAGGGGCTCTCCCCGGCCATCTCCATCGAGCAGAAGAGCACCAGCAAGAACCCGCGGAGCACAGTCGGCACGGTCACCGAGATCTACGATTACTTACGACTCCTCTTCGCCCGGATCGGAACCGCCTACTGCCCGGTGCATAACATCAGGATCGAGTCGCAGTCCCCGGAACGGATCGCAGATACGATCAGGGAAAAGATGACCGGGACCGTCACCATCCTCTCCCCGGTGGTCCGGCAGAAGAAGGGCACCTACCAGCAGCTGATAAAAGACCTGAATCGCGAAGGATACCTCCGGGTGCGGATCAACGGCGAGATACAGCGTACCGATGAGGAATTCACGCTCGAACGCTACCGGAAGCATGACATCGAGATCGTCATCGACCGGCTGGACCCTTCCGACCGTTCCCGGCTTGCAGAGGCGTGCGAGGCAGCCCTTGCCAGGTCGGGCGGGCTGTTGATTGTCATGGATGAGGCAGGGGACGACACCCTCTTCTCGGCTACCATGGCATGCCCGGTCTGCGGGATCACCTTCGAGGAATTTCAGCCACGGATGTTCTCGTTCAACAGCCCCTTCGGGGCGTGCGAGGAGTGCAACGGGCTCGGGATAAAGATGGAATTTGATCCCGACCTGATCATCCCGGACCGATCCCTCTCGATCGCTGACGGGGCAGTCGCCCTCTACCGGAACTTCCTCGACGGGTACCGGAGCCAGTATCTTGCTGCGGTAGCCCGCCACTACGGGTTCTCCATCTTCACCCCGATCAGGGAGATCAGTGATGAGCAGTATAATGCCCTGATGTTCGGCTCCGACGAGAAGATCAAGTTCTCCATGAGCATAAAGAACGGGGAGGGGCACTGGGCTCATACCGGCTCGTGGGAGGGACTCCTCCCCCAGGCGCAGCGCCTCTACCACCAGACCCAGTCCGAATACCGGAAACGCGAGCTCGAACGCTTCATGCGGATATCCCCCTGCCAGCGCTGCGGGGGAAAGAGGCTCAAGGAGAAGGTCCTCGCCGTCAGGGTGCAGGACAAGTCCATCATCGAGATCACCGATATGCCAGTCGGGGACTGCATCCGGTTCTTCCGCGACCTCGCGCTGACCGAGAAAGAGGCGGAGATTGCACGACAGATCCTGAAAGAGATCAATTCACGGTTGGACTTCCTCGAGAAGGTCGGGCTCGGCTACCTCACCCTCTCGCGGAATGCCGGCACCCTTTCTGGCGGTGAGGCCCAGCGGATCCGCCTGGCAACCCAGATCGGGTCCAACCTGATGGGAGTGCTGTACGTGCTCGATGAGCCCTCGATCGGCCTCCACCAGAAAGACAACCAGAAGCTGATCGACACCCTCCGGAGGCTCCGCGACCTCGGGAACACGCTCGTCGTGGTCGAACATGACGAGGATACCATACGGAGCGCCGATTATGTTGTGGACATGGGGCCGGGCGCCGGCCTCCACGGCGGGTACGTGGTAGCGGAAGGAACCCCCGCAGAGATCGAGGGGTGCAGTGAGTCCCTCACGGGACAGTACCTGGCGGGAAGACTGAAGATAGATGTCCCGGACAAACGACGAAAGAATTCCCGGTACCTCATAATTTCCGGCTGCCAGGAGAACAACCTCAAGAACATCGATGTCAGGATCCCCCTCGGCGTCTTCACGGTCATCACCGGGGTGTCCGGAAGCGGCAAATCGACCCTCATCTATGATACCCTTTATCAGGCGCTCCAGAAGTATCTCTACCATTCCCGGGTCACTCCCGGGAAGTTCAAAACGATCGAGTTCGATTCCGAGATCGACAAGGTGATCGTGATCGACCAGAGCTCGATCGGAAAGACCCCGAGGAGCAACCCTGCCACCTACACCAAGGTCTTTGACGAGATCCGGCAGGCGTTCGCCGGGACCAAGGAGGCGAAGGTCCGTGGTTACAAGCCGGGAAGGTTCTCGTTCAACCTGAAGGGAGGCCGTTGCGAGGCCTGCGAGGGGGACGGGCTGATCAAGATCGAGATGAACTTCCTCCCTGATGTCTACGTCGAATGCGAAGAGTGCCGGGGCAGGCGGTACAACCGCGAGACGCTCGAGGTGAAATACAAGGGGAAGTCCATCGCCGAGGTCCTTGATATGACCGTGGAGGAGGCGCTCACCCACTTCGAACATCTCCCGGCCATCCGGAACAAGCTCGAGACCCTCTCCGCAGTCGGCCTCGACTACATCAAGCTCGGGCAGAGCTCGACCACGCTCTCGGGAGGGGAAGCACAGCGGATCAAGCTC
>MVZQ01000021.1 GCA_002068435.1 Euryarchaeota archaeon ADurb.BinA087 | reverse complement strand
CTGGATCTCGCTTGAGGATGCGGTCTTTGGGACTGACCGGGAGATCGAGGTCTCCCATGCCGAACCCTGCACGGCGTGTGACGGCACGGGGAGTAGCACCAAGAAACGGATCTCCTGTCCCCGCTGCGGGGGGAGCGGCCAGCTCCGGCAGATGAGCCAGAGCATCTTTGGCCAGTTTGTCAGGATGACCCCCTGCCCTGACTGCCGCGGTGTGGGGAAAGTACCGGAGTCACGCTGTGGTACCTGCAGGGGAGCCGGGATCACCCAGGTGAAGCGGAAAGTGACTGTCCGCATCCCTGCCGGCATCGACACTGGGATGCGCCTGAGGCTGGAAGGGTATGGGGAAGCCGGGGATATCGGAGCCCCCAATGGCGACCTTTTCATCGAGGTCTCGGTGAAGCCAGACGAGCGGTTTGTCCGCAAGGGAGACAACCTCGAGACAGCAGCGGAGATCACGCCAGCCCAGGCGGTCATGGGATCCGAGATTGAGATCGAGACGATCGGGAAGAAGAAGGTCGTCCTCACGATTCCTCCGGGGATCCAGCATGATACCGCCCTGAAGATCCCGGGCGAAGGGGTCCGCCGGCGGGGGAGGCCTGGCGATCTCCTGGTACGGGTCAAGCTCCGGATTCCCCGGCAGATACCTCCTGAAGCAAAGGAGCTCTATGAGAAGATCCTCGAGATTGAAGGGGCAAAATCCGGCCATAAGAAGGGATTCTTATCAGGACTCATGGGCAAGGGCTAAAATCCGAAAAACCTCCCCTATCCACGCTCTCCTTTTACAGCAGATACGCTGCCACCAGGTTTATTCCCACGGATAGCCACTGTACTGGAACGTGAGACTGATCATTGAGCTATCAGGCGAACACCCTGAACTTCCCTTTGCCGAGCTCCAGGTGGTGGGGGAGGTTATCGATAAAAGACCCCAGGTTGCGGTGGTGGAGAGCGGGGATCCCTGGTCAGCCCGGCGCCTTGCCATGGCACATTCAGTCCTCGAATATCTCGGCGATACTCCTGCCGACGCCGAATCATTTACCGCAATGGTCAGGGATCTTGGGATCACAGCCGGTTGTCCCTTTGCAGTGCGTGTCAAAAAGATAGCCGGATCTGCATGGAATGTCGCAGTCCCTGAACTTGAACGGCATATTGGATCGATGATAACGGGACCAGTTGACCTGGAGGATCCCGGCTGTGAGTTCCGGGCGATCCTTTCCGGGGACCGGTGCTATTTTGGGAAGGTGCTCTTCCATGGGGAACGACCGTCTTATGAACTGCGGAGACCTGGCAGCCGCACCTTCTTCCATCCCGGGGTGATGATGCCCCGCCTGGCCAGGGCACTGGTCAATATCTCTCTTGTCGCTTCTGGAGAGACACTGCTCGATCCGTTCTGCGGAACGGGGGGGATTGTGCTCGAAGCGATACTGGTGGGGGCCAGGGGAATTGGAAGCGATATCGACCCTTTCATGGTGTCCGGCAGCCGGAAAAATGTCGGGGGTGCGGAGTTCGTGCAGGCTGCGTGCGGGGCTCTCCCCTTTGGCGAGGCATGCATCGATGCGGTGGTCACCGATCTCCCCTACGGGCAATCTGTCTCGATCGTTGCAGGGAGCCTGGATTCGCTGTACGATGATGCCCTCCTGGAGATAAGGCGGGTTCTCCTGCCCGGAAAGAGGGCAGTTATAGTAACCCACCGGGATATCTCGCGGCAGGCTGCCGGGATCCTTTCAGTCCGGGCCTGCTATGCCCAGAGGGTGCACAAGAGCCTGACACGGAGGATCCTGGTCCTCGAACGATAAGAGGGGATTTTTTCCTTTCCGATAAAGGATAAATCCGTGCCGGACAAGATCTTCTGTACACATTCAGTGAACCGGTGGATCATTCCATGAATCCACGAGATGTCGCGGGGATACCAACCGCGTGATGGAAAAAGGTGATCATATGGAGAAAGGCACTCTTCGCACCTGCTGCCGTTCCGATGCCGGGATCAGGATGGAAAATGAGGACGCCTGTGGCGTGAATCGTTTCAGACACCCCATGGGCACGGTTGTCCTGCTTGCGGTTGCCGACGGCCTCGGTGGCCACCCTGCAGGAGAAGTGGCAAGTGCCCTTGCCGTGGATACCATCATGAAGGTGACAGAAGAACGTCTTTCCCTCCTAGAGGATATCGCGGTCGAATCCCTTAAACGGCTGCTTGAATTTGCCTTCATGGAGGCGAACAACGTGGTCATTGCAACCGGTGAACGTGATGAGCGGTGCCGCGGGCTTGGCACCACCCTGGTTGCCGCACTGGTGACCGAGAGCGACACCTGCATCGTGGGGCATGTCGGCGATTCCCGTGCTTACCTTGTCTCCCGGGACCTGCACCGGATCACCCGCGATCACTCAAGGGTCCAGGAGCTTGTTGACGAGGGGATCCTCACCCCTGCCGAGGCGGAATGCCATCCCATGAGGCATATCGTCACCCGTATCATCGGGCGAAGAGGGGAGATGCCCGACATTACCATATGCCGGCTTGATGGATCCCGCCTCCTCCTCTGCTCCGATGGTCTCCTGGATGGAATGGGGGAGCCCGAGATCCTCACGGCCATGCAGGGGGCAGGGATGCCGGAGGTCTGTGATCTGCTTGTGGAGAGCGCAAGCGAGAAGAGCCGGGACAATATCACGGTCGTGGTGGCTGAACGGAAGGGCAGCAACGGCTGGTAAAAAGGTGGTCGTTTTTTATATGAAAATGCCTCCGGCATTTTCATCTCGTATGCATGAGTCCTTCGAAGGAATCATGTATTTTTTTTATTTCTTGGATCCCGGGGCGGCGGTGACAATCTCCACGGCCTGCACCATCTGGGCGAGCATCTCGGCAGGGAATCCCATGACCATCTCGCTATCCTCGATGCCGGAGAACTTCCGCGATCCATCGCACCCGAGCGAGTAGTTGGCAGTGCCGGAGAGGTAGGTCTGCGTGGTCGTATCGGCACAGACTGACTGGATCCCGGCAAAGTGGGAATGGACCCGCCCGCCGAGCTGATACAGCGTTGCCTGTGCAAGCTTCAGCATGATCCGGGGGGGTGCAACGATGAGGATCACCTGGGGGATAAAGGGAGCTTTTTCAAGTGGTGCATACATCGTCGCGTAGGTGGACCCTGACTCGAGGTGCGGGATCTGGTCGATCGTCCGTTTGCAGGCGGCAGGAGTCTCAAATTTCCCCAGCTTGAAGTAAAAATCGCCTGATTTCAGGCTTTCCGATATCTCCCGCAGCCCGAGGGCCCATGCCCCGCCTACGCATTCGTGGTTGTCCACGGTCGAGTAAAATATTCTGCCTTCCTTTCGGGCAAAGGATACCATCTGGCAGTGCCGGACCGTCTTGTCCAGTTTCTCGACACCAGGGGGGATCTCTTCTTTCTTCTGCACGATGCGGATGGCCACCGGTGAGCTGGTGAGGCCGAGTGCCTTTTTGAGGGCATCCGATGCTTTGGGATATTCGCTTGTCTGCATGGATCATTCTCCTTCGTGGATACGGTATGCTCGCATTGCGAGCTGATAATAATGTGGAAAGTGACCTAGAGTCGGCGGAGTTTCTGGTCGACCTTCGCAAAAAAATTCCTTCCCACATCGACGAAGAGTGCGGGACTGTTGGATTTTTTTACCCTGATGGCCGCCTCGCAGCCGAGATCCATGCTCTTCTGCCCATCGATCACAAGGCTGGCGGGTTTGGCACTCTCCAGGCGTATCTCGAGGGAGCGATCGCCGCTGATGAAATGCGGCCGTGAAGAGAGCATGTAGGGGGCAAGGGGGACGAGCAGGGCACCCTCGATGCGGGGATCGATGATAGGGCCGCCGGCACTCATCGCATAGGCGGTAGAGCCGGTGGGGGTGCTGACGAGCAGGCCATCAGCCCTGAACCGTTCGGACAGGATCCCGTCGATGATGACCCCGAATCTGAGCATCTTTGCCGGCCGGCTGGTGACGATGAGGACCTCGTTGAGTGCATCGCCGATATGGCTGTCACCGACGAAGAACGAGAGCCTCATCCTCGGCTCTACGAGAAATCCATCGGAGATAGTGGTAAGAACCCCCTCTGCCTCTTCTGGTTCAAGGTCGGCAAGGAATCCCACCTCGCCCCAGTTGATCCCGATAACCGGCACCTGCCGGTCCATGGCCTGGACGGTGCGGAGGATCGTTCCATCTCCTCCCACGATGACGGCCATATCCGGGCGGATTTTTGAGAAGGTGGCACCCTGCCGGTGGAGCCCGAGTGCAGTCGCGGTTTCAAATTCGACATCCATCCCTGACCTGATCAGGGCATCTCCAAGCGTGCCCGTATATTGAATGGCTTTTTCGTCATCGATCCGGGATACCATTATGCATTTCATTGTCTCACCGAAGGTATTCGATCACTTTCCGGTGCATCACGCCGTTTGTGGCGACCATGCACCTGCCGATCGTGACCTCGTCGGGAAATATGAGTGGTTCCCCATCCAGGTCGCTCACCCTCCCCCCTGCCTCGGTGCAGATCAGGATCCCGGCTGCTGCATCGGTTACCCGGAGCGTCCCCCGGAGGTCGATGAATCCATCGATCCTCCCACAACCGGTATAGCAGAGCTCGAGTGCGGATGCCCCGAGGAGTCTCCATCTCCGAATCTTCTGCCCGAGCTGCATTGCCCTCCCCGGATCGAATTTCCTGCCATACACCGAGAGTGCGCTCTCGTCAAGGGAGGCGGTCCTCGAGACAAAGATCTGCTTTCCATCAAGAAATGCCCCTCCTCCTGCCCTTGCGGTAAACGTCTCAGTGCCCGCAAGGTTCCTGACAAATGCCTGCTTCATGTACCCGTTCTCGGCATAGGCAATGGAGAGGGCGTAGAAGGGGATGCCGGCGACCGCGTTGTACGTGCCATCGATCGGGTCCAGAAAAATGGTCCCGTGTTCACCCCCCATGGCGACCTTCCCCGCTTCCTCAGAGATCAGGGTTCTGCACAAGGGATGCCCCGAGAGGTGTGCAAGGACACATTCCTCGGCGACGAGGTCGATATGTTTGGTCGGTGTCCCATCTGCACCCATCCGGATATTCCTGCCGGCATCCGGTGTACCGATAAGGGGATCGATCGCTTCCGCAACATCGCGGGCAATGTGTTCACAGACAGCCAGGAAGTCCATGGAATCAGGGTCCTTTGGGGTGTATTTATCTCATCATATATAGATAAAATAAGTAGCGCATACGCTTCAGCGAGTGTGAATGGATGAAAGAACAGACAGAAGTTGGAAAATTAAAGGAAGGGCGCTATGTCGTCATTGATGAGGAGCCGTGCAAGATCCTCGGCATTTCCGTTTCAAAACCCGGGAAGCATGGCGCTGCAAAGGCACGTATCGATGCCGTCGGCATCTTCGATGGTGTCAAGCGGTCCATCGTCCAGCCGGTCTCTGCAAAGACCTACGTCCCTATTGTCGAGAGGAAGAGCGGCCAGGTGATAACGATTGCCGGATCGACGGCTACCCTCATGGACATGAAAGAGTACACAAACTTCGAGATCGAGATCCCCTCCGAGAAAGCAGGGCAGGTAGAGGTAGGAAAAGAGATACCGTACATCGAGTCACTCGGCAAGAAGAAGCTCGATCTCGATTGAGAACACTCACTTGAACGATATTTTTTTAAGATCCTCTCTTTTCAGCACGATTTCGGCACGATCATTCCCGCTTCTCTTCGCCTTATCGTGAATAGAGGGCGGCTGTCTCCCCATACTGGAGGACGTGCGACCGCATCGCAGTGATAAGTCCCGCCTTTGTTGCACCGGGGGGCAGGGTGAGCATGGCATCGAGCCCGTACACTTTGAAGGTGTAGCGATGGGTGGTGCCATAGGGAGGGCAGGGTCCGGAATAGCCGATCCTGCCGAGATCGTTTATTCCCTGGACAGCGGTTACCGGGAATGATACAATACCTTCTGGAGGTATCCCGGAGGGGATCTCGGGCCCTGCAGGGATATTCCAGATGAGCCAGGGGCAGAATGAGCAGCAGGAGGGCTGGAAGGGATTGACTGCCATTACGGCAACCGATGCTGCATTGAGCCCGGACAACCTGATATGCGGCGAGGTGTTGGCACCGTCACAGGTATGGGTGGGGGGGAATTCCAGGAAGTCAAGCCTGACACCAAGAGGTTCCATGAACATGGTATCGATGGTGTTCTATAAAGTAGGATCTCTGCAACATTGGTCGTCTTGATATGGGAGTGATAGTGGCCGGCCCCTCATACCTGACAATCACCCCTCATTCAGGGGTCACCCTGATGTGGGGGAACTGGTTTTTCTGATTCTGAAAAAAATTGGATTCACCATGATTTGGGAAAACCGGTTCATCGGATCCTGGGAAAACCGGTTCACCAGGTTCCGGGAAAACCAGTCGATCGGATTCCGGAGACGCTAGGATCCATTATTCCCGCACATACCAGGTTTCTCACAGGAAAGCCCATCAAGGGAAATACCCATATCGTTCCCTACCAAATCCCTGCAGGCAGGCATGAAAAACGGGAAGGATGAAGAGAAGACACTGTTCCTCTACACGGACGGGGCATCCCGCGGGAACCCGGGCCCCTCCGCATGGGCTTACCTTATTCTTGATGAAAAAGGGGCAGCCCTCGAGGAGCGGGCAGGCGGTATCGGTATCGGGACGAACAACGAGGCTGAGTATCATGGCCTGATCGAAGGGCTTCGGGCTGCCCTGAGACACGGAGGCACAGCGATTTCCGTCTGCTCGGACAGCGAACTCGTCATCCGGCAGATGAACGGCAGATACCGGGTCAGTGCTCCCCGTCTTCTCCCGCTGTATCATGAAGCTAAGTCTGTTGCCGGGAAGTTCAGAACGATCGAATATCATTCCGTGCCACGGGAACATCCGGTCATCACGCGGGCAGATCGGCTCTGCAATGCAGTCCTTGACGAAGAAGCGCGAAGTTGAGTGGGGGGTATCCCTCTCGGCCGGGATGGTTTGCCCTCATGTATACTTCTTTATTTCATTTTTTCCAATACTACACCTGCAACCAGGTGAGGCTGTTTTTTAATGAAACAAAATACGAAGACGAGTGAAGAAGAATGCAGTCATGAATGTGAAGGTTGTCCCAGTGCGGCTACCTGTGATACCGCACAGGGAAAGGCCAAAGGGCTTCCGGCAAAATCCGATATAGACGTCAGACATGTGATCCTTGTCCTGAGCGGCAAGGGCGGGGTCGGCAAATCCACCGTCTCGGTGAACCTGGCATATGCCCTCTCGGCCCATGGGTATAAAACAGGCCTGATGGACCTTGATATCCATGGTCCGAACGTCCCAAAGATGCTCGGCATCGAGGATCACAAGCTCACCACGATCGGAAACATGATCGAGCCGGTCAAGGTGACCGGCAACCTTTCCGTCATCTCCATGGCGTTCCTTCTTCCTGATATCAGCACGCCAGTAATCTGGCGTGGTCCGATGAAGATGAGTGCAATCTCCCAGTTCCTCTCCGATGTTGACTGGGGCCCCCTTGACTTTCTCGTAGTCGATTTACCTCCTGGAACTGGTGACGAGGCGCTTTCCATCATCCAGCTTGCCCCGAACGTGACTGGTGCGATCATCGTTACCACTCCTCAGGAAGTAGCGACCATGGACGCGATGAAGGCCGCAAAATTTGTCGAGAAGCTCGATATCCGCGTTCTGGGGATCGTGGAGAACATGAGCGGTTTTATCTGCCCGCACTGCAAGGAAGAGGTCGATCTCTTCGGATCCGGCGGTGGAAAGCGGATTGCCGAAGTACTCAACGTCCCGTTCCTCGGATCCATCCCCCTCGATCCGGAGATGCGGAAGGCCGGTGATGAAGGGAAACCGTTCGTGATCAGGAGCAGGGACAGCCCTACCTGGAAGAAGGTTGACGCGGTCATGGAAGAGCTGGTAAAGGTGGTTGACCAGTAGATGAATTTCCGGGAGATGCTCGAAGGCGGAGGGGATTCCCTCCTTGTGTATGATGACATCGCAATGGTACTGGATGATATCGAGCTCTTTCCCCGCTCCATCGAGAAGATTTATCGCGCCGCGATGGGCCTTGATGATGAGACGCTCGATCATCTCCGTTTTGCCCTTCTCCGGGTGCAGATATACTCCGACATCCACCGGAACGAGGACATGGAGCAGGCGCAGAAGATCAAATATGTCGCCCAGGTCCTTGAAAAGATCATCTTTGGTTCGCTGATGATGGAACACGATGATATCTTCGGTTCCCATTCGGACTAAAACCACGTATCTCTTTTCTTTTCAATCAGTGGATACAATCTCCCCTTGAGGTTGAGATCTGCCAACAGAACGCGAATAAGGGGTCTTCCCTTTACATATACAATGACTCATGAGCGGGCAGCGCACGGGTCAAAGAAGGATGGTTGAGGGATGGTAGCACATTAAAAGTCTACCTTCTTATTGGGGTCGCTTCTACCAGATGGACGCACGGTCTAGCCGGATCACCCGTCCAACGTTCACAGGCTGTTAAAGTGCATGGGACCAGGGCAAAGGAAATCCCGGGTATAATGTTCTTAAACCTATTACCTCTTGCACATCAGTACGTCTTTTTCGTCGATAACCTTATCACTTATATTTGGTCCCAGATGTGATCTCACGCTGATATACTCTATAAGCGATTCTATCAGGGCTGCCCGTCTGGCGGCCTTATCGTTCTGTGCAGTTGCAACAACCTCCCTTAAGATGGTGTTAAGTTTTCTGGATTTCCTGCTGCCGTGCTGATCGTGTTATCGTCACCTGAACGCCCCCCCTATCCTATCAAATATCCCGAGATGTCCTAGCATGGGAGACAGCGGAACAATCCAAATTTTTGATCGAAATAGTTCTATGAATATAAAACTAACAATAATGCTTTGCAATAATTTATGTGTAGTAGGATTATCCGTTTTTTCTAACGGAAGTCAAATGGGGGGTCTGTTCCCACACCGTGATCCGAACGAGTCTGGGGTATTGCCGCATTAATACACATCAACCAAATGAAGACTTCCGGGACAAGGCTGCTGGATCACGAAAAGACCCTTCTCCTACTAACAATACTTGGATTACCGCTTATCTCCAGGAGGTGCTGAACTTGGGAGATCTTGGAGGTTGATATGGTCCTACCCCAAAAGAATGAATGAATTGAGGAGTGTAGAGATGAAAAGAGTATTATTATGCGTACTTATGTGTTGCGTGCTTCTGCTCGCAACCGTTGATGGATCCACAGGGTACGTAGATGTTACAAAGACCGCAGCTCCTGAAATGATATACATGTATGGTTCAGGAGATTCACCGGACATGACGACGGTCACCATCACGGTCAGCGGCCTCGGTGGCGAAGAAGCGGTACCGATGGACGTCGTCTTCTGTATCGACAGTTCCGGCAGCATGATGTGGAACGATCCAGGGAATCTGCGGATAACAGCGGCCCAGACGTTTGTTGACGAGATGTCCTCTCCACCCGATACCGGTGGAGTCGTGAGCTGGGATGACAACATTGACTTCACCTTTGGGCTGACATCCGATTTCACCGCCCTCAAGACATCGATTGGCGGTGTTGATGCAGATGGTGGCACCGATTTAAACATCGGTCTCAATGCAGGAATCGCGATGCTGGATGCAAATCCACGAGTGGAAGAGTCTGTTGAGGTCATAATCTTCCTTACTGATGGGGAAGGCGCTTACACACCAGCTGGAATGGGTGGACCCGCATCTGTGGCTGCGAGCCGTGGTTATGTCATCTATTCCATCGGTCTTGGGGCGGTGAATCCTGGCCCATTGCAGGACATGGCTGACGCAACGGGAGGTAATTTCTATCCAGCACCGACTCCTGAAAGTCTGGAGGCTATCTTCAACGAGATATTCGAAACGATCAACACTGCACCGCAGAACGTTGATGTGGTCGAGGTGACTGAGGATTACATCGTGGGCGAGAGCGCCTTCAGTATTACACCGAGCAGCTACGTTGATCCCGTTATCCGCTGGGATAATATCGCCGCTTCGGTGGGCGATCTTGACAATTACCTCGAGGAAGGCGAGTCATGGGTGGTGACATTCATGGCCGGCTCAGACACCTGTGGAATTGATCTGCCGGTTCAAACCGACGATGCAAAGGTCTTCTGTGACATTTACAATGTCGGCGATGACCTCGAGACAACAATTCCCCAGGCGTATATCGATGTGATCTGCCCGGCAATTGCTATCGACAAGACGGCCGACAGCTACGCTATCTACCGCGGCGATTCAGTGACCTACACGTATGAAGTCTCCAATGCGGGCAACATCGCATTGTCAAACGTCATGCTGACCGATGACAAGGAAACAGCTACGTACGTGAGCGGCGATGACGGAAACGGAGTTCTCGATACCAGCGAAACGTGGGTTTACACCGCTGCAGCCGTGCCGACTAACACCATTGTGAATACCGCTACGGTGGAAGGAACGGACCCGCTCGGAAAAGTGGTGTATGCGACCGATACCGTAGAGGTCGTCGTCACGGTCAGGGTAGAGATCGACGTGAAACCCGGGTCCTGTCCGAATGCGTTCAAACTCCGCGACAAGGGAGTCCTCCCGGTGGCGCTCATTGGTGGGGTGGCAGACTACACCCTGGATGAGATCAACCTGGAGTCGGTGAAGCTCAATGGCGTGCCGTACCTCCGGTACACAATGGAGGACGCAGCCACGCCGTTCTTCGAGCCACCCTGCGCCTGCACCATGCTGACGTCCGATGGATTCATGGACGTCTCCTACAAGTTCGACAGTCCAGCAATCGCTGCAACCCTTGGCACCCCTGCGAAGGGTGACGAGATCACGGTGATTATGACCGGAGTTCTGGATGACGGCATAACCTTTATCGAGGGAGTAGACTGTCTCCTGATCGCGTAGACGTGATTCCACAAGGCTGAAAAGAATGGAGAAAAGGGAGGAAAGGAGGGCCGTGAAGGTAGCGGCTCTTCTTTTAACACGAACATGGCCTCGCCGTTTTGCCATGAACACCAAAACCTGTCATCCTCATCGGGAGCAGGTGACCAGAAGGTATCAGAGGTGTTTTTCTGTGCATGCGTGTCTCTCGACCAGGCTCATGTCCTTTTTTCAGGGGAATTGAGGTGAAGAGGAGATATACTTCTCCCTGGCAGTCCTCTCGGCATATCCTGGGACTCCCTTCATAGATCCTTCAGCTGGCAGAAGATACATCAGCCCAGGTGTCTCCCGCGGAATCCTCCCCAGAAAACCGTTTCATTGACCAGCTCTTTTCGTTTTGCTATCAGGATATCCAGGGGGGCGAGGAGAGCCCTTCAACAGATCCCGGCAGTGAGAGTTCCCAGCAGGAAGAGAGATGTCCTTTCAGATCGAATACGTATGCCACACATCAGATACAGAGAGGTACGATGCCGAAATACTCGTTTATCGCGCGGGTTCCGAACCATCCCGGGGCGCTCCACGGTGCAGCCCGGGCCGTGATGCGCGAGAAGGCAAATATCAACCGCGTGCAGTTCGACCAGCGGATCGATCCGTATATTGTCTTTTTTGAGGTATCATGCGAGGAAGAAGCATTCGGGAGAATCGGGAAGGAGCTCGCCGCGATGGGATACCTCAAAGACACGCTCCGTCCCCTGAACATCCTGAAATTTTATGTCTTTCTCCCCCACGAACCTGGCGCCCTCTTCGAATTTTTGAATCACACCACCCGCCATAATGCGAACATCTCATACATCGACTTCGATGATCGTGGCCGCCACCCTGACCGGCTCACGATCACTGTCAGCCTTGAAGAGAACGGTTCAGCAGAACAACTGCTCGATACCCTGAAGACCCGCTACCGGATCGAGATCATCGAATATGATACGACGGGAAAGAAACTCGACGATACGGTCTTTTATATCCGGTTTGCCCAGGAGATCCGGGAGATTATCGGGGAATCGGAAGATCCGTTCCTCCTCTCGTTCCTTGGCGACATTAACCATGCGGTCCAGGAACTGATGAACCTCGGGCAGGATCCGAAGAAGGTCTTCGGGAGTTTCCTTGCGACCGGCCGGACCCTCACCCGGACGACCGGGGACGGATTTTATGCGGATATCCAGACCATTCCACTCAGCGCCGGGATCACCCTCACCTGCATCCAGCCACCTGCCGGAGGCAATGTCTACCTGATCAACACTCCCGAGGGCTGCACGATGGTTGATACCGGCTATGGGATCTACTCGCGGGATGTCGGGATGATCATCAGGAACGTGATCCCGGGCGGGCGGGATGCCGTCCGACGTATCGTCATCACGCATGCAGATGCCGATCACTGCGGAGCAGCGGGGGAATTCCCGGTGCCGGCCGAGATGCATCCCGGAACCCTGGATATTATCCGTGCTGCGAACCGGGCGTACGGTTCGAGAAGCGAGGCATCCGTCCTCGAAGAGATCTACACCACGATGATCAACCTCTTCTCGAAGTTCAATCCGCCGGAAGAATACTGTCTCTTCGCGACCCGGAATGGCGAGGTGGAGGCAGGATTTCCCGTGATCGGATCCATTGATATAGGCGGATACCAGTTCACTGTCCTCGAGGGGCTTGGCGGGCATATGCACGGGCAGATCTACCTCTTCTCACGGGAGCTCGGGGTGCTCTTCACGGCTGATACCGTGATCAACTTCGGGCACCTCACCCCCGAGCGTGCCGAGTACAACACGCTTGCCGTCATCCTTGTCACCTCTGTGAACGTGGATAGCGGGATTGCCCGGACCGAACGGCAGAACCTCATGGAGCTCGCCCGGGCAACCACCGGATCCTACCACGCCGGGAGGACGGGCTGCCTGGTCTGCTGCGGGCATGGCCCGGTCTCCATCATCGAGGAGGGAAACCTCCTGCCGTTCGGGAATATCGAGCACTACCTGCCCGGCGAATGAGGGGGTGCCTCGTCCAGGATGGCCTGTGCTGCAACGACCAGGGCACCTGCAGCATCCCGGATTACTTCAGGCGGGGGGGCAAAACGGCTGCTGTGGAGGAATCCGCAGGTATATTTTTTATCACCGCACCCGATACGGAAGTAGCAGATCGGAATGCGGGGTTCAACAAGCCCGAAGACGCCGAAGTCCTCGCTCCCGGTCACCGGTTCGATATGGAGCACGTGGTCCTCTCCATAGCATCGTATGAACGTGTCTGCAACCTTCCGGGTGAGAGTGGGATCGTTGGTCATGGGCGGGACTGACTGGGGAAGGAGCGTTATCCTGGGAAAGAGCGGGGGTGCCATCCCGGCACTCCTGGCGATCCCCTCTGTCACCCTCTTTATCGCATTGAGCAGCAGGTCCCTGACCTCCTTCCTGAAGTACCGAATGTTCACCTGGAGCAGCACCTCATCCGGTATCGCGTTGTGCTTGCTTCCCCCATGGACCGATGCCACCGTGATGATTCCGAGTTCTCCGGGCGGGACTTCACGGCTCACAATGGTCTGGAAGGCGAGGATGATCTGGGCAGCAAGGACGACGGGATCACGGGCACGTTCCGGGTGGGCGGCATGTCCCCCTATACCACAGACCACAATGTCAAGCGATTCTCCTCCCGCAGAGATGATCCCTTCACGCCAGCCGATAGTGCCTGCGGGAATTTCAGGGGCGACATGCAATGCGATTGCAGCATCCGGTCTTGGAAACCGAGAAAAGAGGCCGTCGGCGATCATGCGGGCAGCCCCTGAAACGGTCTCTTCCGAGGGCTGCCCGACCATCACCAGGGTCCCGGACCAGTCAGGGCAGGCCGCGAGGACCCGTGCCGCACCGATCAGCGCAGCCATGTGGAGATCGTGCCCGCAGGCATGCATCACGTCCACCTCCTGCCCGCGGGCATCACGGGCCTTCTCCCTGCTCGTGTAGGGAAGACCGGTCTCCTCCTTCAGGGGAAGACCGTCCATGTCCGCCCGCAGCATTACAACGGGACCGGTTCCGCGGGTGAGTACTCCGACGACACCGTACCCGCCAACCCCCCGTGTCATAGTAAAACCTGCCGCTTCCAGCTCATTTCCCACCCGCTCCGACGTCCATGCCTCCTGCCCGGAAAGTTCGGGGTGAGCGTGGAGGTCTTGATACAATCGGAGTAAAGAGGGATATTCCCGGGCGAAAACGGCTGAAAGATCAGGTCCCGACATCATCCCTGCTCCTCCTTATCTTTTTATATCCTGGATTGCTCATGGTCCTGGTCGTCGAAACGGGCAATGGGGGAACGGGATACTCCCTGCCTCTATGATACCACGGTGCAGGCATCATCAACACTCTTAAAGCTCCTGGGATTCCTGTGTAGTGGAAAAGGAAGATTCTTACCTGTCATTCTCCACGATTAGCTGGTAAAGAATAGTATCCCGAAAGAGGCATAAATCCCTTTCACCGCGGAAGGGGCCTCCCATAAGAAATTGTATGTAGTTTGCAGTGATATTCTCCAGTGCAAAATGGCAACCAGGCACAGCGTTCAGGACATGATGCGGCTCATGGCCTCAAAGATCAGGGACACCGCGGCCAGTCTTTCTGACAGCGAGACCGAAGCCTTCCTCTCCGCGATCCAGAGTGCGGAGCGCATCTACGTGATGGGTGCAGGGCGGTCAGGGCTTGTTGCCAAAGCATTTGCCATGCGGCTGATGCACCTCGGGTTCATCTCTTTCGTGGTCGGGGAGACCATAACCCCTGCGATGCAGCAGAAGGATCTCCTGGTTATCTTCTCCGGTTCAGGCAGGACAAAAACGATTGCCGACATTGCAGACACGGCAAAGGAGATCGGGGGCCGTATTGCGCTCATCACTTCCAACCGGGACTCAAAGATCAGCAGGATGGCAGATGTGATCGTAATCATCGAAAACCAGAGAGACCAGGTCAGGGACGAGACTGCTGAGTTTGAGATACGGCAAATGACCGGGGAGCACAAATCTTTTGCCCCGCTTGGTACTCTCTTTGAGACCGCAGCGATGGTGTTTGCCGATGCCTGTATCTCACGTCTGATGGAGGTCTCCATGATCGACGAGAAGGAGCTGAAGAACCGCCATGCGAACATCGAGTAAGGAGCAAGAATGAAGGAGTATGTATGTGCAGAACGGTGCCGGGGAATCGAGATATCCGGTATCAGGAAGTTGTTCGAGTCAGCCAGGCCTGATTCGATCGATCTCGGGCTGGGGCAGCCTGATTTCGACACCCCCGATCACGTGAAGGAAGGGGCGATTCAGGCCATCAGGGAGGGAAAGACCGGATATACCTCCAACATGGGGATACCGGAACTCAGGGAAGCCCTCTCCGCCAAGTTCAAAAAGGAGAACGGCCTCTTGTATGATCCGGGGCAGATCATTGTGACCGCCGGGGCGAGCGAAGCCCTTCACATCGTCATGCAGGCGCTGGTCGGGGAAGGCGATCGTGTGGTCTTTGCTGATCCGGGGTTCGTCTCCTACGGGGCACTTGCCGTCCTTGCAGGGGGCAGGCCGGAGGGAATCCCCCTCGATGCGAACCTGCATCTCGATATCGAGGCTGCCAAGTCCCTGATGGACGGTGCCAGGCTGATCGTGATCAACTCGCCGGGCAACCCAACGGGGGCGGTGGAGAGCCGGGAGTCGATTCAGGCCATTGCCGAGTATGCCGAAGATGCCGGGGTGACCGTCGTAAGCGACGAGGTATACGAACACTTCATTTATGGATCCTCCCATCACAGCCCGGCCACGTACAGCGATGATGTCATCACCGTCAATGCGGCAAGCAAGACCTACGCGATGACCGGGTGGCGCCTCGGCTACCTGGCGGGGCCGAAGGAGTACACTGAGCAGTGCCTGAAGGTCCACCAGTACTGCCAGGCCTGTGCGAGCTCGATATCGCAGTATGCAGCCCTTGCAGGGTACACAGGCCCGCAGGAATGTGTCCGGCAGATGAGGGATGAATACCGGAGACGGAGGGATTACCTCTACGGAGCACTCCGGGAGATGGGTTTTTCGTTCCCCATCCCGGAGGGTGCTTTCTACCTGTTCGTGCCGATGAAACGGGAGATCCTGGCAAAGGTCCTGGAGAAAGGGGTCATTATCGTGCCGGGAAGTGCATTCGGATGCAATGCACCCGACTACGCCCGCATCAGCTACGCAGCGTCGATGGAGAAACTGAAGACTGCCGTGGAGAGAATCCGGGCAGCCGTGGGGGAGTGAACCATGGTAAAAGATCTGCTGATTAAGCTCTCGAATGCACACGGGCTCTCGGGAAGCGAGGGGAGCGTGCTTTCCATCGTCAGGAAGGAACTGAAGAACCATGTTGATGAACTGCACGAAGATGCGATGGGCAACCTGATCGCCGTAAAGAAAGGGAATGATTTCAAGGTGATGATCGCTGCCCACTCGGATGAGATCGGGCTGATGGTGAAGTCCATCGATGACAAGGGATTCATCCGGTTTGTCACCCTCGGGGGATGGTATGCTCCCACCCTCTATAACCAGCGTGTAATCCTCCATGGCACAAGCGGTAAAATACCAGGTGTTCTCGGGGGAAAACCCCCTCACAAGATGGACGAGGAGGAACGGAAGAAGGGGGTGAAGACTGATGACATGTTCATCGACATCGGGGCGACGAGCAGGGAGGATGCGGAGGCGCTTGGGATCGAGGTCGGAACCCCGGGGACTATCGATCGCGAGGTTGCGGAACTCGGGAACGGACGGCTCACCGGGAAGGCATTTGACAACCGGGTGGGGGTTGCGTTGCTCATCTCAGTTCTCCAGAAGGTAAAGTCCCCGTTCACCATCTGCGGGGTCTTCACCGTGCAGGAAGAGGTCGGGCTGAAGGGGGCGAAGACGAGTGCGTATACCCTCGATCCTGACTGTGCAATCGCGACCGATGTGACCATCCCCGGGGACCATCCAGGCATCGACAAGAATGATGTGCCGGTCGAGATGGGGAAGGGGCCTGTCATCACGATTGTCGATGCAAGCGGCCGGGGTCTCATTGCAAGCAGGGCCATGGTCCAGTGGCTGAAAAAGACGGCAAAAGCCCGTGATATCCCCGTCCAGGTGGAGGTGGGTTCAGGCGGGACCACCGATGCCACCGCTATTCATCTCGAACGGGGTGGCATTCCAAGCACTACGCTCTCGATCACGACCCGGTATGTCCATTCCCCCGTGGAGGTCGTGGATCCCAGGGATATCGAGGCAGGAGTTGAGCTGCTTGTTGAAGCCCTCAAGACCAAACCCAGACTCTGATTCACAACGGGTAAGACTCGCAACCTTTTTTTTTATGGACGTTCCTGTCCCGGGCTGTTGCGACCTGGGAGCCAAGGAGAACTACTGGGGCAGCCAAGGAGGCCCGAATGCTGGACCAGTTCCGATCGTTTACTCCATTGACCGCAGGTGCCATGAACAGGATCAGCGGAGCGAAGCACTCAACAATTGTTAAGAAGTGATGATCAATGAGGGCATGACCGTTGGTTTTCTGGCAGGTTCAATTTGGTGATACACAGGAACGAGTTTACTCCTTTTTTATTGACAATCATCTTCTTCGTATCACCATACACTCAATAGCCAGGTATTGAAAAAGGAGATCCGTAATGATTCCTGGGGTATTTCTATCGGATCTCGTTAAGGTCCAGCACCAGTTAAGCTGGTTTCCATTCATGAGTGCGAAATAATTTATCCTGAATATGATATTTTTTCGGTTATTTCCTGGATTGACTGTACTTTGATGAGTATGCACTATTCTGATTTCCCAGAGGTTTTCCGGGTAATGAAGTGCAGATATTCGTGCAATTCGGAATTGAAGTATCCTCCTATTTTTGTGTACTGGTTTACCTTGTTAAGCTGAAATTATCATCATCCCAAAAATTGTACAGGGCTCTGAAAAAAGGTAATCATTCCATGTCAGGTCATGAAATGCCATGATGCCGCAGTGAGATCGTTTGCATTGAAGTTTTACCATCCAATGAGGTGTATTATGGTAAAATAACCCCGCAAAACACCTGATTTTTTGAGAAAGATTTATATATATTACAATAGAGCATATGATGAATACATTTATATCATGGAATTGGGCGCCAAATCAGTCTGTGTTTCATGATTGGGAGATGTATACAAAGCATATATGCTGAGGTGTTCGTATGAACATGAAAGGGGTAATGTGTACTGTCATTCTGCTACTGGCGGCCACCCTGCTGGTGCTCCCGGTTTCGGGCGCCTTCAATGTGACCGGCACCAACCCTGTCAATGGGACCAATACCGGCTGGGTCTACGTTGATATTTCCGGAAATGAACTCCCGGAAGAATTCAGCGTTATTCTGACCAATGGACCTGCCGGGACCTCCAACATTACAGGGCAGTATAAACACTTCTACAATACCGAATGGATCTCCTGTTTCTTTGACCTTAATGGCGAGAAGGCCGGAGCCCGGACTGTAGTTGTGGTGAATACAACGGACGGGTCTGAAGCGGTCCTCGAAGGAATACCGTTCCTTGTGGAGAACCTTCCGCCAACGGTGTCATCGGTGACTCCGATTTCTGGTATCAACAACCAGGACAGTATTGATCTCACCGTGGAGGGGAGTGATTTCCTTGAGGGTGCAACGGTGGTTCTTACGGACGGTACATCCACCATACAGGGAAAGGATCCTGTAGTAACAGCCACCAGAATAAACTGTTCCGTCAATGTATCAGGAGCTGCTGCCGGGAAATGGTCGGTGGAGGTGACCAATCCCGATGGAAAGACAGGGGTGCTCAAGGACGGATTCACGATCCTGACTCCTGCACCCACGGTGACCATAATTAATCCCTCGGGCGGGGCGAATGATGATGATCTGGTATCCTGTGAAGTGGAGGGTTCTGGATTTTTATCCGATCTATCGGTTGCCCTTGTAAAGGAGGGGCAGACCGCGATTCCTGCGAGCGGGACGACCATGGTAAGTGATATCAAAATCGGCTGCTTCTTCAATCTCACCAATACCCATGTCGGATCCTGGGATGTCGTGGTGACCAACAAGGACGGGCAGTCAGGGACGCTTGCAGGTGGCTTCTTTATCACTTATCCCGCCGCTCCAAAGCCCACCGCCGTTGATCCAGCCACCGGAGTGAACACCGGCATCGTCACTATCACGGACCTCTCCGGCACCGGCTTTGAGGAGGGGGCGACGGTCGTCTTTACCAAAGGCCTGGCGACCATCGCAGCCGAGAATGTCGTGGTGAACAGTCCGGCGAATATCACCTGCACCGTCAATCTTACCGGCGCAGAGATCGGGCAGTGGAATATCACTGTCACCAACGACGATGGGCAGTCAGGTACCCTTTTCGACGAATTCGAAGTGATCTACCCGGCGCCTGAAATTACCGGCATCTCCCCGCCATCGGGGGCTAATAACGTCGTTGTACCAGTGGTCATATCCGGGGCCTTCTTCAGGGAAACTCCTGAAGTGCACCTCACCAGGGATGCTGCAACCATCTCCGGCACCAATGTAACCTATGTGAATGCTGGCACCCTCAAATGTGACCTGCCCCTGACGAGTGCGGCGCTTGGGAACTGGAGCCTTGTTGTGATGAACCCCGATATGCAGTCCTCCGCAGCAGTGAACTTCACTGTAGAGAACCCGAGGCCGACCGTCTCGGGGATCACGCCCTCGAAGGGTACCAATAATACGGTGGTCGCTGTCACGATATCGGGCGCCTATTTCTTAAGCACACCGACCGCTCCAAGGGTCAACCTGACGATGGGGACCGACATAATTCCAGGCGAGAATGTGACGGTGATGGATCCCAGGAACATCACCTGCGAATTCAACCTGAACGGAAGAGCCCTCGGCCAGTGGAACCTGATCGTGGTGAATCCGGACGGAAAGACCGGGGGGTTACGAAATGCGTTCAGGATAACAACTCCTCCACCGGTTCCTGATTTCACGGCAAGCCCGACCTATGGTACCGTCCCGCTGACGGTCCAGTTCACTGATCTCTCTACGAACTACCCCTACATCTGGTCATGGAACTTCGGAGACGGTTCAATCGTCACCGGTATCAACCAGGCTAATCCGGTCCATGTGTATAACACCCCGGGGGTATACAGTGTGACGCTGTACGCCCTGAACAGCGATGGTGTCGGGGAGAAGATTACGAAACTCTCGTATGTCACGGTTGTTGAAACCCCGGTGGCACACTTCACGGCAACCCCGATGTCGGGACCAGCCCCGCTCTTCGTCCAGTTCACCGACACGTCCGATGGTGATCCCTACCGATGGGCCTGGAAATTCGGGGACGGGCAGATCTCTGATCAGAAGAACCCCTACTTCCTCTATAAGAATCCAGGGATGTACCAGGTCGAACTGACCGTGTACAACAAGGCGGGATCGGATACCGCCACAAAGACGATAGAGGTCCTTGTCTCACCACCGGATGCTGAATTCACCGCGAACAGGACCGCAGGAGACAGTCCTCTGACAGTCCGGTTCACCGATATCTCCACTGGTTCGCCCACCAGCTGGTCCTGGAAGTTCGGAGACTCCGGCAGCTCAGACGAGCAGAACCCGGTGTATGTGTTCTCGAGCCCAGGAACCTATGGCGTCCAGCTGACCGCCAGCAATGCGGCCGGGACCAGTACTGAGACAAAGAACGGGTATATTGTCGTAGGTCAGCCTATCAAGGCCAACTTCAGTTACACGCCGAGCAACGAGGGTCAAACAGCCCCACTCAGTGTGGCTTTCAGCGATCTCTCCAGTGGAAATGTCCTCAAGTGGAACTGGAACTTTGGTGACGCCCATATCTCAACGGAACGAAACCCGATCCATACCTATCCGGCCCCGGGGACCTATACCATCACCCTGTCAGTGCTCGGTCTGACAGGGAGTGACTCGGTCACGAAGACCATCACGGTCGTAGCCCCCCTGATAGCGGATTTCATCGCGGAACCCACGACTGGTTCAGCGCCGTTGACGATCGTGCTCTCTGACCGATCGACAGGCGATGTTGCCACCAGGGAATGGGTCATCATGGACAACCCGGAAGAGTATGCAAAGAACATTGTATACTTCTCTGAAGGACAGGGCGACCAGATGTACACCCTTACCGAACCCGGCCTCTACACCGTCAGGCTGACCATCCGGGATGCCAACGGGAAACCTGACTCGGAGATAAAGACAAACTATATCAACGTCCTTCCCTTCCTGTAAATTCTCGGGGGGGATCCATCAGCTTTTTTTTAAAAAAAGTGAACCAGGAACGAGCTTCTATCCTGACCATATTTATGCCAGCTGTGTTCTTCAGGATGGAAACGATCCCTCCATTGTGGTCATCGTTCAGATCGTTTTTTTATACTGAAAAGCCAGGAGCAGTTGCTGGATCTGGCAGGATGTCTTCCGGCACCATGCTCACGCTCCCTCCCCTCCTTTTCCGGTACACCTACCTTCCTTCCCGCTCCCGAAGGTCGCGGATCCGATCGCGGAGGCGTATCGCCTCTTCGAACTCGAGGTTCTCGGCAGCCCTGTTCATCCGGGCTTCGAGTTCGATGATCAGGTTCGGGATGTCGTTCTTCGGGATATGCCTGGTCTCTTTCAGGTCCACTTCCTTTTCAGGGACCGGTTTTATAATGGTCACCGGGCTGATCTGATGGATCCGGTTATATTCCATCTGGAGTGTCCGCCGCCGTTCGGTCTCGCTCACCGCTGCCTTGATCGAGTCCGTCAGGGAATCGGCATACAGCACGACCCGGGAGTTGACATTCCTCGCCGCCCTCCCGATGATCTGGATGAGGCTCCGTGCATCCCTGAGGAATCCTTCCTTGTCAGCGTCAAGGATCCCGATGAAGCCGACCTCGGGAATGTCAAGCCCTTCCCGGAGGAGGTTGATCCCCACGAGCACGTCAAACCTTCCGAGACGGAGTTCCCTGATGATCTCGGTCCGCTGGAGCGTATCGATCTCGGAGTGAAGATACCGGGTCCGTATCCCTCTCCCGGAAAGGTACTCGGTCAGTTCCTCTGCCAGCCGCTTGGTGAGGGTCGTGAGGAGGACCCGGTCCCCCCTGGCAATGGTGGCCCGGATCTCCCCCATCACGTTCTCGGTCTGCCCGGTGGTGGTCCTCACCTCCACTACCGGGTCCACGAGACCGGTCGGACGGATGATCTGTTCAATGATCCGGCCGGAGTGGGCGAGCTCGTAGGGACCAGGGGTGGCGGAAACGAAGATCACATTCTTCATGTAGTGTTCAAATTCCCTGAACATCAGGGGACGATTATCAAACGCACTCGGCAGCCGGAACCCGTAGTCCACGAGCGCCTGCTTCCGTGAGCGGTCCCCGCGGTACATGCCGTTGAGCTGGGGGATGGTCTGGTGGCTCTCATCGATGAAAAGGAGGAAGTCGGGAGGGAAGTAATCCAGCAGGCAGTAGGGCTTCTCGCCCGGTTTGCGGAAATCGAAATGGCGGGAGTAGTTCTCGATCCCCTTGCAGCTCCCCGTCTCTTCGATCATCTCGATGTCGTACAGGGTCCTCTGGGAGAGCCGGTGTGCCTCGATCATCCCGAGCTCCGGGAGGCGCTCCTCCAGCTCCTGCTGGATCGACCGGAGTGCCAGCTTCTGGAGCTCCTGGGGAATGACATAGTGCCGGGCAGGAAAGACGTAGAAGTACTTCATCTTCTCTTTCGTCTCCCCGGAATTCCTGTCGATCTCGGCGATCCGATCGATCTGGTCACCGAAGAGTTCGATCCGGATGATATTGTTGAAATACCCGGGGATGAGGTCGATCGTGTCCCCTTTCACGCGGAACCTGCCGGGCATCAGCTCGATCTCGTTCCGCTCATAGAGGCTGGCGACAAGGTGCCCGATGATCTCCTTCCGGGAGATGGTATCCCCCACCTTCAGCTCGAACCCCATGTTCCGGTAGTGCTCGGGACGGCCGAGCCCATAGATGCAGGAGACCGAGGCGACCACGATCACATCCCTCCTCGAGAGGATCGAGGCTGTTGCGGAGAGGCGCATCATCTCGATCTTCGGGTTGATCTGGGCATCCTTCTCGATGTACTGGTCTTTTGCCGGCAGGTATGACTCCGGCTGGTAATAGTCATAGTACGAGACGAAGTATTCCACCCGGTTGTTCGGGAAGAACTCCCTGAACTCGTTCCAGAGCTGGGCCGCCAGGGTCTTGTTGTGAGCGATCACCAGAGCCGGCCGCTCCGCCTCGCTGATGACATTCGCCATGGTGAAGGTCTTGCCGGAACCCGTCACGCCCAGAAGGGTCTGGAACCGTTCGTTTTGGTCAAGGCCTCCGACAAGCTCCCTGATCGCTTCCGGCTGTGAGCCTGCCGGCCCGAACCGGGACCTGAGATCGAACCCGGTCATCGGATCAGCTCCTTTGTCCTGAGGAGATGGTGGTACGCGATCGCGAACCGGTGGGCTTCATCCCTGATCTCCTGGAGGTACAGGGATCCCTGCTCTTTACGGGACAAGGCCAGCGGGGTGGTCCTGCCAGGGACATATACCTGCTCCTCGCTCTTTGCGAGCGCTATGACCGGGATGCCGGCACCGATTTCCTTCAGGGCTGCCAGTGCCGATGACAGCTGCATCCGTCCGCCATCAACCATGACGAGGTCGGGCAACGGTACCCCTTCTTTCAGGAGCCGGGAATATCTCCTGCTGATAACCTCTCCGATGGCCTTCGGGTCATCGATCCCTTCCACCGTCCGAATCCTGAACCGCCGGTAATCCTTCTTCTCCGGTTTTCCATTCCTGAACCGGACCATGGATCCCACCACCGAGGATCCTGAGAGGTGGGAGATGTCAAAGCATTCGATCACCTCCGGTGGAGAATCCAGCCCGAGCGCCTCCTGGAGCTCCATCACGCGCACCTCTCCGGCATAGAACACGGTCTCGATGTTTTTCTCGACAAGGTCGAGGAGCCGTCTCTTTGCCCCCATCTTCGGAACCGTCACGGTCATCCGCTTTCCCCGGGAAAGGGTGAGGAATTCCACGACAGGTTCGCTTATCGGCTCGGGGAGGATGATCTCGGACGGTACCGGGTTGTCGGAGTAGTACTGGACAAGGAACTCTTCAAAAAAATCCGGGTGATCGTCAAACGAGAACTCGCTCTTGTTCCCCAGTGTCCCCCGGTAGACATTGAAGAGCATGAGGTGCACCGTTCCCTGGTAGGCCCGGTAGCTGATGATATCCTCGTCGCCCTCTTTTCTCCGGGTGATGTCCTGCCGGTCGGAGAGGTGCTCAAGCGCCCGGATCTGGTCACGGATGACGAGCGCACCCTCGAAGTCCTCCTGTTGTGACCGCTCTGCCATCTCCTGTTTCAGCTGGAGAAGGAGCTCCCCTGTTCTTCCCCGGAGCACCAGGGTGGCATTCCTGACAAGTGCGGCATACTCCCCGCTGCTGATCTCCCCCCTGCAGGGGGCACTGCACGTGTGGATATGGTAGCGGAGGCATCCCCTTTTATGGAGTTTTTTGCAGGTCCGGAGCCTGAAGGTCCGTTTGAGCAGGTCCCGGATATACTCACGCTCGGCTGCCGAGACGAAGGGGCCAAAGAACGTTCCCTTCCCTGAAGGATTCCTGGCGATCCTGATGGCCGGAAAAGGTTCATCGGTGAGCTGGAGGTAGGCGTAGGCCTTCGCGTCCTTCAGGTCGATGTTGTACCGGGGCTGGTGCTTCTTGATAAGGCTGTTTTCAAGGATCAGCGCCTCGACCTCGTTTTTGGTCACGATATAGTCGAGGTCTTCTGCAGCCTCGACCATCAGCCGGGTCTTCGGATCAAGGTCACGCTTCCGGAAGTAGCTGCTGACCCTTTTTTTCAGGTCCTTTGCTTTCCCGATATAGAGGATCGTGCCA
>MVZQ01000020.1 GCA_002068435.1 Euryarchaeota archaeon ADurb.BinA087 | reverse complement strand
CAGGGATCGGAAGGTTCATTCTCGGAATTTTTCATGGTACAGGCACGGAACCCTGCAGTCGGCAATGATGACTCCTTCATATGGTGGTACAACTGGCTGAAAAAACCCGCATGGGACTCCCCCGGCCTTGCTATCTGGCACATTGATGCCACCCTCACGGAAGATCCGCTCTTCGGGACCATCTTCGCCTGCGACAACTCTGAAACCCCCCATAAGCTGGTGCGCCTGATGGAGGCTGATGGACTCGAGGAACTGGAACAGTCCTGCTCGATCGGAAACAACTGGGATCCCGCTGACCTCTATTATCCCGGCCAGCGGTTCGGGCCGGATACGACCCCGAACTCAAGCCGGTACGATGGTTCGCTGACGGGGATGAGTATAGGGAATATTTCATTGGAAGGTTCGGGCATCAGGGTGACGATCACCCTGCCCCCGCTGATCGTGCCACTCCCCGGCCAGGCAATTCCTCCGATCGATTCCGATCATGACGGATTATACGAGGATATGAACGGGAATGGCTACACCGGTTTTGGGGATGTCGTCCTGTTCTTCCAGCAGGTAGAATGGATAAGAGACAACGAGCCCGTCTCCGCATTTGATTTCAACGGAAATGGAGCCATAGGATTCCAGTATGTTGTGGTATTCTTCAACCAGGTGGGGTGATTGTGCTTCCCTGCAGGGCTCGATCTTCCTCATCGTTCTTCAAGAGCAGCAGTGGACTCCCGATTATAAGTATCGGGAGGGACACCACGCAAAGTATCTGCCGGAGGCAGTTTCATCGGAATAACCGATGACCGCCGTCCTGTCGGGGAGAAAGGATGAACCTGCCGGAGGCAGGTTCCCGGGAAAACAGGGGGAAGGGACCCCTTCACCTGAGGGTCTTTTTCCCCCTCCTCCTGTCATACGGGAGCGACGATCGCGAATGGACCATCACTGGTATCGGTTGAAGAAGCACAGCTGGTACTGGTTACCCGGAACCAGTAGTCGGTCCCGAGAGGGGTGGTGGACGGCACCTTCAGATCAAACGATCCTTTTCCTCCTGATCCGATGGGTGCACTGGGGATGGTTGCGATGACCTTTGTGCCCCGTAGTGCCTCGATCTTCACGGCTGGTCCGCATTCATCGGTATAATACCATCGGACGGTCTGGGGAGATCCCCTCAGCCATTTCTCCCCACCGTTTGGTTCTGCCACCGTGATGCCGGAACTGATGGTGAAATTCCCATCGCTTGCATCAGTACATCCGGGATAACTGGAGCTCGTGATGCGGAACCGGTAATCGGTCCCGGGAGGGGTACAGCAGGGGACTTTCAGATTGTACGATCCTATCCCGCCAAAACCAACAGGACTGGAGATTGTCCCGACTACCATGGGGCCCTTCAGTGCCTCGATTATTACCGTTGTCCCGGGAGTGCCGAAATAGGTCCAGTTGATCGCATGGGTGGAGCCCTGCTGCCATACCTCTCCACCGTTTGGAGCTGCCAGGGTGAGGGCTGGAATGACCGTGAAGTTGTTGTTGCTGGTATCGGTGACTGAGGGAGTATCGGTACTCGTGACCCGGATCCGGTATTTATTCCCGGGAGGAGTATTGTAGGGGACCTTCAGGGTGTATTCTCCTGAACCGTTCGATCCAATGGGAATTGCAGGGATGGTCCCGATGACCGCTGATCCCCTGAGTGCCTCGATCTTCACGGTCGGCCCCGGGTCCCCGGTAGAGGTCCACCGGAGGTCAGGTGCCGATCCCTGTTTCCAGATCTCGCCCCCATTGGGGTAGGTGACGGTGATAGAGGGAGTATCATCGTGCGGGTCATCGGCATCGTCAGGATACCCGGAAGCAACCCAGAGCCGGAGCAGGTGCAGCGTAGCATCCTTTGGAAACGTCCCTTCAGGAAATACCAGCCTTATGTACCGGACTTCTTTGACGGGGCCATCCGGATCGAACCGGCATGGTATCGGAGGATTGACCTTGTCGGTGGGAATGGTCACGTTCGGCATCGCGGCATTCTGGTATTCCCCTTTCTCCCCGGCGAACTGGACAGAGTACTCCACCTTCTCCGGGACATACGTATCGTTGCTCCACCTGAACTCGATGCCCTGGAGCGGGAGCGGGTAGGCATCGCGAAGGTCGATCGTGATCACCTCCTCTTTCAGCCCCGCCGGGAAGTACCATTGCGTTTTACTACCATCAGGGAGGCGGTTACCGGTCTTGATGCTGGTAGAGGTGATGCCGGGGCCGCCATGTTCATCGATAATCCTGGCATAGTCTACCAGCCTCTTGTACCGGTCTTCATCCCAGAAGGGGTCCAGGGTGGCAACCGGACTCAGGAGACGGGTGCAGATGACGCCTGGGTCTGTCACATAGTGCAGGCGGTCAGGGTCGTAGATGGGCTTTCCGTCCTCATCCAGGTCGATGCCAAAGCCGTAGATCTTCCTTTCTTTGCTCCCGAGAGATGAGCTCCCTTCAGGAGTGAGGTCGATGATGTCAGTCCAGGCAGGCCGGGCGTTCCACACCATGTCCCCGCTGTTCCCTTCCAGGAGGGTCACCTCGATCCGGCATACCTCCCCCAGTGCATCCTGGTAGATCCACATCTCGTCCACAATCAGGCTGTGGCCGGTATCACGCCAGCTCTTCCAGGTATGGTTCGCGGTATAATATCCACGGATGGGGACATAGGCCCCTGGGACCGGGACATTCACCCCGAGCTCGATATCATCATAGCTCAGTTCATCATGTTCGATAAACCGTCCCCTTCCGTCAGCCAGCGCCTCCTGGGCCCTGTACCAGTCAACCAGGTCAGGGGCGCCGGTGACCAGCCAGGCCCAGTCAGACGGATCTTCTCCATAGCCGGTTTCGTACGGGATATGGGCATGCTTGTGCCAGTACGAGACCGCCTCAGTGCACCATTCCCCGCGACCCTGTGGGGGATCCCAATCGGTATTGGCAAGCGTCCAGGCCATGGAATAGGCCTCAAAGGGCTCGTTGCAGTCCAGGGTCATCTGGTAGTACGGTTTTCCAGCATTCTTAAACTCGACCGAGTTGTTGGCCGGGTCCGGGTCCCAGGTGCAGCCCGGCGTGCCGCTGCAGGCACAGGATTCAACAGTCCCGAGGGTCGCTTTAGCGATGTCCTGGATATACCCCCCGCTCGGGTCCCAGGCCCCCCCGTCCACGAAGCACGGGGCACCATACTCGTCTGGCTGGTAAACATAGGCCATGGCAACAGCCGGAATCCCTCCGATGAGCAGGAGCAGGATCCACATCAGCTGCCAGTATCTTACCGATAGACTGTGTTGTTGTTTCATCATCGATTCTCCTTCGCACTTTGGATTTTCATGTCTATTCCTCTCAATGATTCAAAACACGGCCGGGCGAGTAGAGAGAACAGTTCCGCCTCCAGAAAATCGTCGAACAACACAGTCTATCCCCCAACTTGTGTTTGCAGTGTGCTGGGAATGAGGGGTGATATAGCTTTTGTGGAACCTGCCGTACCAGGAGTCAGGAGCGGGCATTGAATTTATGATCCGATACAGAACAGCTCATAATCCTGGACAAAGGGGACCAGCAGCTATGGTTTTTTTAAAAACCGGAATCGCAGGATTCATGCTTATCGCATTTCTCGTCGTGAGTTGTGGAACAGCAGGTGCATCAGATGCGCTGACGGCAGCAGGGGGTGGATATACCGGAGGTGCAGCCAATGAGATCGTGGACGGTTCGGTTCTCCCCGTGGATGCGGCAACGGTTGCATGCCCTGCTTTGGCAAATTTGGACGATCTTGCCGATGGTAATTATGACGGGGTCGTCACCTCGGGAGGTCTGATGTTTGCCGAGCGGTTCTCCGGCCAGAACCTGACCTACAGCGAAACCTTTGATGTACTCTCGGGAATGCCCTCCTCCCCCCTGTCGCTCCAGGCGGGTTCTGCCGGTCAGAATCTCGCGGTGTACGATTATTATTCCACGATCATACTCGGTGTCGGCCCCTTAGGATACCCGGACAGTGATGCCCCTCGGGGAAGGATCCATCGCCGTCCTGTTCCCCTGTCCGCAGGCTGAATTCAAGGTACGTTTTGTGGGAGTGACGGGGGTCGCGCTACGTTCCGGTTCTTCAGGGCAGATGGCAGTGTGCTCGGGAGCATTGTGATCGGTGCGGCAGCCAATCAGGAATATGGGTTCAGGACCAGCACCGGAGAGAAGAGCATCGCGGGATTCTCGATTGACAATACCGATCCACTCGGGATTGGGTATACCGACATCGGCTACGACCCGTCCTATCTTGGGGTTGATGCCCCGGCCAGCGGCCAGACCTGGTATCGGGGAGCGAGCGAGACCATCAGGTGGAGGTACGCAGGCGACCTGGGATCTACCGTAACGATTGACTTTTTGAAGGGGGGGACGACCGTGAAGCGTATCACGGACATCCCTCTCGGGCAGGGAGGGAACGGCTCCCTCACGCTGACGGTCCCATCCGGAACCCCCCTAGGTACGGATTATAGCATCAGGGTCACCAGCACGACCCTGCCCAATTATACCGACACGAGCCATGGCCCCTACGCCATTGCCGATCCTTCCCTGGTGGTGACCTCACCCAATGGCAATGAGATCTTCCCGCTCGGCTCCCCGCTCCCCATGAGCTGGACCTCCCAGGGCAACCCCGGTCCCATGGTCACTATCGAGGTGTGGAAGGGGACTTCTGTCCTGAAAACCCTCACCGGGATTCCAGCCGGAACCGCAGGGAACGGGTCACTCGTCGTGCCGATCCCCTTCAACACTCCGGTGGGATCCGATTACACGATCCGGGTGTTCAGCTCGTCCTCTCCCACCTGCACGGACACGAGCAACCTGCCGTTTACCATCAGTCCCGACACCAGCAGCTCGATCACCGTGGTGACCCCGAACGGTGACGAGGTCTGGCTGCAGGGTTCCGACCAGAAGTTCCAGTGGGCCTACACGGGCTCACCAGGACCGACCGTAACCCTCCAGGTGCTCCGGGACTCTGACGTCATGGCAGTCATTCCCGGCATCCCCCTCGGGTCCGGAGGTACGGGATCATTCAACCTGAAGATCCCCTATGCTACCCCTGCCGGGATGAACTACCGTATCCGGGTGACCAGCACCAGCAACCCTGCATACACCGATATCAGTGACCGGCCGTTCTCGATCGATTCCGCCCTGCACCTGGACTCTCCAGGTGGCGGAGAGACCTGGCCCCAGGCCTCTAGGCAGACGATCCGATGGTTCTACCAGGGAAATCCCGGATCGACCGTGACCATTGACGTCCTGAAAAACAACACCCCCGTGAAAACGCTCACCGGCATTCCCCTTGGCACAGGGGGAGTGGGATCAGTGAATGTGACCATTCCCGCTTCAACCCCCCCGGGACCTGACTACAGGATCCGGGTCAGCAGTACTGCGTATGCTGCCTGCACTGATGTGAGCGATCTGCCGTTTACCATCAGTGCATCGGCATGAGAGAAGGGTAGGAGGGTTTGGTGGGAATCTGGTCTGGTGAGATTGGTACTGGGGGGTAGGAGGGAGATCGGGGACAGGAAGGCGGAGTGGCCTTAGGTAATCCTGTGACGATCGATTCGTATTCCCTCTCAAGGATTTTTTTCCTTGATATCATTCGAGTAATTTTAAAGGATTATCGCTTAAAAATTGCTGATCACGTGCACGATTGTCATGAATGCTCTGTGATACCCGTTCCCGATGCGGGTCATCATTCGTAATCCTGATTCTCACGCTTTGGCTTTTCGGACGAACCATTACTCCCATTCTTCGAGTATCGCTGCTATTTTCGGTTTCAGTTCTGGGATATCCTCCTTGATCACTTTCCATACTTTTAAGGAGTCGATACTGAAGTATGCATGGATAAGCTTGTCTCTCATTCCGGCAATATCAACCCACGGAATATCAGGATAGTGGGACCGGAATTGTGGCGGAATATGTTTTGCCGCTTCTCCAATAATCTCAATACACTGAATTGTTGCAAAACGTGTCTTTTCATCGTGGTGAAAGTCTGTATAATCCATACCGGCAACAAACTGGTCAATCCGATCGATAGTATCGAGAATATCGTGCAGAAACATAATGATGTTCCGTTCCTGCTCCCTCATGCAAAGACCGTTTCCCGGATGATCCTGTCCTTTAGTTCGACCCTGATATCTTCTCTTGGGACCACATCTGCCTTGACCCCAAGGATTTCGGATAGATAGTTCTCTAGTGAAACGAGTGCAAGGAGGCTGACTGGCTCAAAAAATTCAACCAGCACATCGACATCACTCCCACGATGCATATCTCCCCGTACATACGACCCGAACACCCCGACCCGCTGTACTTTATAGCGATCATGGAGTGTCTTTTTGTGCTGTTGCAGGATTGTGATGATATACGAGAGTGTCAGCATCGTGTCCCCATTGTGTCTGGTTTAGAGAATTGCTGCTGAATTCTTTTAATAATGTGAATAGGAACGCCTTCCTCTTATTTTTTCCGGGACGGGGAGCCGAACGGTAAAAGAGAATCTGGCACGCCGCTCCCCATACAGAGAGGCTCCCTCCATGGTCACTGGCCTGAATCTGGCTTATTTAGCCCGGGAATTCCATGGTGGTCCCGACCTGCTGGCGCCCTCCTTTGTTGGAGAAGTTGACCATAAGCGTGAAAAGTGGACGGAGCCTGCAGATATCCAGGGACCGCGACACAGTGCCTGGTTCCCCGCTTGCCGTTGAGGAGGGAATGAGATCCTCCTCCCCCCTCTTTTAAAAAGATGGTAAAAAAAAATCAGAAATCTCTCATCCGACTCTCATGTTCCACTGATGGTAAACGTCCCATTGCTCGTGTCGAAGCAGGCGGGATAGCTGGTGCTGGCAACCTGGATCAGGTAATCAGATCCGGTGGGTGTTGAGCCTGGAATCGTCACATTCAGCAATCCGGATCCACCGGTCCCGATCGGGATGCCTGTCAGCCTTTTCACGGCGGTCAGACCTCTGCTCAAAAATATTGAATGAACGAAAAAAAATGGGGGAAGGAGGAATGTTAATCAAAGGGGATGGCATCGAAACAACACCATGAGACGGCAACTGCCTTGGCCTCTTCCAGAGGGCCTTCACGATGGGTAGTATAGTGATACAGCTCGTGGAGCAGTGTCAGTTCATCCGCACCGATCTCTTTGCAGATCCCTACCCAGCTCCGGTCGGGATGGGAACTCCGCCATATAGTATGCCCATAGACCGTACACGTCCCTCCCCCGCACCCATAGGACTCACACAGGGTATGGAATTCGGGATCCGTGACGGATCCCGGCCGATAGCCAAGGGGAAGGGTGTAGGGCTTGAGATAGATCAGCATTGACCGCATGGCGGTGATCATATCATCGGCCAGGGTTCCCGTTCCCACCGGGCCGGTGAGGTACTCCATATCGTCAAATTCGGCGGGGAGTCGGGCACCGGATGGTGCGGCAGCATTCCATCGTCCAATGAACTCAGCGAGGTTCACCAGCCGGTTGGTCCGGATGAGCGCCTCGATGGTATCCAGATATCCCCGGAGGCTTGCCACCTCGCTTTCGTAAATGCTACCCCCAGCCGGAGTAGTCGCATCATGATAGCCAAGCCGTGCCTCCTGGTAGATCATCGCGCTCTTCTCTGCATTCCCATCCCCGTTTTGTGCGATGACATGTACCCCAATTGAGCCTCCCGGGGTGTAGGAAAACGATCCATGATCGCTGGACTCGGGGGGGCCATGCCACCCTGCATAATCGGTGACTGTATTGTCGGGGAGCACTTCAGCACCCGGATATCCTTGCCCTAGATAGATGGTATCGGCCCCATCGACACTCCAGTTCACTTCAACGGTCCCGGTATTGACGGCAAGGCTCGTCCCTGGTATCACGGTCTCCAGGAAGATCTCCGGGGGGCTCCTGCTTTTTCGTTTCCGGGGCTTTTTTATCGAGGTGGAAAGGCAGTGCAGAGCAGGAACGAATGCAGGACCCCTCCCCTCAAGAACGACCGAATCGATCAACCGCTTTCCTGCTTTGTCCCAGATCTGCAATAATCCACTGTGTTTCACATTCCTCGCGATCGGCCATCCTTTCACCTCGTCCGGTTCAAATTTGACGATGATCTTATGCTCCCCCTTTGGTGCAAGGGAGATCATGAGATCTTTCTTTGCTATCTGGAAGGCCGGGCTCCCGAGTTTTTTCACCTGAACTGCAACTTTCCTGGCAGCAGGGTTCAATAGTTCGACCGATACTTTCCCGCCTTTCTTAGCGAGTATCTTCCGCTCGCTGAAACTTACGTCCTGTGTCATAAGCAGAGGAACCATTTTTCCTGGAAATATACCTTTGCCACCCACTTCTGTTCCACATTAATGCATTGTTAGGCATATTTGATTTACCCGAAGGGCCGGATGGCAATGAGGTGAGGGAGATGATGGTGAGCACACCTCTCTTCCCGGGGAATTGGGGCATTGAAGGGGGGCCGCCTTATCGCACGTTATTTTTGAGAGAAAAATGGAGGGTCCTGTTTTCCTTTGACGTTCCCTCACCCCGGTGCACCGATCGTGAACATCCCATTGCTCGTGTCGAAGCAGGCGGGGTAGCTGGTGCTGGAAACCCGGATCAGGTAATCAGATCCAGTGGGTGTGGAGGCTGGAATCGTCACATTCAGCAATCCGGATCCACTGGTCCCGATCGGGATGCCTGTCAGGGTTTTCAGGACGGTCGTATTTTTTATTACCTGAATATTTACCGTGGATCCCGGATTGCCGGAGTATGTCCAACTCATGGGGAGGATGGAATTAATGGGGTAATGCTCGCCACCGTTGGGAGTGGCTACGGTGATTGCCGGTATGATGGTGAAGGTATCATCGCTCGTGTCGGTCCAGGCCGGGTTACTGGTGCTGGTGACCCTGATCCGGTAGTCGGAGCCGAGGGGCGTATTGTAGGGGTACGTCAGGTTAAAGGAACCTGTTCCTCCAGTTCCTATTGGATAGCTGGAGGCTACTGTCGCCAGAACCGTCTCCCCTCTCAGCGCCTCGATCTTCACGGTTGATCCCGGGTTGCCTGTATACTCCCACCTGATGGTCTGGAGGGAACCCTGGACATAGTTCTCGCCACCGTTCGGTGCGACCAGTTCGATCGATGAACCGGTATTCGCACTGATCCTGAATGGTGCGTCGCTTGTGTCTGTGTAAATTGCGTTACTGGTGCTGGAGACCCTGATCCGGTAGTCCGTTCCAAGCGGAGCGTTCATGGGCAATGTCAGGTTCATTGAGCCCGTTCCTCCTATACCAGCCGGGGTCCCTTGGGAGATTGCCGCAAGGACCGTGTCCCCTCGCAGTGCTTCGATCTTCAAGGTTGGTCCAGGATTCCCGATATAGTCCCATCTGATGGTATGGGTGGTTCCCTGCTGCCAGTCTTCACCGCCATTCGGAGAGACAACCGTGATGGGGGGAATGATCGAGAAGGGGGTGTCGCTGGTATCGGTGTACGTTGCATTGCTCGTGCTGGTGACCCGGATGAAGTAATCCGATCCGAGTGGTGTTCCGTAGGGGAACGTCAGGTTGTAGGAGCCGGACCCCCCCGATCCAATGGGGTAGCTGGAGGTGACCGTTGCCAGGACATGAGTCTCACGGAGTGCCTCGATCTTTACGTGCGTTCCGGGATCACCGGCAAAATTCCAACGGAGGGTCTGGATCGAGCCCTGCTGCCATCTCTCGCCGCCGTTGGGGTTCAAGAGTGTGATTGATGCATTCTCCTGAGTGACCGTCACTGACTGCGTTTCATTGTCGGATCCTGCTGAATTGGTGACAGTCAGTATGACAGGATACGTGCCGGCACTAGAATAGATGTGGGTGGGTGATGTCTCTGACGTGGTTGCCCCATCACCGAAGTCCCAGGCATATGTCAGGGGAGGAGTACCCGAAGACTGGTCGGTGAAGTTGACCGACAGGCGATTGATCGTCATTGAGAATGCAGCAGTCGGGGCAACGGGAGGTTCTGTGACGGTAATGGCGGTTCCCGGGAGCGAGGTGTTTGATCCTCCGCTGTTCGATACCCTTAATTGGACCGTGTAGCTGCCTGGAGCGAGGTATGTCTTTGATACATTCCGGGATGTTGCATTGGTTGTGTTGAACCAACTCCCCTCACCGAAACTCCAGTTCCATGCAGTTGGATTTCCTACCGAAGTGTCATTGAACTGGACGGTCAGGGGTGCCTTGCCGGAAAGGGGATCTGCCACAAATGAAGCGATGAGCTCTGAAGGGGCTCTCACCGTGAATGACTCGTGCAGGGATCCACTCTTCCCATCCGGGTTCGTCACCACGATATCCCACAACCCCTCGGGAACCCCTGCCAGATTCAGGTCACCCGAAATACTGGTGCCATCAGGATGGACTACGACGTTTGTCATGGTCACTGTTGGACCACCCGTCCGGGTCAGGTTTACCCGTGCATGCTCCTGGAAATGGAGTCCCGCAAGGGAGGTCACAGGTACAACCGTGTCTGCTACCCCGGAATCTGGCGTGATACTGATCACGATGGGTGCAGGCAATTCTTGAGTATCATTGCCGATGGCGTACAGGGTGCCGTCATCGCTGCCGACGAATACCATGCCATTTGCCACCGCCGGACTTGACGCTACCGGTCCTCCGGTGGCAAAAGTCCAGACTCCCAGGCCGGTTGATGCATTGATCGCATGGACGGATCCATCATTGCTCCCGATGAAGATGGTATTGTGAGCAACGGCCGGGCTCGACCTGACCGGACCCCCGGTGGGATACTTCCAGATAGGTACCGGAAGCGGGCCGAACGGGGGGTAAAGCCGGAACATCGAGATGTTGCCATCATCGCATCCGACAACAAGCCTGTCGGGGAAGACCGGGTCAGGGACCGAGAATACCGCCGGACTGGACTGTATCGGAGATCCCAGGAAGAAGGCCGGGCGCATCCCCTCCGTTCCCATGGTTTCCCAGATCCAGCCATCATCACTTCCACAATATTGGGACGTATCACGTCTGACCGATGGGCTGGATCTGACCGCACCACCGGTGGAGGGATATGATGTACTGATAACATTCCCATTCTCAGCATTGAAAACATACAGGTGCCCATCATCACTGCCGACAAAAATCCAGTCCAGGTAGGTCATGTTGAAAGCAGGGCTTGAGAAGACGGGACCGCCCGTCTGATAACTCCACCTGGTGGAGCCGGTGGTTGCATTCAATGCATACAGTTTCCCATCATCGCTTCCGATGAATACCACGTTGTCGAGCACGAGAGGGCTGGACCGGACAGGATCTCCTGTCGTCACATTCCAGAGCGGAGACCCGGTTGCCGCATTCAGGGCATACACCGTTCCTTCACTGCTGCCGAAAAATACCCTGTTATTCACGACTGCAGGAGTGGACCGGACCTCTCCTCCTGTAGAGAATGACCATTTCTCTGTCCCATTGACCGCATTCAGGGCATACACCTTCCCGTCATTGCTGCCGAAGTAGACTATCCCGTTGACCACGACCGGGCTTGAACGGACCGGTCCTCCCGTTTCAAACGACCAGTTCAGCAGATTATTGGGTATCTTTGACCCATCCGGGTATTTCCCGCTGTGCCGTTCATCGGCCCTGAACATCCACCCGGGCTCCGCAGGAACCGGGGTCACTACCTGGAATACCACGTTCTTGTTGCTCACGAGACCGTCTTGGCGGACAGTGACATTCCAGTCGCCAAGGGCTGCATCGGAAGGAATGATCAGGGTTCCATAAAGACCATAGGGGTCGATATCGGTAATGGTTATGGGGATTACCGCAGATTCTCGTTCCAATCCGGCAATCGCTCCAGCCCGGAAGTACATGCCGCTGATGTAAATATTGATATCAGACCCCTGTCCGCCTTTTTCAGGTGAGATATAGCTGATCTCGGGGGCATGCCAGGTCACGTTGATGCAGTCAACCCGGGTAATGGTATCTGATCCTGCACTGTTTGCTGCCGTGAGCGATACGGTGTAATTGCCCGCAGTCGTGTAGATATGCATTGGGTTCTGCACCGTTGCATTGGACCCGTCGCCAAAGTCCCAGTACCATGAGGTGGGACCCTGTTGAGAGGTGTCGGTAAACTGGACCGATAGTGGTGCAGAGCCGGATCTTTGGAAGGGAGTGAAGTTGGCGACTGGTGAGACTGATGGGGCGGTCACTGAGATAATTTGTGAACTGGTCGCGTATCCCCCCTCGTTCTCGATCCTGAGCTCCACTACAAACTGCTTCGTCTCCCCTGGGGCTGCCCCCTGATCGGTAAAGATATGGACCGGGTTCTGTTCCTGTGAGGTGGTATTATCATCAAAATCCCAGAGCCAGGAGAGGGGATTTCCGGTTGAGGTGTCGGTGAACTGGACCGTAAGGGGTGCCGTACCTGAGGTTACGTTCGCGCTAAAGTTGGCCTCCGGCTGAGGGATTGAGAGATTAAACACCCTGAACCCGTGCTCAAGGATCCCCTGCTTGCCGTCGAGGGTGATGACCATGATATTCCAAAGTCCCGGATTCACTCCTGCCAGGTTCAGGGTCCCCTGAATCTCTCCCCATTCAATCCTGTTCACCGCTGCCGAGTGATTCACCTCGCCGGTCCGGTTTACCAGGACGGTTGAGCCACCGGAAAAGTGGCTCCCCCTGATGGTGAAGGGAACACTAGTATCCGGATACCCCGATGAGGGTGTGATAGTTTGGACGATGGGGGGAGAGGTCACATTCGAATCCAGGACAAAGTCCTGAATGGTTGTTGATCCGGGAGTGACTTCGACCATGGCAGAAGTTGGAGTGAGGTTGTACTCCTCGGGAGGTCTGACAAAGACTTCATATGTGCCCCCTGGATGGACGCGGAGACGGTAACGTCCCTCGGGGTTGGTGACCGTGAAATCCTGGTCTTCGATATAGACATTAACATACCGGAGCGGGGTCCCGGAGGTTGAGGTGATGGTGCCGGTAACAAAACCTGGTTGTTCGAAGAGGGTATAGGTGTAGGAGGTTGTGTCGAATGCCTCTTCCTGGAAGAATGAATTGCCGGTATCGGGATCATGAATCGAGAGTGCAGCAACCGAAAACTCCCCGGACTGGCCGGATTCGTAGATCTTCGTCCCATCGAAGACGAGGGTGATCTCCCGGGTCTCGTTTGCAGAGAATGTTCCGTTCTGCCCGGCATACTCCACCAGTGCCCCGTCCGGTCCTTTCAACCAGGCACCGGCCACGAACCTGCCGGAATTGTCAGGGATGACTCCGAACCTGACCTGGAGTGCATCATACCGTCCGTTCGAATCGGCATCATATCCCTCGTCAGAATGAGAACCTGTGAGATTGAGTGCCAGTCCCTGGAACTGGGTATACTGATATGCCCTGGTGCCGATCGCCGGTGCTTTGCAGGCAACGACCGTGCCGTTGTGGTCATAGACAGTAAGGGGGGAGACCAGGTATGATCCGTTGACCCGATGGTGATTGATAGCATGGCCATCGAAGTTCAGGCAGATCTGCTGGTTTCCTGGTTCGAGGTGCTGCACTTCTCTTAACCCGGTTATTTCGTTTCCATCGGGATCAACGAGCCAGGAGAAGAATGTGTAGCTGTCTGATGCATTGACATTCAGGTAAAGGTGCAACGTGAGGAAATCGTAAAGGCCATCGTTATTGAAATCTGAGCCCTCTTCGGTAATACTCTGGACAGATATGGCAGAGGAGATGAACTGGGTATACAGGTAGGGCGATGTAGTAAACGCCATCGGGGTGTAGTTGAGAGTGGTTCCCTCGTCATCCGCAATGACCAGCTCCCTGAGCGTGAATGGGCCGTTCTTTTCGTGTGAAGCTATTGTTGGGCCATCGAAATTAAATCCGATTGTTTGTTCTCCCAGTGCGAGATTTGCCTCCGTTGAGGCAGAGGTAATGAATTCATCGCCCTTGTAAAGTGATGCACTGATTGTGTATGTGCCTGGTTGATTGAGAGTACATGTGAGATTTACCTGGAGGAATTCGTAAATATCATCATCGTTTTTATCGATGCCGGTATCATAATACACAAATGGTTGAGCGAATTGAGCTCCTTCAAACTGAGAAATGGAATAAGTACTGGTAGTGTATGCAGATTCGTTCCGGGCAAGTTCAAGAAGATCCCAATCGTCACCTCCTCCGTTTAGAACAATTGAAAGGTTATAGGGGCCATTCAAACCAGATGAATAAATTTCAAACCCGGAAAAATTTAGAGCGATAGGATAGGTACCGGACGCCAGGTATTTCCCATTATAGCTGGTTGCCACAGTGTTTCCATCGTTATCGATAAGCCAGGCATCAATGTAATACAATGAGGAGGCATTTACATTAATTCCAACAGTTACCTCAAGCTTTTCGAATAGGCCATTTCCATTCTGATCAACGCCTCTCTCTGATAATACCCCCTCAAAGCCTGATAATCCAGAAAAATGCCCTCCATCAGAAAGGATTGATAATGAATTTTTTCCAAAATCGTTATCAGTTGAAAGGACGTCTGGTTCAGGGCCAAAACTATCAGTTAAGGCATCCTTCTGATTAGTTGCGAGAGCACCTTCGTTCGACCAATCCTTCTTATCATTCTTCAAATTGCCTTTAGCTTGCTCCCCTCCTCTCCGTGCCAAATATTCATTATCTCCATATGAACGATAGTCTGGATGATTATAGACATTTGCCAAATTATAGGTATCACTATTCGTCCAAATCGTCTTTGACCCCTGAGGTTCCCAAGCCGTCGTGAGAGTTCCATTTTCGAAATCATTAGGAACCCAATCACCATCAAAATCTGAGGCAGCTGTTAAGGTTGGCCAGGTGTCATAAATGAGTTTATGTCTCAGCTCATGTCCTATTGTGTTTTCTACACTGTCAAGGTATTTTAGACCACCAAAAGACTCAATTCCTCCACTTGAATTTATGATAAATTTAAGAGATTTATATGTGGGTGCACCAAGGCCTAAGAAAAGGGTCTTAGTTGATGGGCTATATTGTCCTCTCACTCCTTTTGTTGTATATTGAAAATCCTTAATTCCCGAAATCACTTCATCTTTTTTCCAATAAAGGAACCAATTCGGTTCTTTATTAGGATTATCTTTGAGATCTATTGAATAATCCGGAACAATGACAATATCACCATAGCCATCTTTCCACCAAGAGTCGGTAGCAGGGTAATTCACAATAGGGAAAAATATTCCGAATCTGAAAGTTTCGGTGTCACAAATGTAGGTGTATCCAGACGGAAGAAATTTTGCATATACGGTGCATACTGCTTTCTTTATCCCATAAGCTCCTTCGGGGTTTATATAGGTATATGGGTTGATATATTCAACCGAAGATCCTTTCTCATCGATTAATTTTCCTTCTTTATCGTATAGCTCCCACTTCATCCCCGTGATTTCCCAATCGAGGCTCGCATTCCCATAGGCCATAAGTGATAGGGTTTTCCCTGTCACTGGAACGTAAGGAGAAGGAATTATCTTCTCAATAGAGGGAGGTTCTGTCTCCAGCCAGACCAGCCATGCATCATCTCCTCCTGGGATGGTCCAACCAAGATCACCATCATTTGAACGCGATTCTCCTGCAAGCAGTATATGATTGTCCTGGGTCAGGGTCATGGAAAAAAATCTTTCGTGGGCAGAACCCCCGATACTTTTTTGCCAGATGATAGTTCCTCCTTCACCAAGTTTTGCTACCCAACCATCCCATCCGCCGTGATTCCCCCCAAAGTCACCATCGTTTGAATCAGCATATCCGCCAATGATATATTTGCCATCCGGTGATTGAGCCACAGAAACGGCAACATTCTCCATAATTCCAGAACCTTGATAGATTTTTTCCCAGACGAGGGACAAAGTTGAGTCGTACCTTCTTACCAGAACCGTCCTGTCATAGGGATCATAAGGACAAATTTTTCCGACAGCGATATATCCTGAATCAAGAGTCTGTTCAACAGAATAGAAATATTCATCACTATTTTCCCTACGGGGTGAATCAATCCATTGCTGGTTGAAGTTCGGGTCCAATTTGATGAGGATTGCATCCGCATCTTCACAATCGGCACCCGTCGAGCACTTCCCTGTGCTCCCTGAGACAATATATCCTCCATCCCTTGTCTGCTTTATAGAGGTGGGATTCATCCCTTGTGGACCGATACTCGTATGTTTTAATAATTTGCCGTCTCTTCCCAATGTGTAGATGTGGGCATAAGACCAGTGATCCGATCCGTACTCCCCACTGGTGACAAGAAACGATCCATCCACTGCCTGCAACACTGACAACGTGTGTCCATGATCTTCCGGGGTAATCCCTGAGGTCCAAAGCACTTCATCCCATTGAATGTCACCCGCTGAATCCAGTTTCACAATCCAAATCCATTGGTTGGATAATTCTTTATCGGGCTCATATCCGGGGAAATCGTCTGCAAGGTCGCCATCCGGAGATCTTGTCCAGCCGGCCAGGATGTATCCCCCATCGAACGTCTCCTGAATGGAGTCAAATTCTTCATAGTATCTCCCCCCGTAACATCTGGACCATTCCGTTCCTGCGTCAGTATTTAATTTAACAACAAGGCCATCTGCCTCTCCTCCATGATAGCCAGGAAGGTTTTCAGACTGAGTATGCCCACAAAAGATGTACCCTCCCTCTCCTGTTTGTTGGACAGACATTGCCGTATCAAACTTGGAACCACCAAACATGTACTGTTGGAGGATGGCAGGATTTTCCGGTAATGCGCTGACAGATATAACCATCAATCCCAGGAAGACGATACAGAAAAATGGTAAAAACATGGTATTTTTCTTGGAGCGAGGACACGCTACCAATGACACAGGTGACATCAGGGAGATTTCTCCGAAAGAGGAGTTATAAAAGTATGCAAGGCAATGATCCCTTGTATTCCCATAGGTTCAGGGAGGTCAGGGACTATTATCGCAATTGTTCCTAATAGATCCCCGCAAGTTCTAGCAATTCGATCCGGGTTACAATGATAAACAACTCCGCCTGTTGCGAACGACTAAAGAACAGTTCACAATTAGCTCGGTTATTATGTTATTATTTCCTGATGGAGGCGAGAATTACACATTAGTTCCACCATTTTCATGAATTGGACTCATACTGCAGATTCCGGATCAACATTTCCAATTGAGGTGTTTGAAGGCACGGATCCTTTACTCATATGTAATTAATTCAATCAATCCTTTCAAATGATGGGTTATTTGTCTGGAATAGCAACATTATGGTTTTATTGTGTCTTATGCGGCACTTTCACGTACTTTTGACTATTAAAATCTCTGAAAGTATGAATGCTACCCCAAAAAAACTACATGATTCCTTCGAAGGACACATGCATACGGGATGAAAATGCCAAAGGCATTTTCAAATAAAAAAGATGTATTTAGAACTGCCGGTCAAAGATAACCTGTTCAGTCCCGTCATCGAACTCGGTCTTAATGACAAGCCGGGCGTTATCGATACTCGTTCCCACACCTGATGTAGAATTTGAAGTATAAACTATTTGACCAACAGTATATGGAGCCGATTTGCCTGTTCCAGAAGCATCAGTTACCCACCCGAAAGTTCCACCATTGATAGAATATTCCATCAATGTGACCTTGTTTAGATCTGCTCCACCCTGAATGGTGATAACACCAACATCTGTTGCGTTTTGAGCTACTGTAACAGCCACATTCTTGGTTGTGGATGTAGTACCCGCCATGCCGAAAACAAACGCCGCGATAACTGCCGCGAGAATCACGACAATGGCGACCATGAGGATAACCCCAATAACTGGGGATACTGCCTCTTCCTCGTTTCTGATTGCCTTCATAATTGAAACCACCTTAACTGTTTCAGCACTGTCCATCTGTGTGGACATACACTGTGCAAACCAGTAATCCTACTGTTTTCTATACATTTGTTCGGACTGCGAACATTCATAATATCGATTAATAGCGCTCTGATTTTGAAACAGAGGAGTATTTGAGGATATTTCTAGATACATAGGGCACGCTAAAAGAGGTGGGTACACTGTGATCATGAAAGAGTGCTCATGATTGCTACAACCTCGAATAATGCACCAATTGCAGAACCATGAGGACGATACCGTATCGTCTTACGTTGGGAATACCGCCATAAGAAGTTCCACCTTCAAACCAGTACTCTTGCTGGTTTCTATACATATATTCGGCCTGTGAAAGTTCATGGCCGAGATGAATGAGATCACGAATGTGGCAAAAGACTGGGGGCAAATGGTAACCCTGTCATTCGAAGAATTCGGTTATGTTCATCGTTGAGGATAATCGGGACCTCCCGCAATTAATGTCATCCTCCGGGAAAAATCCGCCTGTATACCATGAAGGGGATTATGCCGGCTCTTGTTGTCGTTGGAATGTTGGGATTATTTCTGCTGGCGGCTGGTTGCATGGATTTTTCCAAACCTCTGAAGATATCTACGGCCTCACCGGAAAAGACATCAGTAGTCTATACGGCCAAATACACGGTGGGGGATGTCGCCATCCCAAATCCCGATGATGAGGTTGGCGAAGTGATTCAGGACTATGATCCGGGTTCAAATCGCTATTCAACGCGGACGGTTATTTTCGATGGATTCGGGAAACTCTTCTTCTACGAAGGCGGGACAAAGTCGATGGCCGCTGCCGAGTTTGACGCAAAATATCCTTACAAGAGGGCACACATCGAGAACCCCTACGGGCTCCCGACCCTGAACAAGGCATATTCAAACAGATATAACGTAGACCAAGTGGTCACCGAGAAAGATGCTCCCTTAGAGGGGGTAAAGATTCTCTCCTACAATTACCAGTCGGATGCTTATACCTACGTGTATGCCTACAAGAACGGATCGAGCTGGAATTATGGAACTACTTCTTACACGGCGGCACGAACTGACTTGGAAAAGCGGTACGGCTAACAGGTGAGTTGAGGAGGACTGGGATAGGCATTGACTGTTATCAGGTCCCACGTCTACCCCGGTCTCACGCTGTAATGCCCCGACTTGCTCACCACTGCTCCCTGGATTGCCCCGTCCATGAAACCTTTCGCCTTCGAGAATGCCAGATCGACCGAGCAGTCATGGGCGAGGTATCCGGCCATCGCCGCTGAGAAACAGCAGCCGGAGCCATGTACCTGGTAGGGATACTTCGGGGACTTCAGCATCATCTCAGTGTCGGGGCCGACCAGGATATCCACGGCTTCATCGCCGGGGAGGTGGCCGCCAGTCACCACGACATAGTCCGGGCCGAGGTCGAGGATGGTTCGGCCTGCTTCTTTCATCTCGGGGATGGTGGTGATGTGTTTCATGCCGGAGAGGATGAGGGCTTCGGGGATGTTGGGGGTGACTACGGTTGCCCGGGGAATGAGGGTGCAGAGGAGGACGGCGGTTGCATCCTCGTCAAGGAGGCGGCTGCCGCTCGTTGCCACCATGACAGGGTCGAGGACGAGCGGGATGCTGGGGGGGATGACCTTCGCAACGGTCCGGATCATCCCGGCAGAGCCGAGCATGCCGGTCTTGATGGCACGGATGGGGAAGTCTTCGAGGACCGCCTTGATCTGGAGGGTGACGATGGCTTCGGGGACCATCGAGACCCCGAGCACCTCGCGGGTGTTCTGGGCGGTGACGGCCGTCACCACCGAGGTCCCCCAGATCCCGAGGGCGGCAAAGGTCTTCAGGTCGGCCTGGATCCCGGCACCTCCCCCGGAGTCGGAACCGGCGATCGTCAGGGCTGCAGGGGGAGCACTGGTACTCATAGTCTGAAATGGGAAGGCTGAACGGTAAAATGCTTTGGACGCGGGGTGAGCTAACTTGATCACCACCTAGAAGGCCTAACCGCCAAGGAGAAAGCCTGACCAACACTGTGGTATTTGCATCATAGCTATCTCTGCAAAACCTCGATGAAGACAAAGAAACGCTCTCTCTCTGCATCCACTATATTGGGGAAATTATCGCTGGAAAAAATAGTGAGAAGATTACCACTCATACCGGGCGCCATACCCTCCTATCTGGAAGATCCTTTCATAGGGTGATTCACTCCGGATATGCACGCACATGTTCAATCCCCGATCGAAGGAATACCAGCCACCAAGATCAATAACCTCAACCGTGCATACACTCCCTGTGGTGTAGAGTGTTCGGGAAATGGTCGTGATTGGGGAACATCCATTCCAGACCTCTATTGCATCGACTCGCGGGAATCCTGCTCCGGAGATATCAGATCGGTAATGCAAACCAAGATATCTGACTTTTGGTTGTATCCCTCCCTGCTTCGAGTGATAACTGCCAAAGGGGCAGTCTATCCAGGCCGCAGGATAGTACCCTGAACTGCTCGCTTTCAGTCTGACGTAGTGCCCATCGGAATAATCCCGCTCATACACAATATCTGCATTCGGCCCGCCATTGGCCTCTGCAGCTGTTCCATGGAAAAAGACGGTGTCATAAGAGGTGAAAGCACCACCATCGAGAACCGGGCTCCGGGTGTCCATACCACATCCCCCCGACTCACCTGATGATCCTTCTGCTACTCCAGACATAGTATCCGAAGGCACTGGTTCTGCAGTTCTTCCGCCCGCTATGGGTGTTACCGTATCCGCATCCTGGGACAATGTCTCCTTTTCGGCATCAACGATCATGTTCTCTGCGATCACTGGAATGGCCAGGAGCATAACCATGAGGATTCCGATTACTGCTACTATCAGCTGTTTCATTTTCACCCCTCTTATTTGTCGATACAACCTTTCAGACCAAGGCAGCTTCCGTAAAGGAAAGTAGTCTGGGAGTTTGTTCCCAGATACCCACATGGATGGACTGAAATTATTAAGGTTCCTGTTGTTGTCGCATCAGATTCGCCTTGATCCAGTCCTGAATCACGATCACCTGCGGGCGTACACAAGATATCGCCATTTAAAAAAGGAGGGAGGATTACCACTCATATCGGGCTCCATACCCTCCAATGTAGACAGCTCCAGTGTTTATCGCTGACGGATTTTGAGTCCATACACAGAGATTCAATCCACGATTGAATCGATACCAGCCACCGAGATCAATAACCTGAAGGGTATAGTCCGAGGTAGTGTTTTTAAGCGGAGGGTCAAAAACGATAGTATTCACCCATGTGGGTCCGTTCCACACTCCAACTCTGTAGATTTCTGCTGCCCCGGAGGTCCTATACTGGAAGCCGCAATACCTGACCATGGGATATATTCCACCCTTTTTCGAATCATAACTGACATAGGGGCAATTAATGTAGGCTATGCCACCTGATGGATTGAGAGTAATTCTATGGCAATCCGAATAATCCCCCTCAGAATTAACACCGATTGAAGAGGGATTGGCCTCTGCCATTGCTCCATGGAAAAAGACAGTATCATACTGCGAGAAAGCACCCCCATCAAGAACAGGGGTCTGCGTGTCAATATCAACCGATTGCCCCCCACCAGCCATTGGTGCTGTTCCGCTGTCTTCGCGTGCCAATACTGGCATAATACAGAGCATAACAATTAATACTCCAAACATTGCCACTACTATTCGTTTCATTCAGTACACCCCCTTTTTAAGATACGTCAAAGACAAGGCACGATCCACTTGTCAATTGTTGGTATCTAAAGACCACCATATACGGACGAAGAGAAGAATATTGTGATATCGACGATAAACGCCGTTAAAATAAGTCATAAAAAGAGGGAGGATTGCCCGGTGATGGCAACCCAGAGTGTGGGATTACCACTCAAACCGTGCCCCATAGCCTGCGATAGTGAACGCTCGGTCATGACCTGAATCGGTATTAACGACATGCACGGCCATATTCAACCCACGATTGATAGTATACCAGCCACCCAGATCAATAATTTGAACCGTAAAAACCTCGGAGTAGATTGGAGAGCTGTAATATATTGTCTTGATACTGGTATTCCCGCTATAAATACGGATATTATCGATCTTTGGATTCGTTCCTTCTGATCTGTAATATAGAGCCAGATATCTGACTTGTGGTTGTACTCCCCCTGTCTTCTTTTCATAGCTGGGTATAGGACAGTATATATAAGCGCCGCTATCGTCTAAATTTTGAATCGTGGTCATCCGCCCGATACCAGCATCATAATCGGAAAGAACATCCGGATCATATGCAGCCTCTGCAAACGTTCCATGAACGAAGAAGGTATCATAATTCGTGAAAACACTGCCATCGAGGACCGGGCTTTGCGTGCCCACACCCCCTTCTGGTATCCCTGATCTCTCGTCTGGAACGAGCTGATCTTCCCCCATTGCAGGTATAATACAGAGCATTACAATGAATACTCCTAACAACGCTACTGGTCTTAGTTTCATTCAGTACACCCCTTTTTGGATACGTCAGACAGGTACGATCCACCGGTCAATTGTTTGCATCCAAAGACCCTCATATACTGAAGAGGAGAAGAAGATTGTGATATCGACGATAATGGTCGTCTTGCAACGTCATTAAGAAAGAGATGGTTTTTGGGGATTACCACTCATACCGTGCCCCATACCCTCCGATATAGAGATTCCCCGTGGCGGTTGTTGACGGATTCTGAGTCCATAAACAGAGATTCAATCCACGATTGAATCTATACCAGCCACCGAGATCAATAACCTGGAGGGTATAGCCCGCAGTGCTTTTGAGTGGAGGATCGAAATCAATGTATTTCACCCATTCGGGTCCGTTATACACACTAACCGCGTAGATCTCTGCTGCGCCCCAGGTCTTATACTGCAAGCCGGTATACCTGACCATGGGTTGTATTCCACCCTTCTTCGAATCATAACTGACATAGGGGCAATTAATGATGGCTGGGCCAGCTGATGGATAAAGTGAAACGTAGTGGCAGTCTGTATAATCCCCTTCAACACTAACATCAACTGAACCCTTATTGGCCTTTGCCATCGTTCCATGGAAAAAGACAGTATCATACTGCGAGAAAGCACCCCCATCAAGAACAGGGGTCTGCGTGTCAATATCAACCGATTGCCCCCCACCAGCCATTGGTGCTGTTCCGCTGTCTTCGCGTGCCATTACTGGCATAATACAGAGCATAACAATGAATACTCCAAACATTGCTCCTACTAATCGTTTCATTCATTACACCCCCTTTTTAAGATACGTCAAAGACAAGGCACGATCCACTTGTCAATTGTTGGTATCCAAAGACCACCATATACGGACGAAGAGAAGAAGATTGTGATATCGAGGATAATGATCGTCTTGCAGCGTCGTTAAGAAAGAGAAGGTTTCGGGGGATTACCACTCATACCGGGCCCCATACCCTCCAATCCAGATTTCTCCGGAATATGTCGGTGAAGGGTTACGAATAGATAAACAGGGCGTCAATCCACGATTAAACCAATACCAGCCACCGAGATCAATAACTTGGAGTGACCACCCTGCCGTGCTCTTAAGCGGGGGGTTAAAATCAATATATTTCACAAGTGAGTATCCATTCCACATTTCAATACGACAGATTTCTACTGTCCCGCTGGTCTTGTACTGCAGGCCAAGATATCTGACCTGGGGTTTTATCCCACCCTGCTTCGAATCATAACTGACAATGGGGCAATTTACAAAGACCGGGCTAGCACCTGGTTTAAGCCGGAGATAATGGGCGTTAGAGTAATCCCCCTGCTCTAAAATCCAGGAACTACTACTCGCTAAATTGACCTCTGCCATCGCTCCAGGCATAAAAAGGGTATCATACTGCGAAAAAGCCCCTCCATCAAGAACAGGGGTCTGTGTGTCAATGACAATTCCTCCTGAATCACCTGCAGCAGGGTGCATATTCGTTGACGTTGCTTCAGTCTCTGCCATTACTGGCAGTGCGAGGAGTACTGCCATGAATACCCCCAGGATTGCGACGATCCCGTGTTTCAAATCCTACACCTCCTTTTCATGGATACCCGCTCTAGAGATGCGCCAGAACCCTGATCGAACTAACCCCAGTTGTGTACCCAAAAGATCCACTTATCTCAGATAAGAAGAAGATTGTTGTTTGTATCACTACTTATCGATGAAAGATGCACACCAGACACGCCCTGTTCCAACCAAGTATCAGTCCCCTTCTCCGGAACGGAGCCACCTTTTTTTAAGCAATACTATTTATCACCCTTATTCCTGATACTCATATCATGGACGAACCCTCCGGTATCCTGTCGGATTCCGGGATGCACGGGACCAGCCCCGGGAGGTACCACTACCTCCTCCGGGAGGGGAGCGAAGCCTCGTTTGTTGCCGAAGGCACCCGGCTCTCGCGGAAGAAGATGCAGGAGGAGGCACTCTTCTGGTTTGACCAGGCCCTGCAGCAGCATCCGGACTACCCCCCCGCCCTCCTGGGAAAGGCCTTTGCCTACGGCAAGATGGGGAAGTATGATGAGGAGATCCGGTGCTGTGACCTCGTGCTTGCACAGGAGCCCGGCTCGGTCGATGCCCTTCTGCAAAAAGCATATGCCCTCGGGAAACGGGGGCGGTTCGATGAGAAGATCACCTGCTGCGACCAGGCCCTTGCAGTCGATCCCACGTCTGCGGAGGCATGGAACAGCAAAGGCCAGGCACTTGGCATGCTGGGCCGGTTCGAAGAAGAGCTCGCCTGCTGCACCAGGGCAACCGACCTCCGCCCGCGGTATATCGGGGCATGGGTGAACGCCGGCCATGCCCGGATCCAGCTCAAAGACTACCCCGGGGCGGTCCAGGCGCTGAACCGGGCGATCCAGGTCTACCCCCGCTACGCGGCAGCATGGATGAACAAGGGGATCGCCCTCTGCGGGCTCCACGAGTACCATGCCGCGATCGAATGCTTTGAGACCGCCGGGCAGGCGTCCCCCGGGAGCCGGAGGGTCCTGTACTGGAAGGGCCTTGCCCTCTCCCGGACCGGCCAGTACCAGGAGGCGGTCACC